>NZ_JADPKD010000015.1:0-56559 GCF_023073735.1 Bradyrhizobium sp. 160
TTCCGAAAGATCCCACGGTCGGGACGAAGAGCTGGCCTGCAATCGAACAAAGAGCTGATCATAAATCTTGACACACCAAACCCCCATGTGAGCAATCCAAAAATGTATCCGCGGAAAGATTCTGGATTGCTTCGCGGAGCCTGTCACCGGACCGCGCTTCGCGCGGACCCGTTGGCTCGCAAAGACGACGTTGAGCCAGCTGTGCGCAAAAACTCCGGGTTCTTGTTAAACCGGCTTGCCCGTATACGGCATCGATGCCGTCAGGCCGCCGTCGACCGGGAATGCCTGACCATTCACGTACGAGGCCTCGTCGCTGGCCAAAAACAGTCCCATCGCCGCGAGCTCGTGCGGCTGGCCGGGACGCTTGAGCGGGTTGAGCTGGCCGATCTTGTCTTGAGTGCCGCGCTCCTTGGCGCGGTCGAAGATCGGTTTGGTCATGCCGGTCTCGATCAGGCCGGGGCACACCGCGTTGATGCGCACGCCGGTGCCGGTGAGCGAATAGGCTGTGGTCTGCACCAGGCTGATCACGCCCGCCTTGCTCGCCGCATAGGGATGTCCGCTGGCGCCGGCCTTGAGGCCGGCGACGGACGCCGTCAGCACGATCGCGCCGGACTGCTGCTTGACCATGTGCGGCATCGCGTATTTCACGGCGAGGAAGGGCCCGATGAGGTTGACGCGCAAAATCTCCTGCCAGTGCTCCACCGTCTGCTCGGCGAGCGGGATGAGCCCGCCCGAGACGCCGGCATTGGCCCAGATCACGTCGAGCCGGCCGTGCGCCTTCACCGCCTTGTCGATCATCGCGACGACGTCCGTCTCGGAGCCGGCATCCGCGATCATGGCTTCCGCGATGCCGCCGGCCTTCTTGACCTCCTCGACGGTCTCCTTCACCGCTTCGGTGCGATCGACGGCGATGAGCTTTGCGCCTTCCCTGGTGAAAAGCAGCGCAGCGGCGCGGCCGATGCCGCTGCCGGCGCCGGTGATGATGACGGATTTGCCTTGCAAGCGGCCCATGCGCTTCTCCCTTTGGCTCGCACGCGGCCCTTGCCGCGCGACGGAATTTCAAACAACATTTCAAACGGCAAAGTGTCTTGAGACACGTTCGCTACTGACGTACAGCGACATAACGCGGGATGGAAGGGTTTCGATGGCAGGCGCAGACAGGCCGAATGTGGTCACGACACGGTGGTGGTGGGTCCGGCACGCGCCGGTGCGCAATGACGGCGGCAACATCTACGGCCAGTCCGACATCGCCTGCGACATCAGCGACACCTATGTATTCAACGCTGTTGCCAAGGTGCTGCCACGCAACGCAGTCTGGTATTCGAGCAATCTAATGCGCACACATCAGACGGCCGCGGCGATCTGGGCAACAGGCTTTCCACGGCCTGCGTCGATGAAATGGGAAGCGGATCTCGCCGAGCAGAATCTCGGCCGTTGGCAGGGCATGAACCGCGCCGAGTTCATCGCGAGCCGCCCCGTCGGCGCCAGCTGGTTCGCCGACATCAATGAGCCTGCGCCCGGCGGCGAAAGTTTCATGGACCTCTATAATCGCACGCGACGCACCATCGAACGGATCAATGTGGAAGCGGCCGGGCAGGACATCATCGCGGTCGCGCATGGTGGCACCATCAAGGCGGCCGTCGGCCTTGCGCTCGGCGGCTTGCCGGAGCAGGGACTCGCATTCGATATCGACAATTGCTCGGTGACGCGGCTCGATCATTTCGCAAGCCCCGAGCGCACGGTCTGGCGGTTGCCGATGGTGAACCAGCAGCCGTGGATCGCCGATGCTGCGCACGCAGCGATGCACCAGCCTGCGGGACCGGAAGTCAAGAAGCTTGCGTGAGCCGTTGTCCCGCCGCGCGCCTGCGGCGTAAGGTTCAAAGCCAAGTCAAATCATACTCTGGGAGAGAAACATGACCTTGTTCGACATGAAGGGGAAAGTTGCCGTCATCACCGGCTCGACCCGCGGCATCGGGCTCGCGATCGCCGAGCGCATGGCCGAGCACGGCGCCAAGGTGGTGATCTCCTCGCGCAAGGCCGACGTTTGCGAGCAGGTGGCCAATAGCATCAACGATAGATTCGGCAAGGGCACCGCGGTCGCGATCGCCGCCAACATCTCCTCAAAAGAGAATCTGCAAAACCTCGTCGACGAGAGCAACCGCGCTTTCGGCAAGATCGACGTGCTGGTCTGCAACGCGGCGTCGAACCCGTACTACGGTCCGCTCGCCGGCATCTCCGACGATCAGTTCAGAAAAATCCTCGACAACAATATCGTCGCCAACAATTGGCTGATCTCGATGGTGGTGCCGCAGATGATCGAGCGCAAGGACGGCTCGATCATCATCGTCTCGTCAATCGGCGGCCTCAAGGGCTCGACCATCCTCGGTGCCTACGCGATCTCGAAAGCCGCCGACATGCAGCTCGCGCGCAATCTCGCCTGCGAATACGGCAAGCACAATATCCGCGTGAACTGCATCGCGCCCGGCCTGATCAAGACCGATTTTGCGAAAGCGCTTTGGGACAATCCGGAGAATCTGAAAGCCTCGACCTCGCGCTCGCCTCTCTTGCGCATCGGCATGCCCGACGAGATCGCGGGCGCGGCGGTGTTCCTGGGCTCTGCGGCCGGCGACTTCATGACCGGGCAGACCATGGTGATCGACGGCGGCGCGACGATCAGTTGAAGCTTTGGCGTCATCCCGGGGCACGCGAAGCGTGAACCCGGGATCTCGAGATTCTCAAGGTGCGCAATTGCGCACCATAGTTCGATGCTTTGCATCGAACCCGGAATGACCCTTCGGGTCACTCCACCGCCGCGTAAACCAGATCCCGCACCAGCGTGCGCGTATAGTCGCGTTGGCCTGGGCCTTGGCTCATGAACACCGCGAACAGATCCTCCTTCGGATCGATCCAGAAGAACGTGCCCGCAATGCCGCTCCAGAAATACTGGCCTATGCTGCCGGGGAAGGGCGCAATGCCGGCCTCACGGCGCACGGCAAAGCCGAGACCGAAGCCGTGGCCGGGCGACAGCAGCGTGCCATTTGTTGCAACATGCGGCCCGAGATGATCGGACGCCATCAGCTCCAGCGTCTTGCGGCCGATGATCCTGTTGCCGTCGAGCGTGCCGCCGTTGCGCAGCATCAGGCAGAAGCGGGCATAATCCATCGTGGTCGAGACCAGCCCGCCGCCACCGGACTGCATCACCGGCTGCTCGAGCATGTTGAAGAGCGCGACCTTGTCGCCGGTCCAGGGATCGGCCGCGAACGGTTCGGCGAGGCGGCCGGCATTGGTCTCGGACGTCGCAAAGCCGGTCTCGGCCATCTGCAAGGGCGCGAGGACGCGTTCGGCAAGGTACGCGCCGAGCGATTTGCCGCTGACGACTTCGATGATGCGGCCGAGGATGTCGGTGGAGCGGCTGTAGTTGAACTCGTCGCCGGGATGGCAGATCAACGGAAAGCTCGCCACCAGCGCGGCGTGCTCGGCATTGGTGATCTTGCGGCTGCGGACGCGGGACTCCTGGTAGAGCTTGTGCACGGGGCCGTCGCCCTGGTGCTCGTAGGTCAGGCCCGAGGTGTGACGGAGCAGGTCCTGCACCGTCATCGGCCGCCTCGGCGGAACCAGGTCGAGCCGGCCGCCGCTGACCACGCCGACCTTTTGCTCGGCGAACTCCGGAATGAACTTGGCGACCGCGTCGCTGAGAAGGAGATGGCCATCCTCGATCAGCGCCATGATAGCGACCGAGACAATCGGCTTGGTCATCGAGAAGATCCGGAAGATCGAATCGCGCGCCATCGGCGCCGCACCCGCCGGGCTCTGCCGTCCTAGCGCCTCGAACCAGCCGATTTCGCCGCGGCGGGCCACCAGCACGGTGACGCCGGGAACGGTTCCCTTGTCGATCTCGCGCTTGAATGCGTCCGACATGGCCCGGAGGCGGGGACGCGACAGCCCGAGCGTCTCGGGGCGGGCTTCCGGCAGAGGCGGGGTCTGCGGCGCGATCGTGGCGTGTTGGGCGGCTGTGGCGGTCATGGGCGCTCCCGGTTGCTCTTGATTATCTGGAATGGACTGTGGCCCCAAAACCCCGGCACAAACAAGCGAAGCCGGCGCGGTTCACCCTTGCAAACCGGCCGTCCCCTGTGCTTGAAAGCGGCCCTGATCCTAAGGCGACGCGGGGTCTGTAGGAGTGTAGCTCAATTGGTAGAGCACCGGTCTCCAAAACCGGGGGTCGCAGGTTCGAGCCCTGCCACTCCTGCCAGCAAAATCAATTAGGCGGCTCGATCCGCTCGCTTGCGGCGCAAGCCGTCCCCATATCTTGACCTTTGGCCCCATCCGCAGTATTTACCCCGCACTCGCAGCCGGCCCGTTAGACGCGGATTTCCGGCGCGGCTTTGAATCCCCGAACAATCGAGCCCGGTTTCCGGCTCATCCTTCAGACGAGGGCTGGGCCAAAGGCGGCTGTTCGGATCCCTTTGAAATCAGTAGCCGTCTTGCGACGGACGTTGGACATCAAACGATGGCAGTCAGCCCGTTCAAGTTCTTGCAGGAAGTGCGCTCGGAGACCGCCAAGGTCACCTGGCCGACCCGTCGTGAGACCACGATCACCACCATCATGGTGTTCGTCATGGTCGCCGTGGCCTCGGTCTTCTTCTTCGCCGCAGACCAGATCATCCGTTACCTCATCACCTTCCTTCTGGGCATCCACTGATGGCAACAGCAACCGCTCAAGTGTCCGACAAGCGCTGGTACATCGTCCACGCCTATTCGAACTTCGAGAAGAAGGTCGCCGAATCGATCCGCGAGCAGGCCAAGCAGCGCGGGCTCGAGGAGCTGTTCGAGCTGGTACTGGTGCCGACCGAGAAGGTCACGGAAGTGCGCCGCGGCCGCAAGATCGACGCCGAGCGCAAGTTCTTCCCCGGCTATGTGCTGGTGAAGATGAAGCTGACCGACGAGGCGTTCCATCTGATCAAGAACACGCCGAAGGTGACGGGATTCCTCGGCGCCGAGAACAAGCCGATGCCGATCTCGGAAGCCGAGGCTATGCGCATCCTGCATCAGGTGCAGGAGGGCGTGGAACGGCCGAAGGCGTCGGTCTCGTTCGAAATCGGCGAGAACGTGCGCGTTGCCGACGGCCCGTTCGCCTCGTTCTCGGGTGTGGTCGAGGAAATCGACGAGGCGCGCTCGCGCGTGAAGGTCGCGGTGTCGATCTTCGGCCGCGCCACGCCGGTCGAACTGGAATTCGGTCAGGTCGAGAAGGTCTGACCGGGTAGGCGTGAGACTTCGGTCTTGCGCAGCAAGAGGCCGTGGGAGGGAGAGGGCGGTTGCCAGCCGCATCCGACCCAGACCACGAACCTGAAACCGCCGGCGGATATGCCGGCACAACAGGAGTGATACATGGCAAAGAAAGTGACCGGATACCTGAAGCTTCAGGTCCCGGCCGGTGCGGCGAATCCTTCGCCCCCGATCGGTCCCGCGCTCGGTCAGCGCGGTCTCAACATCATGGAGTTCTGCAAGGCGTTCAACGCGCAGACCCAGAAGGAAGAGAAGAACACCCCAATCCCGGTGGTCATTACCATCTATGCGGACCGTTCCTTCACTTTCGAGATGAAGACGCCGCCGATGTCCTACTTCCTCAAGCAGGCCGCCAAGATCCAGTCCGGCTCGAAGGCGCCGGGCCGTGACAAGGCGGGCAAGGTGACCAAGGCGCAGGTGCGCGAGATCGCCGAGAAGAAGATGAAGGACTTGAATTGCGACAGCATCGAATCGGCCATGAAGATGGTCGAGGGCTCCGCCCGTTCGATGGGTCTGGAAGTTGCGGGGTAAGCGGTCATGGCAATCGGAAAGCGTTTGAACAAAGCCCGCGAAGGTATTGACCGCGAAAAGCTTTACCCGCTCGCGGACGCCATCAAGATGGTCAAGGAACGCGCCAAGGCGAAGTTCGACGAGACCATCGAGGTCGCGATCAATCTCGGCGTCGATCCGCGTCACGCCGACCAGATGGTTCGCGGCGTCGTGACCCTGCCGAACGGCACCGGCCGTACGCTCCGCGTCGGCGTGTTCGCCCGTGGCGCCAAGGCCGACGAGGCCAAGGCGGCGGGTGCTGACGTCGTCGGCGCCGAGGACCTGGTCGAGAAGGTGCAGAACGGCTCGATCGATTTCGACCGCTGCATTGCAACCCCCGACATGATGCCGCTGGTCGGCCGCCTCGGTAAGGTGCTCGGCCCGCGCGGCCTGATGCCGAACCCGAAGATCGGCACCGTGACCATGGATGTCACCGGCGCGGTGAAGGGTGCCAAGGGTGGCTCGGTCGAGTTCCGTGTGGAGAAGGCCGGCATCCTGCAGGCCGGCGTCGGCAAGGCGTCGTTCTCCGAGGAGAAGCTGGTTGAGAACATCAAGGCCCTGGCAGACGCCGTCTCCAAGGCGAAGCCGGCCGGCTCCAAGGGCACCTACATCCAGCGCGTTGCGGTGTCCTCGACGATGGGCCCCGGCGTGAAGGTCGAGCCGGGCACCATCCTCGGCTAGGGCTTGCCTCGGCTGAGATTTGCAAAATCCATGAGGGGCGGAATTGGGCAACCGATTCCGCCCCTCGTCGTTTGTGACCGCGTTCACGGGAAACAAGAACAATGGCTGACAAGGTCCTGATCTACTCCCGCTTTCCCAAGACGATGATGGTGCGTTTCGCCGAGCGCTTCGAACTGCTCGACACTGGCGGCAAGCCCGCGCGCGAGGTGTTTTCGGCTGACGAGCTCGGCGGCATCCGCGCGGTACTGACGGCAGGCGGCACCCCGCTGGGAGCGGAGGCGATGGACCTGTTTCCCAAGCTCGGTGCGATTGTCTGCTACGGCACCGGCTATGACGGCGTCGACTTGGAGGCGGCCGCCGCGCGCAAGGTTGCGGTCGGCCACAGTCCGGGCGCCAACGCAGCTTCGGTCGCCGATATTGCGATGACCCTGATGCTGGCGACGACGAGGCGGATCCTGGTTGCCGACCAATATGTCCGCAGCGGCGATTGGGCGGCGTCAAAACCCTCGCCGATGATGCGGCCACAGACGGGCATGCCCGGCCGCCGCATCGGCGTCTACGGCATGGGTGAGATCGGCCGCAAGATCGCGGCGCGCTGCGCCGCTTTCGAGAGTGAAGTCGGCTATTTCAGCCGCACCAAATACGATTTGCCATATCAATATTTCCCGTCACTGGAAGAACTCGCCGACTGGTGCAGCGTGCTGATGATTGCGGTCCGGGCCGGAGCCGAGACCCAGCACGTCGTCAGCGCCGACATCCTGAGGCGCCTTGGCGCGGACGGGTATGTCGTCAATATCTCCCGCGGCTCGGTCATCGACGAGAAGGCCCTGGTCGCGGCGCTGACGGACAAGACCATCGCCGGCGCCGGCCTCGACGTCTATGAGAGGGAACCGCACGCGCCCGACGCGCTGACCGCGCTGCCCAATGTGGTGCTCGCCCCTCATCTCGGCGGCCATACCCTCGAATCGCACGTCGCCATGCAGAATTGCGTGCTGGCCAACCTGACCGCATTTTTCGATGGCAGGCCGCTGCCCTATGAGGTCAAAAAGGCCTGAAGCGATCCTTCTCTGCCCTAATTGGTCAAACGCTTGCGGCAACGGATTGGAACTGGTGTGAATTTTGCTCTTGGCAAGCCGGCTCCGAGCGGTTAAAGAGCCGCTTCCGGACGTGCCGACCTCGGCTGGCGCGTTCGTGCTCGCATTCCGAAAACCCGACACGACAGGAGATCATTCCTTTCCAGGACGTCCGTAAGGATTTTCCGGACAAGGAAAGAGAGCCCTTCATTTGGTGGAATGCGGACAGAGGTCGGACGGTTCGCCGGCTGACCTTGTCCTGTCCAAGACTGCAGGCGCCCGCGGGGAATTTCGATTTCTCAACGGCTTAATCGCATGGCCTGCATAGACGGGTGAAGACCGGATTTCACTTCGCGCCCCAGCTTCAAACTGGTTTCGCGAAACGGGGTCTGGTTCGGACCTCGACACGCCGTGGGCCTCATGGGCTCCCGGAGGGCAGGCTTTGAATTGTCGTCTTGCCCGGCGTGTCCGATGGGTTTGGCCCGGAGGTTCAGGTTTGGGCGGGAGGATGGGTGCAACCCGGCGGTCCCGCTTCTCGCGATGACCGCCAACCGGAGAGAGCTTGCTGTGGAACGAGCGGCAAAAAAGGAAGCGGTCGAACAGCTCAACGAGGTCTTCAAGACCACGAGCGTCGCGATCGTTGCTCAATATTCCGGCCTCACCGTTGCCCAGATGCAGAAGCTGCGCACGCAGATGAAGCAGGCTGGCGCCTCGGTGAAGGTCTCGAAGAACCGTCTCGCCAAAATTGCTCTTGAAGGCACTGACGTCGTTGCCATCGGCCCCATGCTGAAGGGGCCGACCGTGATCGCGACTTCCAACGATCCGGTAGCGGCGCCAAAGGTCGCCATCGAATTCGCCAAGGCGAACGAAAAGTTCGTCATCGTCGGCGGCTCGATGGGCAAGACCGTCCTGAATGTCGACGGGGTGAAGGCGCTTGCCTCGCTGCCGTCGCTTGACGAACTGCGCGGCAAGATCGTCGGCCTCATCGTGGCCCCGGCGACCAAGCTCGCTCAGCTCGCCAACGCGCCCGCGGGCAAGCTCGCGCGCGTCATCCAGGCTCATGCCTCAAAGGGCGAAGCGGCCTGACGCCCTTCGCAAAACTCAAACCCGAACCAGACTTACACGTAAGGAAACTGAACAATGGCTGACTTGCAGAAGATCGTTGACGACCTCTCGAGCCTCACCGTGCTCGAAGCTGCCGAACTCGCGAAGCTCCTCGAAGAGAAGTGGGGTGTTTCGGCTGCCGCGGCTGTCGCCGTGGCTGGCCCGGCCGCTGGCGGCGCCGCTGCCGCTCCGGCGGAAGAGAAGACCGAGTTCACGGTCGTTCTCGCCAGCGCTGGCGACAAGAAGATCGAGGTCATCAAGGAAGTCCGCGCCATCACCGGTCTCGGCCTGAAGGAAGCAAAGGACCTCGTCGAGGGTGCTCCGAAGCCGCTGAAGGAAGGCGTGAACAAGGAAGAAGCCGAGAAGATCAAGGCGCAGATCGAGAAGGCTGGCGCCAAGGTCGAGCTCAAGTAAGCGCAGCTTGCTGGTGAGGTCCCGGGCGAGCATCAGCGCGACCCGGGGTCTTGGTCCGCTCCTCATCAAAGGGGTGAGCCGGATGCAAAAGGCGTGCGACGGAACGTCCCGACGCAGGCCGAACACGAAAAAGTGTGGGGATTTGAGGGTTTACCCCTCGAATCTCCACTATTGTCGCCCCATATCGGGTCGGCAGCACGAAAGCGCGGTGGGCAGGGACGGATTTCCCTGTAAGCCGTTGGGAGAGCAGGCTATTTCGGGCTTTTGCAGTCCGTGAAGACAATCGTTGTGACGGGCGGGCGCGCTTCTGCGCCCCGCGCGTCGTTTTGCGTTTTGAAGGTCTGAAGAACAGATTCAGGACATTCCCGCCTGAACTGAGCTTCTGGCCCCCAAGACGGGTTCGAAAAAATTCAACCCGGGAGCGGCGGCAGCCGCGTTCCGGACGGCGCGCCCAAGCGGGCGACGAAATGAGAGGCCACGATGGCGCAGCAGACATTCACCGGTCGCAAACGCGTTCGCAAGTTCTTCGGACACATCAAGGAAGTCGCCGAGATGCCGAACCTCATCGAGGTTCAGAAGGCGTCGTATGACCAGTTCCTGATGGTCGACGAACCGCCGGGCGGCCGTCTTGACGAGGGTCTGCAGGCGGTGTTCCGCTCGGTGTTTCCGATCTCCGACTTCTCGGGCACCTCGATGCTGGAATTCGTCCGCTACGAGTTCGAGCAGCCGAAATACGACGTCGACGAGTGCCGCCAGCGCGGCATGACCTTCGCGGCTCCGCTCAAGGTAACGCTGCGCCTCATCGTATTCGATATCGACGAGGAAACCGGCGCGAAGTCGGTGAAGGACATCAAGGAGCAGGACGTCTACATGGGCGACATCCCGCTCATGACGATGAACGGCACCTTCATCGTCAACGGCACCGAGCGCGTCATCGTCTCGCAGATGCACCGTTCGCCCGGCGTGTTCTTCGACCACGACAAGGGCAAGACCCATTCCTCGGGCAAGCTGCTGTTCGCCGCCCGCGTGATCCCGTACCGCGGCTCCTGGCTCGACATCGAGTTCGACGCCAAGGACATCGTCTATGCGCGTATCGACCGTCGCCGCAAGATTCCGGTGACGTCGCTGATGTTCGCGCTCGGCCTCGACGGCGAGGCGATCCTGTCCACGTTCTACAAGAAGATCCTCTACAAGCGGACCAAGGAAGGCTGGCGCGTTCCGTTCGACGCCAATCGCTTCCGCGGCTACTCGACCGTCAACGATCTGGTCGACGCCGATACCGGCAAGGTCGTGCTCGAGGCCGGCAAGAAGCTCACCGTCCGTGCCGCCCGCCAGCTCCAAGAGAAGGGGCTGAAGGCGCTGCGCATGGCCGATGAGGAACTGGTCGGCAACTACGTCGCCGAAGACCTCGTCAATCCGAAGACGGGCGAGATCCACGCTGAAGCCGGCGAGGAAATCACCGACAAGCTGATGAAGGCGCTCAACGAGCAGGGCTACAAGGAGCTGCCGCTGCTCGACATCGACCACGTCAATGTCGGCCCCTACATTCGCAACACGCTCTCGGCCGACAAGAACATGACGCGTGAGGACGCGCTGTTCGACATCTACCGTGTCATGCGTCCGGGCGAGCCGCCGACGCTGGAATCGGCGCAGGCCATGTTCCAGTCGCTGTTCTTCGACGCCGAGCGCTACGACCTCTCCGCGGTCGGCCGCGTCAAGATGAACATGCGCCTCGACCTCGATGCGCCCGATACTCAGCGTACCCTGCGCAAGGAAGACATCCTCTCCGTCATCAAGACGCTGGTGGATTTGCGCGACGGCAAGGGCGAGATCGACGACATCGACCATCTCGGCAACCGCCGCGTGCGTTCGGTCGGCGAGCTCATGGAGAACCAGTACCGCATCGGCCTCCTGCGCATGGAGCGCGCGATCAAGGAGCGCATGTCCTCGGTCGACATCGACACGGTGATGCCGCAGGACCTGATCAACGCCAAGCCGGCGGCCGCCGCCGTGCGCGAGTTCTTCGGCTCCTCGCAGCTCTCGCAGTTCATGGACCAGACCAACCCGCTCAGCGAGATCACCCACAAGCGACGCCTGTCGGCGCTCGGACCGGGCGGTCTGACCCGCGAGCGTGCCGGCTTCGAGGTGCGCGACGTGCATCCGACGCATTACGGCCGCATCTGCCCGATCGAGACGCCGGAAGGCCCGAACATCGGCCTGATCAACTCGCTCGCGACCTTCGCGCGCGTGAACAAGTACGGCTTCGTCGAGACGCCGTACCGCAAGGTCAAGGACGGCCGAGTCACCGACGAGGTCGTGTACCTCTCGGCGATGGAGGAGGGCCGCTACACGGTCGCGCAGGCCAACGTGCCGCTCGACCCGAAGGGCCGTTTCACCGAAGACCTCGTGGTCTGTCGTCACGCCGGCGAAGTCTTGCCGGTGACGCCCGACAAGGTCGACTACATGGACGTGTCGCCGAAGCAGCTCGTTTCGGTGGCCGCGGCGCTGATCCCGTTCCTCGAGAACGACGACGCCAACCGCGCGCTGATGGGCTCGAACATGCAGCGCCAGGCGGTGCCGCTGGTTCGCGCCGAGGCGCCGTTCGTCGGCACCGGCATGGAAGGCGTGGTTGCGCGTGACTCGGGTGCCGCGATCGCGGCGCGCCGTTCGGGCGTGATCGACCAGATCGACGCGACCCGCGTCGTCATCCGCGCCACCGAAGATCTCGATCCGACCAAGTCGGGCGTCGATATCTACCGGCTGATGAAGTATCAGCGCTCCAACCAGTCGACCTGCATCAACCAGCGTCCGCTGGTGAAGGTCGGCGACGTCGTCAAGAAGGGCGACATCATCGCCGACGGTCCCTCGACCGATCTCGGCGAGCTCGCTCTGGGGCGCAACGTGCTGGTCGCGTTCATGCCGTGGAACGGCTACAACTTCGAAGACTCGATCCTGCTCTCCGAACGGATCGTGAAGGAAGACGTCTTCACCTCGATCCACATCGAGGAGTTCGAGGTGATGGCCCGCGACACCAAGCTCGGGCCCGAGGAAATCACCCGCGACATTCCGAACGTCTCGGAAGAAGCGCTGAAGAACCTCGACGAAGCCGGTATCGTCTACATTGGTGCGGAAGTGCGCGCCGGCGACATCCTGGTGGGCAAGATCACGCCGAAGGGTGAAAGCCCGATGACGCCGGAAGAGAAGCTCCTGCGCGCCATCTTCGGCGAGAAGGCTTCCGACGTTCGCGACACCTCGCTGCGCGTTCCTCCGGGCGTGCAGGGCACCATCGTCGAAGTGCGCGTGTTCAACCGTCACGGCGTCGACAAGGACGAGCGTGCGCTGGCGATCGAGCGGGAAGAGATCGAGCGTCTGGCCAAGGACCGCGACGACGAGCAGGCGATCCTCGACCGCAACGTCTACAACCGTCTTGCCGAGCTGCTCGAAGGGCGGCAGGGCATCGCCGGTCCGAAGGGCTTCAAGAAGGACACCAAGATCACCCGTGCGGTGCTCGAGGAGTACCCGAAGTCGCAGTGGTGGCTGTTCGCTTCGCCGAACGACAAGCTGATGGCCGAGATCGAGGCCATGCGGAAGCAGTACGACGAGTCGAAGAAGGGGCTGGAACAGCGCTTCCTCGACAAGGTCGAGAAGCTTCAGCGCGGCGACGAATTGCCGCCCGGCGTGATGAAGATGGTCAAGGTGTTCGTCGCGGTGAAGCGCAAGATCCAGCCCGGCGACAAGATGGCCGGTCGCCACGGCAACAAGGGCGTGGTGTCCAAGATCGTGCCGATCGAGGACATGCCGTTCCTCGAAGACGGCACGCATGCCGACATCGTGCTCAATCCGCTGGGCGTGCCCTCGCGCATGAACGTCGGACAGATTCTCGAGACCCATCTCGGCTGGGCCTGTGCCGGCCTCGGCAAGCGGATCGGCCAGACGGTCGATGCTTACCTGTCGAAGCAGGACATCAAGCCGCTGAAGGAAACCTTGAAGAAGGTCTATGGCGAGGACGAGACGATCAAGTCGCTCAACGACAGCGAACTGATCGAGCTCGGCCACAATCTGAGCCGCGGCGTGCCGATTGCGACGCCGGTGTTCGACGGCGCCAAGGAAGCCGACATCGAGGAGATGCTGAAGCTCGCCGGTCTCGACGCTTCGGGGCAGTCGACCGTCTATGACGGCCGTACCGGCGATCCGTTCGATCGCAAGGTGACGGTCGGCTACATCTACATGCTCAAGCTGCACCATCTCGTCGACGACAAGATCCACGCGCGTTCGATCGGTCCGTACTCGCTCGTCACCCAGCAGCCACTGGGCGGCAAGGCGCAGTTCGGCGGCCAGCGCTTCGGCGAAATGGAGGTGTGGGCGCTCGAGGCTTACGGCGCGGCGTACACGCTCCAGGAGATGCTGACGGTGAAGTCGGACGACGTCGCCGGCCGCACCAAAGTGTACGAGGCGATCGTGCGCGGCGACGACACGTTCGAGGCCGGTATTCCGGAATCGTTCAACGTGCTGGTCAAGGAAATGCGCTCGCTCGGCCTCAACGTCGACCTGCACAACTCCAAGATGGGACCGGCGCCGACGTCGGAAGCGGCCGAGTAATTCGACCTGTCGTGCCCGGCCTTCGCGGCCGGGCATTGGCGCCCCGCCTGAGGCCTTGAGGGCAGGGCGCCCCGCTAAGTGATTTTCGAATTTGCGGCCGGAGGCGACCGGCACGCGAGGAGAAGACGATGAACCAAGAAATTATGAATCTCTTCAACCCGACGACGCCGGCTCAGGTCTTCGACCAGATCCGGATCTCGATCGCGTCTCCAGAGAAGATTCTGTCCTGGTCCTACGGCGAGATCAAGAAGCCGGAGACCATTAACTACCGTACCTTCAAGCCCGAGCGCGATGGCCTGTTCTGCGCCCGCATCTTCGGGCCGATCAAGGATTACGAGTGCTTGTGCGGCAAGTACAAGCGCATGAAGTACAAGGGCATCATCTGCGAGAAGTGCTCGGTCGAGGTGACGCTGTCGCGCGTCCGGCGCGAGCGCATGGGCCATATCGAGCTCGCAGCCCCCGTCGCCCATATCTGGTTCCTGAAGTCGCTGCCCTCGCGCATCGGCCTCCTGCTGGACATGACGCTGAAGGATCTCGAGCGGATCCTCTACTTCGAATATTACGTCGTGCTGGAGCCGGGCCTCACCGCGCTGAAGGACCGTCAGCTCTTGTCGGAAGACGAGTATCTGAAGGCGCAGGACGAGTACGGCCAGGATTCCTTCACCGCCATGATCGGCGCGGAAGCGATCCGCGAGCTGCTCAAGGGCATGGACCTCGAGAAGCTCGAGGCCTCGTTGCGCCTCGAGATGCAGGAGACCGACTCCGACATCAAGCACAAGAAGCTCGCCAAGCGCCTGAAGATCGTGGAAGCGTTCCGCCATTCCGGCAACAAGCCGGAATGGATGATCATGACCGTGGTCCCGGTGATCCCGCCGGACCTGCGTCCGCTGGTGCCGCTGGACGGCGGCCGCTTTGCGACCTCGGACCTCAACGACCTCTACCGCCGCGTCATCAACCGCAACAACCGCTTGAAGCGGCTGATGGAGCTGCGCGCGCCCGACATCATCATCCGCAACGAGAAGCGCATGCTTCAGGAAGCGGTCGATGCGCTGTTCGACAACGGCCGCCGCGGCCGCGTCATCACCGGCGCCAACAAGCGCCCGCTGAAGTCGCTCGCCGACATGCTCAAGGGCAAGCAGGGTCGCTTCCGTCAGAACCTGCTCGGCAAGCGCGTCGACTATTCGGGTCGTTCGGTGATCGTGGTCGGTCCCGAGCTGCGTCTGCATCAGTGCGGCCTGCCGAAGAAGATGGCGCTCGAGCTCTTCAAGCCGTTCATCTATTCGCGGCTCGACGCCAAGGGTCTGTCCACCACCGTGAAGCAGGCCAAGAAGCTGGTCGAGAAGGAGCGGCCCGAGGTCTGGGACATCCTGGACGAGGTGATCCGCGAGCATCCGGTGCTGCTCAACCGCGCACCGACGCTGCACCGCCTCGGCATCCAGGCGTTCGAGCCCGTGCTGATCGAGGGCAAGGCGATCCAGCTGCACCCGCTGGTCTGCTCCGCGTTCAACGCCGACTTCGACGGCGACCAGATGGCCGTGCACGTTCCGCTGTCGCTCGAAGCGCAGCTGGAAGCGCGCGTGCTGATGATGTCGACCAACAACATCCTGCATCCGGCGAACGGCCAGCCGATCATCGTGCCGTCGCAGGACATCGTGCTGGGTCTGTACTACGTCTCGATCATGCGCGAAGGCCTGCCCGGCGAGGGCAAGGTCTTCGGCGACATGGCCGAGCTCGAGCACGCGCTACACGCCAAGGTCATCCACCTCCACACCAAGATCAAGTATCGGTGGGAAGGCATGGACGAGACCGGCAAGGTCTCCAGGCGCTGGATCGAGACCACCGCCGGCCGCGTGATGCTGGGCAATCTGCTGCCGAAGAATCCGCGGATCTCGTACGAGATCATCAACAAGCTGATGACCAAGCGCGAGATCTCGGGCGTGATCGACCAGGTCTACCGTCATTGCGGCCAGAAGGAGACGGTGATCTTCTGCGACCGCATCATGGCGCTCGGCTTCTACAACGCGTTCAAGGCCGGCATCTCGTTCGGCAAGGACGACATGGTCGTGCCGCACGGCAAGTGGAAGATCGTCGATACTACCCGTACGCTGGCGAAGGATTTCGAGCAGCAGTACAACGACGGCCTGATCACTCATGGCGAGAAGTACAACAAGGTCGTCGACGCCTGGTCGAAGGCCACGGAAGAAATCGCCAAGGCGATGATGAAGGAGATCTCCGCCACCAAGAAGACGGCGAGCGGAGCCGACGCCGACATCAACTCGATCTACATGATGGCTCACTCCGGTGCCCGCGGTTCGCCGGCCCAGATGCGCCAGCTCGCCGGCATGCGCGGCCTGATGGCCAAGCCGTCGGGTGAGATCATCGAGACGCCGATCATCTCGAACTTCAAGGAAGGCCTCTCGGTGCTCGAGTACTTCAACTCGACCCACGGCGCCCGCAAGGGCCTCGCGGACACCGCGTTGAAGACCGCGAACTCCGGCTACCTGACCCGTCGTCTGGTCGACGTGGCGCAGGACTGCATCATCACGCAGAGCGACTGCGGCACCAAGCTCGGCATCAAGATGCGTGCCATCGTCGATGCCGGCACCGTGGTCGCCTCGCTCGGTTCGCGCATCCTCGGACGCACGGCCTGCGAAGACGTGCGTGACAGCTCGGGCAAGGTGATCATCAAGCGCGACACGCTGATGGAAGAGAGCCATCTGGATGCCATCCAGCAGGGTGGCGTGCAGGAGGTGAAGATCCGCTCGGCACTGACCTGCGAGCTCGTCAACGGCATCTGCGGTAAGTGCTACGGCCGCGATCTCGCCCGCGGCACGCCGGTCAACCACGGCGAAGCGGTCGGCGTCATCGCGGCGCAGTCCATCGGCGAGCCGGGCACCCAGCTCACCATGCGCACCTTCCACATTGGCGGTGCGGCGCAGCTCAACGAGCAGTCCTTCGTCGAAGCTAACTTCGACGGCAAGATCGTGATCAGGAACAAGGCCATCGCCCGCAACAGCGAAGGTCACCTGATCGCGATGGTGCGCAACATGGTGGTGGCGATCGTCGATGCCGACGGTACCGAGCGTGCGACGCACCGTATCCAGTACGGCTCGCGCCTGCACGTCGACGAGGGTGACAACGTCAAGCGCGGCCAGCGCATCGTCGAGTGGGATCCCTATACCCGTCCGCTCCTCACCGAGGTCGAGGGCACCATCGGCTTCGAGGATCTGGTCGAAGGACAGTCGATCTCGGAAACGCTGGACGAGGCCACCGGCATCGCCAAGCGCGTGGTCATCGACTGGCGTTCGACCCGCGGCGGTTCGGACCTACGTCCGGCCATCGTGGTCAAGGGCAAGGACGGCAAGGTGCTCAAGCTCGCCCGTGGCGGCGATGCCCGCTACATGCTGTCGGTCGACGCCATTCTCTCGGTCGACATCGGAGCCAAGGTTCAGCCGGGCGACATCCTCGCCCGTATCTCGACCGAAAGCGCCAAGACGCGCGACATCACCGGCGGTCTGCCGCGGGTGGCGGAGCTGTTCGAGGCACGGCGTCCGAAGGATGCGGCGATCATCGCCGAGATCGCGGGCACCATCCGGTTCGGCCGCGACTACAAGAACAAGCGTCGCATCTCGATCGAGCCGATGGACAAGACCGAGGAGCCGCGCGAGTACCTGATCCCGAAAGGCAAGCACATCCACCTTCAGGACGGCGACGTCGTCGAAAAGGGCGACTTCATCGTGGAAGGCAACCCGGCGCCGCACGACATCCTGGCGATCAAGGGCATCGAGGAACTCGCGGCCTATCTGGTCAACGAGATCCAGGAGGTCTACCGGCTCCAGGGCGTGCTCATCAACGACAAGCACATCGAGGTGATTGTTCGCCAGATGCTCCAGAAGGTGGAAGTCACCGACCAGGGCGACACGGACATGATCTCGGGCGAGCAGGTCGACAAGATCGAGTTCGACGCGCTGAACGAGAAGGCCAGGGAAGAGGGCAAGAAGCCCGCCACGGGAACGCCGGTTCTGCTCGGCATCACCAAGGCGAGCCTCCAGACCCGCTCGTTCTTCTCGGCTGCCTCGTTCCAGGAGACCACCCGCGTCCTCACGGAAGCGGCGGTCAACGGCAAGATCGATCCGCTCGAGGGTCTCAAGGAGAACGTCATCGTCGGCCGGCTGATCCCGGCAGGCACCGGCGCCTCCATGGCCAAGATCCGCGAAGTCGCCATGAAGCGCGACAAGCTGATCCTCGACGAGCGCGAGAAGCAGGCGGCCGTCGTGTCGCCGGCCCCAGAAGCGGAGCCGATGGCGCTGCCGCCGGCGGAATGATGCTTCATCCGTAGGAATACCGAGGACAATGAAAAGGCCGGCTTTTGCCGGCCTTTTTGCTGCTTTCCCTGTTTATTGCGATGCGGGATCAGCTCTTGTTCATCTTTCCTTCAGCCGCAAAAGCGCTTCTGCTAGGAGAGCTTAGGCCGGTGGTCCCGTGTCGGGGGCAGGGCCGGAGACCACGGAACTCACATGCTTGATCTTGCAATCGTAGGCGGCGGCCCCGGCGGGCTGATGAGCGCTTGGTATCTGAAGCGCAAGCTCGGCGACCTCTGCCGCGTCACCATCTTCGAGGCATCCGATCGGCTCGGCGGCAAGATCGTCACGCGCAAATTCGATTCTGCGCCCGCGATGTACGAGGCCGGCGTGGCCGAGATCTACGACTACTCGATGACCGGCCCCGATCCGCTGCGCGAGCTGATCCAGCATTTCGGGCTGCAGACCATTCCGATGGATGCCGAGCAGGTGCAGTTCGGCGGCGAGCTCCTCAACGACGTCGCGGGCATGCGCCGTAAATTCGGCGCCAAGACCGCGGCCGCGATCGAAGCATTCCGCAAGCGCTGTACCGAGGTGATGTCGCCGATCGAATATTACGAGGGCGTCGGCGCGCACGACAACGAGAACCCCTGGGCCTACAAGACCGCCGAGCAGGTGCTCGACGAGGAGGTCGAGGACGAGACGGCAAAGCGTTTCTTCAAGGTCATGGCGCGCTCGGACATTGCGACCGAGAGCCACAACACCAACGGCCTCAATGCGCTCAAGAACTATCTGATGGACGTCGACGGCTATATCGGCCTCTATTCCATCCAGAACGGCAACGAGCAGCTGATCGAGTGCCTGCAGTCGGAAGTCAATGCCGACATTCAGCTCAACCACCGGGTGCTCACCGTCGGCAAGGCGCCGACCGGTCGCTACCAGCTCAAGATGATGAACGGCAGGGGCCCCGAGACGCGCGATTTCGATCTCGTGCTGATGTGCCTGCCGCATTCCTGGCTCGCCACCGTCGGCTGGGAAGGCGAGCAGCTGCGCAAGTCGATGGTCAAGCACGTCTCTTACTTCGACCGCCCCGCGCATTACCTGCGCGTCTCGATCCTGTTCGACGAGCCGTTCTGGGGCGAGAAGATTTCCGGCGCCTGGTTCATGTCGGAGGCCTTCGGCGGCTGCTGCGTCTACAACGAGGGCGCGCGCCATGACGTCGGCAAGCATGGCGTCTTGAACTGGCTCATTGCCGGCTCTGACGCGCTGGCCTTTGCCAATCTGTCGGACCAGGAGCTGATCGACGCGGCGCTGAAATCGCTGCCGGCATTCCTCGGCAACGCGCGTTCGCATTTCATGGAAGGCAAGATCCACCGCTGGCTGTCGTCGGTGAACGCGTTGCCGGGCGGTCTGCCGGTGCGCGACGTGATGACCAATCACCGGCCCGAGCCGAAGGAGCATCCCGGCATCGTCGTGGTCGGCGACTATCTGTTTGACTCGACGTTGAACGGTCTGCTCGACTCCTCGGATGCGGCGACCGACATCATTCTGACCGAGATGATGCGGCTGCGCCGCGAGCGCGCGCAGGAGGACAAGCCGCGCTCCGACAAGATCGACCGCGATTATTTCGAGAACTATCGCGGCCTCGGTCCCTATCACGAGGCGTGGCGCCACTTCACCGATCCCGATTATCTCACCAAGCTGGTCGGCATCGTCTGGGGCGAGGCGAAGGGCGCCAAGCTGCTGGTCGCGGGCTCCGCCAGCGGCGAGCTGGTCGGTGCACTGCGCGATCGCGGCATCGATGCATGGGGAATCGAGAACAACCGCGCCATTCATGCCAAGACGCCGAAGGCACTGAAGAAGTACAACAAGCTCGGCTCGATCACAGACATGCCGTTCAAGGAGGGTGCGTTCGACTTCGTGTTCGAGACCAGCCTCTGCCACGTTTCCCCGAAACAGGTGGCCCGCGCGATCCGCGAGCTGAATCGTGTGGTCAAGACCGGCGTCGTGTTCGGCTCGATCACCTCGGACATGGCGCCGGCACTGATCGACCGCTACGACCTGCTGCGCGGGGTCAAGAAGCTCGGCACCTGGTGGGAATGGTCCGAACTGTTCTTCGGCAACGGCTTCGATCTGTCGATGCACCGCAAGGACTGCACCGATGCGCTCTGGGAGGCCACGCTCGCCGCCAACAAGGGGCCGGGCCAGTGGTATGCCGACGCTGACAGCTTGCGCTATTCCTTCTTCGACAAGGTCAAGGACGAGGACGACGACTAGCAAGCCGCGCCCCCCGGATCTGCCAATTGTTTTGCCGAATTCATCTTGATCGCATAGAATCGGTGCAATAGCGGTTGCCGCTATTCCTGCTTTCTCTGCGGTCATGCCGGCCGTCAGCATCGGTTGGTTTCATGGCGTCCAAGCCCCTCTCGCCCGACAAACAGAAGCCCGCCGCGGAAGAGGCGGCCGAGCGCGACGACAAGCTCGCCCCCAGCGCCAAGCCGGACCTCGAGGACGATGAGGAAGACGAAGGCAAGGGGAAGGATGAGCTGGAGCTCGATGAGGACGATGAGGACGAGGATCTCGTCATCTTTACTGCGCGCGAGGCTGCCGGCGCGCTCGCCACCATCGTCGGGTTCGTCAGGCCCTATCTGACCAATTACAAGCGCATGCTGTCATTCGTGGCGTTCGGCGTCTTGGTCGAGACGCTGTTCAACGTCATCATGCCGCTCAGCCTGAAGTACCTCATCGACGACGCGCTCGGCGAGGAGGACTTCCAGGCTCTCTACAAGATCCTCGGCGTGCTCGCGGTCGCCGGCATCTTCACCTCGATCGTCGCGGTCTGGTACGAGCGCTGGGACGCGCGGCTCGCTGCCTGCATCATTTCCGATGTGCGCAAACGCCTGTTCGAGCACGTCCAGGATCTGCCGGCCGCCTATTTCGGCCGCACCAAGCGCGGCGAGATCCTGTCGCGCTTTTCCGTCGATCTCTCGGCCTTCGAAGGTTCGGTCAAGACCTTTGCCAATAGCGCAGCGCTGCCGTTCCTGGAACTGATCGCCGGCATCATCCTGATGGTGTTCCTGAACTGGCAGCTCGCGGCGGTCGCGCTGCTGGTGTTCCCGATCACGCTGATCGGCCCGCGCATCCTCACTCCGAAGGCGGTGCAGGCCAATTACGAGCAGAAGCTCAACGAGAGTGCGCTGCTCGGCATGGTGCAGGAGAACGTGGCGGCCCAGGCCGTGATCAAGGCGTTCAGCCTGCAGCGCAAGATGTTCGGCTTCTTCACCTTCCGCAACGACGAGACGCGCAACAAGATCGCCTCCGCCGCGTTCCTGTCGACCATGGTGGAGCGGACGGTCACCATCTCGGTGCTGCTCCTGCACCTGGTCGTGCTCGCGATCGGCGCATATCTGGCGACCAAGGGCCAGATCACGATCGGCACCTTCGTCACCTTCGAGAGCGCGTTCTGGGAGGTCTCCTACAACATCGCCCATGTGATGCATTTCATCCCGGTGTCGATCTCCTCGGCCGCCGCGATCCGGCACATTCAGGAACTGCTCGACGAACCGACGCGCGGCGCCGATCGCCCCGGCGCGCCCGACCTGCCACGCATCACCCACGACATCACCTTCGACCGTGTGACGTTCCAATACGAAGGCAGCCAGACGCCGGTGCTGGACAATCTCAGCCTCAAGCTCAATGCCGGCAAGCGCATTGCCATCGTCGGTCCGTCCGGCTCCGGCAAGAGCACGCTGCTCAATCTGATCCTCCGGCTCTACGTGCCCGACGAAGGCCGCCTCACCATCGACGGCGTCGACGTCCGCAAGGTGACGCTGGATTCGCTGCGCCGGAGCATGGCGGTGGTGTTTCAGGAGAACATGCTGTTCAACATGTCGATCCGCGAGAACATCCGGCTCGGCAAGGAGGGCGCAACCGATGAGGAGGTGGAGGAGGCGGCCAAGAAGGCCGAGATCCACCGCTACATCATGGGCCTGCCGCAGCGATACGACACCCCGGTCGGCGAGCGCGGCGATACGCTTTCGGGCGGCCAGCGCCAGCGCATCGCGATTGCGCGCGCGATCATCCGTAATCCGTCGGTGCTGCTGCTGGATGAAGCCACCTCGGCGCTCGACCAGACCACGGAAGCCGCGATCAACCGCACGCTGCTGAAGGTCGCCAAGGGCCGCACCATGATCTGGTCGACCCACCGCCTGACCTCGGTGGTCGAGATGGACGAGATCATCGTGATATCAGGGGGCAAGGCGATTGAGCGCGGCTCCCATGCCGAGCTGCTCGCCGGCAACGGCACCTATCGCAAGCTGTGGAACGACCAGGTCCACCAGCCCCATGGCGCGGTGGCTTACGCCGACGACGGCAGCGACGATGATGACGAGGATGAAGACCTCGAGGACGATGAGGACGACGAGGAGGAGTGACCGGGGTCGTTCGGCTGCAAAGGAATCGCCGTGCGCGATCCATGTCGCCTCGCCCAAGAACGCGGACCCCGGCACCGAGTCGGTGATTCCCTGATGCACGGCGTTCGGCCGACGCGAAGCCGCAGATTTTCGGCGCTTGGATTGGCCGCGCCGGCCCCTTGCGGCTCGACCAACGCCAGCCGAAAATTCAGGCGAGACGGGGCATCGTGGCAAGCCTCGGAAGGCTGGAAAGCCTGCCACGAGCCAGCGGATTGGTGTGTGGGCGGGAAAACACGCTCACTTTGGTAATAAAGCTACATTTAGTCCGGGTATAATTGTCTTCGGACCTAGCAAATCGAGCGCTTCATTCCCATGTCAGGCAGGGGCGGTGAGGTGGCCGAGGGGCTATTTCTGCAGGCGCCTGAAGCGCTTTGTGACTGTCGTTTCACCTTGACTTGATCGATTCTCACTTATAGAAAGCGCCTCACTTAACGACAGGCGGTGAGCATCGCCAGCGTCGGAACGGGCCACCCGTTTGATCCCTCAGGGGGTCGCCAAGGCGGGCACCAACCTCGACGAATGCCGCTCAAACGCTGTCGATCATAGCTAGGCAATGCCAGTGCGATTTTAGTTCTCTTGAGCACGTTCTCATGAGATCGAACTCGGATGCATGACCTCAGTGCGCGGGCCACGGCATTGTGCTGACCGGTCCAATACTGCGGTCCTCTGTGGCGTCGAAGCGCTTTCCGCTCGGTGATGGAGCGGTTGGCGCAATTTCGCTTTGTGCGGATTGATCTGCGCAAGGCGGCTCCGTCGGGCCGGTAGCTCGAAAGAATTTGCGGTCCCGGCAACGGGCCGCGGCAAGACAGCGGACCCGGAAGGGGCCGCGGCAGAACAAAGGGTAAGGCCAGGATGCCGACGATCAACCAGCTGATCGCTCAACCGCGGGAAGTGCAGAAGTCGCGCAAGAAGGTGCCGGCGCTGCAGCAGTCGCCGCAGAAGCGTGGTGTTTGCACCCGCGTCTACACCACCACTCCGAAGAAGCCGAACTCGGCGCTTCGTAAGGTCGCCAAGGTGCGCCTGACCAACGGCTTCGAGGTGATCGGCTACATCCCCGGCGAAGGTCATAACCTCCAGGAGCACTCGGTGGTCATGATCCGCGGCGGCCGCGTCAAGGACTTGCCCGGCGTGCGCTACCACATCCTCCGCGGCGTTCTGGATACCCAGGGCGTCAAGAACCGTAAGCAGCGTCGTTCGAAGTACGGCGCCAAGCGTCCGAAGTAAGCGGGAACCTCGTCCATGTCTCGTCGCCATTCTGCTGAAAAGCGTGAAGTCCTTCCCGATCCGAAGTTCGGGAACATCATCGTCACGAAGTTCATGAACTCGGTGATGTATGCCGGCAAGAAGTCGGTCGCCGAGGGCATCGTCTACGGTGCGTTCGGTATCATCGAAACCAAGACCAAGCAGAACCCGCTTGGCGTGTTCGAGCAGGCGCTCGAGAACGTCATGCCGACGATCGAAGTGCGTTCCCGCCGCGTCGGCGGCGCGACCTACCAGGTTCCGGTCGAGGTTCGCTCGACCCGCCGGCAGGCTCTGGGCATTCGCTGGCTGATCGCGGCCGCGCGCGAGCGCAACGAGAAGACGATGACCGAGCGGCTCTCGGCGGAGCTTTTGGATGCGTCGAACAACCGGGGGAACGCCGTCAAGAAGCGCGAAGACGTGCACCGCATGGCGGAAGCCAACCGCGCCTTCTCGCACTATCGCTGGTAACGGCGAAACAAACGGACTCGCAAGGAACACCCCATGCCCCGCCAACATGCCATCGAGGACTACCGTAATTTCGGTATCATGGCGCATATCGACGCCGGCAAGACGACGACGACCGAGCGTATCCTCTATTACACCGGCAAGAGCCACAAGATCGGCGAAGTGCACGAAGGTGCCGCGACGATGGACTGGATGGAGCAGGAGCAGGAGCGTGGCATCACGATCACCTCGGCTGCGACTACCGCGTTCTGGAACGGCAAGCGCCTGAACATCATCGACACGCCCGGCCACGTCGACTTCACCATCGAAGTCGAGCGCAGCTTGCGCGTGCTCGACGGCGCCGTCTGCGTGCTCGACTCGAACCAGGGCGTCGAGCCCCAGACCGAGACGGTCTGGCGCCAGGGCGACAAGTACAAGGTTCCGCGCATCGTCTTCGCCAACAAGATGGACAAGATCGGTGCGGACTTCTTCAAGTGCCTGGCTGACATCGTCGATCGCCTCGGCGCCAAGCCCGTCGCGATCCAGCTTCCGATCGGTGCCGAGAACAACTTCAAGGGTCTCGTCGACCTCGTGAAGATGAAGGGCGTCGTCTGGAACGATGAATCGCTCGGCGCGAAATTCGACTATGTCGACATTCCGGAAGAGCTCGTCGACCAGGCCAAGGAATACCGCGAGAAGATGGTGGAAGCCGCCGTCGAGCTCGACGACGACGCCATGGCCGCTTATCTCGACGGCAAGGAGCCGGACGAGGCGACGTTGAAGCGGCTGATCCGCAAGGCGGTGCTGACCGGCGCGTTCTATCCCGTGCTGTGCGGCTCGGCCTTCAAGAACAAGGGCGTGCAGCCGCTGCTCGACGCCGTCGTCGACTATCTGCCGTCGCCGCTCGATGTGCCCGCGATCAAGGGCACCGACGACAAGGGCAACGAAGTCGTGCGCAAGGCGGACGACAAGGAGCCGTTGGCGCTGCTCGCGTTCAAGATCATGGACGACCCGTTCGTCGGCACCATCACCTTCTGCCGCATCTACTCCGGCGTTCTGCAGAGCGGCACCGGCGTCGTGAACTCGACCCGCGAGAAGAAGGAGCGCATCGGGCGCATGCTGTTGATGCATGCGAACAACCGCGAGGACATCAAGGAAGCCTATGCCGGCGACATCGTCGCGCTGGCCGGCCTGAAGGAAGCGCGCACCGGTGACACGTTGTGCGATCCCGACAAGCAGGTGATCCTGGAGAAGATGGAATTCCCCGAGCCGGTTATCGAGATCGCGATCGAGCCGAAGTCCAAGGCTGACCAGGAGAAGCTGGGCGTGGCGCTGGCCAAGCTCGCCGCGGAGGATCCGTCCTTCCGCGTGTCGACCGACCACGAGTCCGGCCAGACCATCCTCAAGGGCATGGGCGAACTTCATCTCGACATCAAGGTCGACATCCTCAAGCGCACCTACAAGGTCGACGCCAACATCGGTGCGCCGCAGGTGGCGTTCCGTGAGCGCATCACCAAGCGGGTGGAGCACAGCTACACCCACAAGAAGCAGACCGGCGGTACCGGCCAGTTCGCGGCCGTGTCGTTCATCGTCGAGCCAAACGAGCCCGGCAAGGGCTTCGAGTTCGAATCGAAGGTCGTCGGCGGCGCGGTGCCGAAGGAATACATCCCCGGCGTCGAGAAGGGCCTGGAGAGCGTGCTGTCATCGGGCGTGGTCGCTGGCTTCCCCGTGGTCGACGTCAAGGTGACGCTCGTCGACGGCAAGTATCACGACGTCGACTCGTCGGCGCTCGCCTTCGAAATCGCCTCGCGCGCCTGCTTCCGCGAAGCGCTCCAGATGGGCAAGTCCGTCCTGCTCGAGCCGATCATGAAGGTCGAAGTGGTGACCCCGGAAGACTACACCGGCTCGGTCATCGGCGACCTGAACTCCCGGCGCGGTCAGATCCAGGGTCAGGACATGCGCGGCAACGCCAACGTCATCAATGCGATGGTGCCGCTCATGAACATGTTCGGTTACGTGAACAATCTGCGCTCGATGAGCCAGGGTCGCGCGACCTTCACCATGCAGTTCGACCACTACGCAGAAGCGCCGGCCAACGTGTCGGCAGAAGTCCAGAAGAAGTTTGCCTGATTGTCGTCGGTCTCAAGCTGACGATTGAACGGAGAGTCAAATGGCCAAAGCAAAGTTTGAACGTAACAAGCCGCACTGCAACATCGGCACCATCGGTCACGTCGACCATGGCAAGACGTCGCTGACCGCGGCGATCACCAAGATCCTCGCCGAGACCGGCGGCGCGACGTTCACCGCGTACGACCAGATCGACAAGGCGCCGGAAGAGAAGGCGCGCGGCATCACCATCTCGACCGCCCACGTCGAGTACGAGACGAAGAACCGCCACTACGCCCACGTCGACTGCCCCGGCCACGCCGACTACGTCAAGAACATGATCACCGGCGCCGCCCAGATGGACGGTGCGATCCTGGTCGTGTCGGCCGCTGACGGCCCGATGCCGCAGACCCGCGAGCACATCCTGCTCGCCCGTCAGGTCGGCGTGCCCGCGCTCGTCGTGTTCCTCAACAAGTGCGACATGGTTGACGATCCGGAGCTGCTCGAGCTCGTCGAACTCGAAGTTCGCGAGCTGCTCTCGAAGTACGAATTCCCCGGCGACAAGATTCCGATCATCAAGGGTTCGGCGCTCGCCGCTCTCGAAGATTCCGACAAGAAGCTCGGCCACGACGCCATCCTCGAGCTGATGCGCAACGTCGACGAGTACATCCCGCAGCCGGAGCGTCCGATCGACCAGCCGTTCCTGATGCCGGTTGAAGACGTGTTCTCGATCTCAGGCCGCGGCACCGTCGTGACCGGCCGTGTCGAGCGCGGCGTCGTCAAGGTTGGCGAGGAAATCGAGATCGTCGGTCTGCGCGCGACCCAGAAGACCACCGTCACCGGCGTCGAAATGTTCCGCAAGCTGCTGGATCAGGGCCAGGCCGGCGACAACATCGGCGCGCTGCTCCGCGGCACCAAGCGCGAGGACGTCGAGCGCGGCCAGGTTCTGGCCAAGCCCGGTTCGGTCAAGCCGCACACCAAGTTCAAGGCCGAGGCCTACATCCTCACCAAGGAAGAGGGCGGTCGCCACACCCCGTTCTTCACCAACTACCGTCCGCAGTTCTACTTCCGCACCACCGACGTGACCGGTGTCGTGCACCTGCCGGAAGGCACCGAGATGGTGATGCCGGGCGACAACATCGCGATGGAAGTGCACCTGATCGTGCCGATCGCGATGGAGGAGAAGCTCCGCTTCGCGATCCGCGAAGGCGGCCGCACCGTCGGTGCCGGCGTCGTCGCCTCGATCATCGAGTAAACAAGCGAATAGGGAATGGTGAGTGGCGAATAGGGAATTCTATTTCGCTGCTCGCTACTCGCCACTCTACTCAAAGAAAGCACGGCAATGAACGGCCAAAACATTCGTATCCGTCTCAAGGCGTTCGACCATCGTATCCTCGATACGTCGACCCGTGAGATCGTGAACACGGCGAAGCGCACCGGCGCGCAGGTCCGCGGACCCATTCCGCTGCCCACCCGCATCGAGAAGTTCACCGTCAACCGTTCGCCCCACGTCGACAAGAAGAGCCGCGAACAGTTCGAGATGCGCACTCACAAGCGCCTGCTCGACATCGTCGATCCGACCCCGCAGACCGTCGATGCTTTGATGAAGCTCGACCTTGCCGCCGGTGTCGACGTCGAGATCAAGCTCTAAGATTTTGGATCCCGTTCGCGTCAAGCGGACAGAAAGAACAGGAAGCAAGCCGATGCGCTCCGGAGTGATCGCACAAAAGGTCGGGATGACGCGGGTCTTCACGGAGGCCGGCGAACATATTCCCGTGACCGTGCTGAAGCTCGGCAATTGCCAGGTCGTA
This sequence comes from Bradyrhizobium sp. 160, assembly GCF_023073735.1. Taxonomy (NCBI): domain Bacteria; kingdom Pseudomonadati; phylum Pseudomonadota; class Alphaproteobacteria; order Hyphomicrobiales; family Nitrobacteraceae; genus Bradyrhizobium; species Bradyrhizobium sp. 160. The sequence continues at coordinate 28,080 of NZ_JADPKD010000015.1, forward strand.
GGCCACCGCACCGAAGAGAAGAATGGTTACGTCGCGCTCCAGCTCGGTTCTGGCAGCCGCAAGACCGTTTACATGCCCAAGGCCGAGCGCGGTCAGTTCGCCGTCGCCAAGGTCGAGCCGAAGCGCCGGGTCGAGGAATTCCGCGTCACCGCGGATGCCATGATCCCGGTCGGCGCCGAGATCCAGGCCGATCACTTCGTCGTCGGCCAGTTCGTCGACGTGACCGGCACCTCCGTCGGTAAGGGGTTTGCCGGCGGTATGAAGCGCTGGAACTTCGGCGGTCTGCGCGCCACGCACGGTGTGTCGATCTCGCACCGCTCGATCGGTTCGACCGGTGGCCGTCAGGACCCCGGCAAGACCTGGAAGAACAAGAAGATGCCCGGCCACATGGGTGTCGATCGCATCACCACGCTCAATCTTCGTGTCGTCCAGACCGATGTCGAGCGCGGCCTGATCCTCGTCGAAGGCGCCGTTCCCGGCTCCAAGGGCGGCTGGATCCGCGTGCGCGACGCCGTCAAGAAGCCGCTGCCGAAGGAAGCTCCGAAGCCCGGCAAGTTCAAGGTTGCTGGCGAAGCGGAAGCCGCCCCGGCTGCGCAGGAGGCGTGAGATGGAATTGAAGGTCACGACCCTCGAAGGTAAGGAAGCCGGCTCGGTCCAGCTTTCCGACGCCATTTTCGGCCTTGAGCCGCGCGAGGACATCATCGCGCGCTGCGTGCAGTGGCAGCTCAACAAGCGCCAGGCCGGCACGCACAAGGCCAAGGGCCGCGCCGAGATCTGGCGCACCGGCAAGAAGATGTACAAGCAGAAGGGCACCGGCGGTGCTCGTCACGGCTCGGCCCGCGTGCCGCAGTTCCGTGGCGGCGGCCGTGCCTTCGGCCCGGTGGTGCGCTCGCACGCCACCGACCTGCCGAAGAAGGTCCGCGCGCTCGCGCTGAAGCATGCGCTCTCGGCCAAGGCCAAGGACGGCGATCTCGTCGTGATCGAGAAGGCCGCGCTGGAAGCCGCCAAGACCAAGGCGCTGCTCGGTCACTTCTCGGGCTTGGGACTCACCAACGCGCTGATCATCGACGGTGCCGAGCTCAACAACGGATTTGCCGCGGCCGCGCGTAACATCCCGAACATGGACGTGCTGCCGATCCAGGGCATCAACGTCTATGACATCCTGCGCCGTCAGAAGCTCGTTCTGACCAAGGCCGCCATCGATGCGCTGGAGGCGCGCTTCAAATGACGAAGAACATCGAGCCTCGCCACTACGACGTGATCCTGTCGCCGGTCGTGACCGAAAAGGCGACGATCGCCTCGGAGCACAACAAGGTGCTGTTCAAGGTGGCCGCGAAGGCGACCAAGCCGCAGATCAAGGAAGCGATCGAGAAGCTGTTCGACGTCAAGGTCAAGAGCGTCAACACGCTGGTCCGCAAGGGCAAGACCAAGGTCTTCCGCGGCAATCTCGGCTCGCAGTCGAACAGTAAGCGCGCGATCGTGACCCTCGAAGAGGGCCACCGGATCGACGTCACCACCGGTCTGTAAGGTCGTACGACGATGGCACTGAAGACATTCAATCCCACGACGCCGGGCCAGCGCCAGCTGGTCATGGTCGATCGTTCGGCCCTCTACAAGGGCAAGCCGGTCAAGGCGCTCACCGAGGGTAAGCACTCCTCGGGCGGCCGCAACAACACCGGCCGTATCACCGTGCGTTTCCGCGGCGGTGGTCATAAGCAGACGCTGCGCACCGTCGACTTCAAGCGCGACAAGGTCGATGCGCCGGCGACGGTTGAGCGGCTCGAATATGATCCGAACCGCACCGCGTTCATCGCGCTGGTCAAGTACCAGGACGGCACCCAGGCCTATATCCTGGCGCCACAGCGTCTGGCCGTCGGTGATTCCGTCGTTGCCGGCAACTACGTCGACGTGAAGCCGGGCAACGTCATGCCGCTCGGCAACATGCCGGTCGGCACGATCATCCACAACATCGAAGTCAAGATCGGCAAGGGCGGTCAGCTCGCCCGTTCCGCGGGCACCTACGCCCAGCTCGTCGGTCGCGACCAGGACTACGTGATCATCCGCCTGAACTCGGGCGAGCAGCGCCTGGTGCACGGCCGTTGCCGTGGCACGATCGGCGCCGTGTCGAACCCGGATCACATGAACACCTCGATCGGCAAGGCCGGCCGCAACCGTTGGCTGGGCCGCAAGCCGCACAACCGCGGCGTTTCGATGAACCCGATCGACCATCCGCACGGCGGTGGTGAAGGTCGTACCTCGGGCGGTCGCCACCCGGTCACTCCGTGGGGCAAGCCGACCAAGGGCAAGAAGACCCGCACCAACAAGTCGACCAACAAATTCATTCTCCTAAGCCGCCACAAGCGGAAGAAGTAAGGAACGCCGGACATGGTTCGTTCAGTCTGGAAAGGCCCGTTCGTCGAGGGTTCTCTGCTCAAGAAGGCAGATGCCGCGCGCGCGTCCGGCCGTCACGACGTCATCAAGATCTGGAGCCGTCGCTCGACGATCCTGCCGCAGTTCGTCGGCCTGACCTTCGGTGTCTACAACGGCCAGAAGCACGTGCCGGTGGCCGTCAACGAGGAAATGGTCGGTCACAAGTTCGGCGAGTTCTCGCCGACCCGGACCTTCCATGGCCACTCCGGCGACAAGAAAGCCAAGAAGGCTTGAGGATTAAACGATGAGCAAACCTAAGCGCGAACGGAGCCTCGCCGACAACGAGGCCAAGGCGGTCGCCCGGATGCTGCGGGTAAGCCCGCAGAAGCTCAACCTGGTCGCCCAGCTCATTCGCGGCCGGAAGGCGTCTGCCGCGCTCGCCGACCTGCAGTTTTCGCGCAAGCGGATCGCGGTCGATGTGAAGAAGTGCCTGGAATCGGCTATCGCCAATGCCGAGAACAATCACGACCTCGACGTCGATGATCTCGTCGTGGCGCAGGCTTTCGTCGGCAACGGCCTCGTGATGAAGCGCTTCGCCGCCCGCGGCCGTGGCCGCTCGGGCCGTGTCTACAAACCATTTTCGCAGCTGACGATCATCGTTCGTCAGGTCGAAGCCGAAGCAGCAGCCGCTTAAAGGCGCAGGAGAACACGATGGGTCAAAAGATCAATCCGATCGGTCTGCGTCTCGGCATCAACCGGACCTGGGATTCTCGCTGGTTCGCCGGCAAGCAGGAATACGGCAAGCTGCTGCACGAGGACGTCAAGATCCGCGAGATCCTGCACAAGGAACTCAAGCAGGCCGCCGTCGCCCGCATCGTGATCGAGCGTCCGCACAAGAAGTGCCGCGTCACCATCCACTCGGCCCGTCCGGGCGTGGTGATCGGCAAGAAGGGCGCCGACATCGACAAGCTGCGCAAGAAGGTCGCGGACATTACCTCGTCCGACGTCGTCATCAACATCGTCGAGATCCGCAAGCCGGAGCTCGACGCGACGCTGGTGGCCGAGTCGATTGCGCAGCAGCTCGAGCGCCGCGTGGCGTTCCGCCGCGCCATGAAGCGCGCTGTGCAGTCGGCGATGCGTCTCGGCGCGGAAGGCATCCGCATCAATTGCTCGGGACGGCTTGGCGGTGCGGAAATCGCGCGCATGGAGTGGTACCGCGAAGGTCGCGTGCCGCTGCACACGCTGCGCGCCGACATCGACTACGGCGTTGCGACCGCGTTCACAACCTTCGGCACGTGCGGCGTCAAGGTCTGGATCTTCAAGGGCGAGATCCTCGAGCACGATCCGATGGCCCAGGACAAGAGAATGGCCGAAGGCGAGACGGGCGGCAGTGGTGATCGTGGTGGCCGTCAGCGCCGCGATTCGGCTGCAGCCTGAGCCAGCACAGGAATTTGAGGGCTTAAAGCCATGATGCAACCTAAGAAAACGAAGTTCCGGAAGGCGCATAAGGGCCGCATCCACGGCGTTGCGTCTTCGGGCGCGACGTTGGCTTTCGGCCAGTACGGCCTGAAGGCGACCGAGCCTGAGCGCGTCACCGCGCGCCAGATCGAAGCCGCCCGCCGCGCGCTGACCCGCCACATGAAGCGCGCCGGCCGCGTCTGGATCCGCGTGTTTCCCGACGTTCCGGTATCGAAGAAACCGGCCGAAGTCCGCATGGGCTCCGGCAAGGGTTCGCCGGAACTGTGGGTCGCGCGCGTCAAGCCGGGCCGGGTGCTGTTCGAGATCGACGGCGTCAACACCCAGACCGCGCGCGAGGCGCTGACCCTGGCGGCCGCCAAGCTGCCGATCAAGACGCGCTTCGTCGAACGAATTGCGGAGTAATGGCCATGGCCCAGATGAAGATCGAAGACATCCGCGCGATGAGCCCCGACCAGCAGGATGATGCCATCCTGAACCTGAAGAAGGAGCGCTTTAACCTGCGCTTCCAGCGCGCCACCGGGCAGCTCGAGAACACCTCGCGCCTGCGCGAGGCTAGGCGCGACATCGCCCGGATCAAGACCGTCGCCGCGCAGACGCGCGCGAAGAAGAAGTAAGAGGCTTACGAAGATGCCGAAACGTACTTTGCAGGGCGTGGTCGTCAGCGACAAGCAAGCCAAGACCATCGTGGTGCGCGTCGACCGCCGCTTCACGCACCCGATCTACAAGAAGACGATCCGCCGTTCGAAGAACTATCACGCGCACGACGAGAGCAACCAGTTCAAGCCGGGCGACGTGGTGTGGATCGAGGAATCGAAGCCGATTTCGAAGTTGAAGCGCTGGGTCGTGATCCGGGGCGAGCACAAGAAAAGCGCCTGATCTTTTGGCTTTAGCCGACTGACTTCAGGGAAATGTTGAGCGCCGGCTGGGCTGGCGCAAAGAGAAGAGGACGAGGTGCATCAATGATTCAGATGCAGACCAACCTCGACGTGGCCGACAATTCTGGCGCACGCCGTGTCATGTGTATCAAGGTGCTCGGAGGATCCAAGCGCCGCTACGCCACGATCGGCGACATCATCGTCGTCTCGATCAAGGAAGCCATCCCGCGTGGCAAGGTGAAGAAGGGCGACGTGATGAAGGCCGTCGTGGTGCGCGTCCGCAAGGACATCCGCCGCGCCGACGGTTCGGTGATTCGCTTCGACCGCAACGCGGCCGTCCTGATCAATAACCAGGCCGAGCCGGTCGGAACCCGCATCTTCGGGCCCGTGCCGCGCGAGCTGCGCGCCAAGAACCACATGAAGATCATTTCGCTCGCGCCGGAGGTGCTGTGATGGCTGCGAAGATCCGCAAGGGCGACAAGGTCGTCGTGCTGACCGGTCGCGACAAGGGCCGGACCGGCGAGGTGTTCGAGGTACGTCCCGACGCCGGCACTGCGCTCGTGCGCGGCATCAACATGGTCAAGCGTCACCAGAAGCAGACGCAGGCCCAGGAGGGCGGCATCATCTCGAAAGAGGCGCCGATCCAACTGTCCAACATCGCGTATGTCGGCAAGGACGGAAAGCCGACCCGCGTCGGATTCAAGATTCTGGCGGACGGCAAGAAGGTCCGCATCGCCAAGAGCTCGGGAGCTGAGATCGATGGCTGAGGCCGCTTACACGCCGCGCCTGCGCGCGGAATATGATGCGAAGATCCGCACGGCGCTGACCGAGAAGTTCGGTTACGAGAACGTCATGCAGGTTCCGCGTCTGGACAAGGTCGTGCTAAATATGGGCGTTGGCGATTCCGTCAACGATCGCAAGAAGGCCGAGACCGCCGCTGCCGAATTGACCCAGATCGCCGGCCAGAAGGCGATCGTGACCTATTCGCGCGTCGCGATCGCGAGCTTCAAGCTGCGTGAGAATCAGCCGATCGGCTGCAAGGTCACACTGCGCAAGGCGCGCATGTACGAGTTCATCGATCGCCTGGTGACGGTCGCGCTGCCGCGCGTCCGCGACTTCCGCGGCCTGAACCCGAAGAGCTTCGACGGCCGCGGCAACTACTCGCTCGGCATCAAGGAGCACATCATTTTCCCCGAGATCGACTTCGACAAGGTCACGGAAGCCCGCGGTATGGACATCACCGTCTGCACCACGGCCAAGACCGACGAAGAGGCGAGGGCCTTGTTGACCGCTTTCAATTTCCCGTTCCGGCAGTGAGACGCTGACCTAAAGCCTCTCAAACGCGGATACCCAGGAGCCAAGCATGGCAAAGAAGAGTTCAGTCGAGAAGAACAACCGGCGCAAGCGGATGGTGAAGAACGCCGCCGCCAAGCGCGAGCGGTTGAAGGCGATCATCGCCGACAAGAAGCTGCCGATGGAAGAGCGCTTCGCTGCGACGTTGAAGCTGGCGGAAATGCCGCGTAACTCGTCGGCGACCCGGATCCGTCTGCGTTGCGAGCTGTCCGGCCGTCCCCGCTCGAACTACCGCAAGAACAAGCTGTCCCGTATCGCACTGCGCGACCTTGGCTCCAAGGGCATGGTCCCGGGCCTCGTGAAGTCGAGCTGGTAAGGAGGGTCGTTTAGATGTCTACGCACGATCCAATCAGCGATCTGATCACCCGCATCCGCAACGCGCAGATGCGCTCCAAGACCAAGGTCTCCACGCCTGGCTCGAAGATGCGCGAGAACGTGCTCGAGGTGCTGAAGTCCGAGGGCTACATCCGCGGTTACGCCACGCTCGAGCATCCCTCGGGCCGCAGCGAGATCGAGATCGAGCTGAAGTATTTCGACGGCGAGCCCGTCATCCGCGAGATCGAACGGGTCTCCAAGCCGGGACGTCGTGTCTACGCCTCGGTGAAGGCTCTGCCGCGGGTCAACAACGGACTCGGCATTTCGGTGTTGTCGACGCCGAAGGGGATTATGGCCGACCACAGCGCGCGCGACGCGAATGTGGGCGGCGAAGTCCTCTTCACGGTGTTCTGAGAAGGATTTTTGATCCATGTCACGTGTTGGCAAAAGGCCTGTAGCGGTTCCGTCGGGCGTTACCGCGACCGTTGATGGGCAGACCGTCAAGATGAAAGGGCCCAAGGGCCAGCTTCAGTTCGTCGTCCATGACGACGTCGAGGTGAAGCTCGAGAGCGGCGAGATCAAGGTCAAGCCGCGGTTCGAGACCAATCGCGCGCGGGCGCTTTACGGCACCGCTCGCGCTCAGGTCGCGAACCTCGTCGAGGGCGTCACCAACGGCTTCGAGAAGAAGCTCGAGATCACCGGCGTCGGCTACCGCGCCGCGATGCAGGGCAAGAACCTGCAGCTCGCGCTCGGTTACAGCCACGACGTGATCTATCCGATCCCGGAAGGGATCACGATTACCGTGCCGAAGCCGACCGAGATCACGGTGACCGGCAGCGACGTCCAGCGCGTTGGTCAGGTCGCAGCCGAGATCCGCGGCTATCGCCCGCCGGAGCCCTACAAGGGCAAAGGCGTGAAGTATGTTGGCGAATTCATCTTCCGCAAGGAAGGCAAGAAGAAGTAACGGAGCCGGTCATGTCGAAAGCCAAGGTTACGAATGCCCGGCGCAAGCGGAGTGTGCGGCTGAAGCTGCGCCGCTCCGGGGGTGGCCGCCCGCGCCTGTCGGTGTTCCGCTCGTCCAAGCACATCTACGCCCAGGTCATCGACGACCTCAAGGGCGAGACGCTGGCGTCTGCCTCTTCGCTCGAGAAGTCGATGCGGGACGGCGGCAAGACCGGCGCCGACATCGATGCGGCGAAGGCGGTCGGCAAGCTGCTGGCGGAGCGCGCTGCCGAGAGGGGCGTCAAAGAAGTCGTGTTCGATCGCGGCAGCTATCTCTATCACGGGCGCGTCAAGGCTCTTGCCGACGCCGCGCGTGAGAGCGGGCTGAGCTTCTAACAGAATTTGAGGATTGAGGCGCAAGCCTCTGAAGGATTGGAAAAACCATGGCAGCTGAACGCGAACAACGTGGTGGACGCGATCAACGCGGCGGCGGACGTGAACGCAGGGAGCGCGAGGAGCGCGACAGCGAGTTCGTCGACAAGCTCGTCCACATCAACCGCGTGGCCAAGGTCGTCAAGGGCGGCAAGCGCTTCGGTTTCGCAGCGCTGGTCGTGATCGGCGATCAGAAGGGCCGCGCCGGCTTCGGTCACGGCAAGGCGCGCGAAGTGCCTGAGGCGATCCGCAAGGCGACCGAATCCGCCAAGCGCAACCTGACTCGCGTGTCGCTGCGCGAGGGCCGCACGCTCCATCACGACATCGCCGGCCGTCATGGCGCGGGCCGTGTCTACCTGCGTGCCGCTCCGGCCGGCACCGGCATCATCGCCGGTGGCCCGATGCGCGCCGTCTTCGAGACGCTCGGCGTCCAGGACGTGGTGGCGAAGTCGATCGGCTCGTCGAACCCGTACAACATGGTTCGTGCGACCTTCGACGCGCTGAAGCATCAGGATTCGCCGCGCTCGGTTGCTGCGCGCCGCAACATCAAGGTGTCCACCCTCCAGTCCCGTCGTATCGGCGGTGACGCCGAGGCGGCTGCCGAGTAACGGAAGCTTTCGGAGTAGACTCCCATGGCCAAGGCCGCAAAGACGATCAAGCTCGAGCAGACCGGCAGCGCGATCCGCCGCCATCACTCGCAGCGCTCGACGCTGATCGGGCTCAAGCTCAACAAGATCGGCCGCACCAGCGAACTGCCGGATACCCCGGCGGTCCGCGGCATGATCGAGAAGGTTCACCATCTCGTCCGCATCGTCGACGAGAAGTAAGAAACGGCGCAGGATCCCGAAAAGCGGGCACCCGGTTTTCGGTGAAGATCGTGCGCAAGACACAAGGAGAAGGGCGATGAAGCTCAGCGATATCGCCGACAACGCCGGCTCGCGCAAGAAGCGTATGCGCGTCGGCCGCGGCATCGGTTCGGGCAAGGGCAAGCAGTCGGGCCGCGGCGGCAAGGGCCAGACCGCGCGTTCGGGCGTGCGCATCAAGGGTTTCGAAGGCGGCCAGATGCCGATGCATCGCCGTCTGCCGAAGCGCGGCTTCAACAACATCTTCCGCGTCGAGTTCGCCGAGATCAATCTCGACCGGCTCCAGGAAGCGGTCGATGCCAAGAAGATCGACGCCGGCAGCGTCGTGAACGTCGAGGCGCTGGTGAAGGGCGGCGTGCTGCGCCGCGCCAAGGGCGGCCTGCGGCTGCTCGGCCGCGGCGAACTCAAGTCCAAGCTCAACATCGAAGCGCACGGCGCCTCAAAGACCGCGATCGCGGCGGTCGAGAAGGCCGGCGGTTCGGTGAAGATCCTCGCCCCTGCCAAGGAAGAAGGCGAGGCGGCGTAACAACTGCGTCATTGGCCCGCGCCTCGCGGGCCTTTACGCATGCGGGACGATGGACTTATCGAAGCCGAGCCCCAGATAATGTCCGGCGTCCGCTAAAGCATGATCGGGACCCGAAAGACCGCGTTAGCGCAAAGTGTGAAGCGGTTTTCCGAGAAGATCATGCTGAAAACGACAACCTAGAGCGCGATGATGAGGCATCCTGATCTCATCGCGCTTTAGAGTAGCCCGGCCGCGGGCATGACGGCGCAACAGGCGGCGGGAGAAAGTCCAAGATGGTCTCTGCAGCGGAACAACTGGCAGCCAACCTCAATTTCGGCGCGTTCGCCAAGGCCGACGAACTGAAGAAGCGCATCTGGTTCACCCTGGGTGCGCTGCTCGTTTATCGGCTCGGCACCTACATCCCGCTGCCCGGCATCGATCCCAACATCTGGGAGCAGGTGTTCCGGTCCCAGGCGGGCGGCATCCTCGGCATGTTCAACATGTTCGCCGGCGGTGGCATCCACCGCATGGCGATCTTCGCGTTGAATATCATGCCGTATATCTCGGCCTCGATCATTATCCAGCTCCTGACCACCGTCTCACCGCAGCTTGAGGCGCTGAAGAAGGAAGGCGAGGCCGGCCGCAAGACGCTCAACCAGTACACCCGCTATCTCACCGTCATCCTGGCCGCATTCCAGTCCTACGGCATCGCGGTGGGCCTCGAGGGCGCCGGCAACGTCGTCAGCGAGCCTGGCCTATTCTTCCGCCTGTCCACGGCGATCACACTGACCGGCGGCACCATGTTCCTGATGTGGCTCGGCGAGCAGATCACCTCGCGCGGCATCGGCAACGGCATCTCGCTGATCATTCTCGCCGGCATCGTGGCCGAGCTGCCCGCGGCGCTCGCCAACATGCTCGAGCTCGGCCGTCAGGGGGCGATGTCGACCGGTCTGATCCTGGTCGTCATCATCATGGCGGTCGCCGTGATCGCCTTCATCGTGTTCATGGAGCGCGCGCAGCGCCGCCTGCTGATCCAGTATCCGAAGCGTCAGGTCGGCAACAAGATGTTCGAGGGCCAGTCCTCGCATCTGCCGCTCAAGCTCAACACTTCGGGCGTGATCCCGCCGATCTTCGCGTCCTCGCTGCTGCTGCTGCCGACCACGGTGGCGAACTTCAACGCCGGCAGCGGACCGGAATGGTTCCAGTGGATCACCACCCAGCTCGGCCACGGCCGTCCGCTGTTCCTGATCATGTATCTGGCGCTGATCGTTTTCTTCGCCTTCTTCTACACCGCGATCGTGTTCAACCCGACCGAGACCGCGGACAATCTGAAGAAGCACGGCGGCTTCATTCCGGGCATCCGTCCCGGCGAGCGCACCGCCGAATATATCGACTACGTGCTGTCACGCATCACCGTGCTCGGCGCGATTTATCTGGCGATCGTCTGCTTGATTCCGGAGATCCTGATCTCCTACGCCTCGGTGCCGTTCTACTTCGGCGGCACCTCGCTGCTGATCGTCGTCAGCGTCACCATGGACACGGTGGCGCAGGTGCAGGGCTATCTGCTGGCGCATCAGTACGAAGGCCTGATCCGCAAGTCGAAGCTGCGCGGCCGCCGCCGCTAAGCGCGGCGTCCCCTGAAGGCGGCGCGATTACGCCGCCGATTCGCTCCGCCACCAACTTGCGGCGCTTGCACGGCAGCAGCCATTCGGTCGCATCGGCAGAGCTGTACTCACAGCAGCACAATCACTGATTTCAAAGCCCTTCTTGGCGTCAGCCCATCCGCTCCCCTATGATATGGGTAGCGGTGCAGCGCCGATTATGGTTTGCACTGTCCTTGATCTTCAAACACAGGTGCGCGACGTATCGCTCACCAATCCGGGGGGGCGTACGCCGATGAGAATTATACTTCTGGGACCGCCGGGGTCGGGCAAGGGGACCCAGGCGCAGCTGCTGGTGCAGCGCTATGGCATCGTCCAGCTCTCGACCGGCGAGATGCTGCGCGCGGCCGTTGCGGCAGGAACGCCGGTCGGGCTGAAGGCCAAGGAGATCATGGCCAGCGGCGGCCTCGTGCCCGACGAGGTCGTGGTCGGAATCATCTCCGACCGCATCGACCAGCCGGATGCCAAGAACGGTTTCATCCTCGACGGTTTCCCACGCACCGTGCCGCAGGCCGAGGCGCTGGACGAACTGCTCAAGCGCAAGCATCTCAAGCTCGATGCCGTGATCGAGCTGCGTGTCAACGAGAGCGCGCTCCTGAACCGCGTCGAGACCCGCGTCGCCCAGATGCGCGAGCGCGGGGAGGAGGTCCGGGTCGACGACACCCCGGAGGTCCTGACCAAGCGCCTCGCCAGCTACCGCAGCCAGACGGAACCGCTGATTCACTACTATTCCGAGCGGCGGAAGCTCTCGACCATCGACGGCATGATGGCCATCGACGAGGTCACCCGTGCCATCCACCGCCAGCTCCTGGCGCTCGGGGCGGTCGAGCCCAAGAGCCACGGCAAGACGCATGCCCGCAGTGCGGCCAAGGCTGCGCCGGCCAAGAAGGCCAAGGCAGCGAAGACAGCGGCCAAAAAGCCGGCAAAAACGGCCAAAAAGACAACCAAATCCGCAAAAAAGACCGCCAAGAAGGCCCTGAAGGGCGCCGGCAAGGCCGCCCGGAAGACAGCAAAGAAGGCGACCAGGAAGACTGCCAAAAAGGCCGTCAAGAAGGGTGCCAAAAAGGCCGCAAAAAAGGTCACGAAAAAGCGAGCCAAACGCTAGCAGCGGTTGACGAGCGCCCCCGGAATCCCCTAATAAGCCCCGCATCCAAGTCGGATAGTTTCAGACGATGCCGGGCCCCAGGAAGACCGGGGGTGGGCGTCGTGTTCGCGTTTGTGAACACCTGCCCGAGAACACAAGCACTTAAAGCCCGATCCTGACGAGGATCGGCGACAGGAGAGAAGGCCGTGGCCCGTATTGCCGGCGTGAACATTCCCACCAACAAGCGCGCGCTGATCGCGCTCCAGTATATCCATGGCATCGGCCCGAAGATCGCCAGTGAGATCCTGGAGAAGGTGAAGATCCCCGCGGATCGTCGCGTCAATCAGCTCAGCGACGCCGAAGTGCTCCAGATCCGCGAAGTGATCGACCGCGACTATCTCGTCGAGGGCGATCTGCGTCGTGAGGTCGGTATCAACATCAAGCGTCTGATGGACCTCGGCTGCTATCGCGGCCTGCGTCATCGTCGCGGTTTGCCGGTGCGCGGTCAGCGCACTCATACCAACGCGCGCACGCGCAAGGGCCCGGCGAAGGCCATCGCCGGCAAGAAGAAGTAAACTGGCGAATTGGAAGTGGCGAGTGGCGAGTAGGGGCGTTTCCCTATTCGCCATTTGCTACTCGCTATTCGCTTCCACAGGTGTAGCCGCTGGCATTACGGCGGCGTTTGAGATCGTCAGGAAAGGGACTCAATGGGCAAGGAAGCCACCCGCGTTCGCCGCCGTGAGCGCAAGAACATCGCCTCCGGCGTCGCGCATGTGAACTCGTCGTTCAACAACACGACTATCACCATCACGGATGCGCAGGGCAACACGATTGCCTGGTCTTCCGCCGGCACGATGGGCTTCAAGGGTTCGCGCAAGTCGACCCCGTATGCCGCGCAGGTTGCCGCCGAGGACGTGTCCAAGAAGGCGCAGGAGCACGGTATGCGCACGCTGGAAGTCGAAGTGGCCGGTCCCGGTTCGGGCCGCGAATCGGCGCTCCGCGCGCTCCAGGCCGCGGGCTTCACCGTCACTTCGATCCGCGACGTGACCACGATCCCGCACAACGGTTGCCGTCCCCGGAAGCGTCGGCGCGTTTAATACGAAGTTGCGAGCGCGTCGGCGCTCGCGATGTTTTTTGCGAAGCCGCGGGAATCATCTGCGGCCTTTCTCCAACGCCAGTATTTGAGTTTCAAATTGACTGGCCTGTATGGGTGAAACAGTGACGATCCAGAAAAATTGGCAAGAACTGATTCGACCGAACAAGCTCCAGGTTACGTCCGGCAGCGATTCGAACCGTTTCGCGACCATCGTCGCCGAGCCGCTCGAGCGCGGCTTCGGCCAGACCCTCGGCAACGCGCTGCGGCGCATCCTGCTCTCCTCGCTCCAGGGCGCGGCGGTGCAGTCGGTGCACATCGACGGCGTGCTGCACGAGTTCTCCTCGATCGCTGGCGTCCGTGAGGACGTCACCGACATCGTGCTCAACATCAAGGACATCTCGATCAAGATGCAGGGCGAGGGCCCCAAGCGCATGGTCGTGAAGAAGCAGGGCCCGGGCGTCGTCACCGCTGGCGACATCCAGACCGTCGGCGACGTCACCGTGCTCAACCCCGACCTCCAGATCTGCACCCTCGACGAGGGTGCGGAGATCCGCATGGAGTTCACGGTCTCGACCGGCAAGGGTTACGTACCCGCCGAGCGCAACCGTCCCGAGGACGCGCCGATCGGCCTGATCCCGGTCGACAGCCTGTACTCGCCGGTCCGCAAGGTCTCCTACAAGGTCGAGAACACCCGCGAGGGTCAGATCCTCGACTACGACAAGCTGACCATGACGATCGAAACCAACGGTGCGATCTCGCCGGATGATTCCGTGGCCTACGCCGCGCGCATCCTCCAGGATCAGCTCAACGTGTTCGTCAATTTCGAAGAGCCGCGGAAGGAAGTCGCCCAGGAGATCATCCCGGACCTCGCCTTCAACCCGGCTTTCCTCAAGAAGGTGGACGAGCTCGAGCTCTCGGTGCGTTCGGCCAATTGCTTGAAGAACGACAACATCGTTTATATCGGCGATCTCGTGCAGAAGAGTGAAGCGGAAATGCTCCGCACCCCGAACTTTGGCCGCAAGTCGCTGAACGAGATCAAGGAAGTGCTGGCCCAGATGGGGCTGCACCTCGGCATGGAAGTGCCGGGCTGGCCGCCGGAAAACATCGACGAGCTCGCCAAGCGCTTCGAGGATCACTACTGATCGACTTCACCGTCGTGGCCGGAGACATCCGGCCACGATTTTCATGGGCGAACGCAGGAAGCCCACCTGAGCAACTTGTCCGACGAACCGTCGCGGCAGTTCATACGTAAGGAATAAACACATGCGTCACGGCAAGGTTCATCGGAAGCTCAACCGCACGGCCGAGCATCGCAAGGCGATGTTCGCTAACATGGCGGCTGCGCTGATCAAGCACGAGCAGATCGTCACCACGCTGCCCAAGGCCAAGGAGCTCCGCCCGATCGTCGAGAAGCTCGTCACCCTCGGCAAGAAGGGTGGCCTGTCGCTACGCCGCCAGGCGATCGCGGAGCTGCGCGACCTCGACATGGTCAAGAAGCTCTTCGATACGCTCGCGGCCCGCTACAAGGACCGCCAGGGCGGCTACACCCGCATCATCAAGGCCGGCTTCCGCTACGGCGACAACGCCCCGATGGCCGTAATCGAGTTCGTCGACCGCGACGTCGATGCCAAGGGCCAGGATTCCGGTCCGGTGCAGGAAAAGGAAGCCGAGGCGGCGTAAGCCTTTCGGCAGTCCGAAATTTGAAAGCGGCGCCCTCGGGCGCCGCTTTTTTTCCGTGCCGTGCTTCGAGCGCCGGAAGGGTGGAGCTTCGCTTTTTTGGAGCAGCGGGAATCCGAAGGAGCTCGATCAAAGCCATCTGAGGATCAGCAGCAAGCCCTACGATAGCCGCGGAACGTGGCTTGTGCATCTGGATGTCTCTTCCGAAGTTTGGAAGACGCCCGACCCGGATCTGCAGAATTCGGCGACCGTGCGTTTCGCACCGAATGCTGCAGAAGGCTTCGCGAGCGCTCTGAATGATGCGCACGCTTGGCTTTGCCCGCCTACGATTCCGTGTTGTGGCCGTTGGTACTCACGCGTCGGTGAGCGGTGATTGCGATGGCACGCGGGGCACATATTTCCACCAACCTCAATGGAGATAACGCATGAACATCGACCTTTCGGGAAAAACCGCGCTGGTGACCGGCTCCACTGCCGGCATCGGCCGCGCCATCGCCAAGGGCCTTGCCGCTTCGGGCGCCAGCGTCGTGATCAACGGCCGCGGCCGGAACAAGGTCGATGCCGCCGTCCGCAAGCTGGAAGAGACCGGCGCCAAGATCCGTGGCATCGCCGCCGACGTCTCAACGGCGGCAGGCTGCGAGGCGCTCGTGGCGGCGCTTCCCGAGATCGACATCCTCATCAACAATGCCGGCATCTTCGAGCCGAAGGAGTTTTTCGAGATTCCCGACGAGGACTGGAGTCGCTTCTTCGAAGTCAACGTGATGAGCGGCGTCCGTCTGTCGCGGGCGTATATGAAAGGCATGTTGAAGCGCAATTGGGGCCGCATCGTCTTCATCTCCTCGGAGTCCGGACTCAACATTCCCGTCGAGATGATTCACTACGGCATGAGTAAGACGGCCCAGCTCTCGGTCGCGCGGGGCCTCGCGCAGCTCACTTGCGGCACCGGCGTCACAGTTAATTCCGTGCTGCCCGGCCCGACCATGTCCGAGGGCGTCGAGACCTTCGTCAAGGATCTCGCTAGGCAGAACGGACAGTCGGTGGAAGAGGCCGCCGCCAATTTTGTCAGGCAGCATCGCCCGAGTTCGCTGCTGCAACGCTTCGCCAGCGTCGACGAGATCGCCAACATGGTGGTCTATGTCGCGTCCAAGGAAGCATCCGCGACCAACGGTGCGGCGTTGCGGGCGGAAGGCGGCATCGTCAACACCATTGCGTGAGGTCGGCATGACAGCCTATGTGATTTCCGAAGTCGAGATGCGCGATCCCGATGAATTTGAAGCCTATCGTACGCTGGCCGAGAAGACGATCGCGCAATACGGCGGGCGTTATCTCGTCCGCGGCGGCAAGGCTGAACTGGCCGAAGGTAATCTTCCACCGAAGGCTATCGTCATCGTCGAATTCCCGTCGATGGCGAGGCTGAAGGAATGGTACGCTTCAACGGAATATGCCGAAGCGCTAAGAGTGCGGCAGACGGCGCTGGAGCGGCGGCTGATGTTCGTCGAAGGCGTGGCGGAAACGTAGGGTGGGTTACGCCTTCGGCTAACCCACCCTACGCACCGACGCCGGAGCCGCTACCACCCCTCCAGCACGATCTTGCCGCGCGACTTGCCGCTTTCGAGCAGCGCGTGCGCGCGCTTGAGGTTGGCCGCATTGATGGTGCCGAAGGTCTGGTCGAGCGTGGTGCGCAACACGCCCTTATCGATGAGGTCGGCGACGTCATCGAGCAGATGATGCTGCGCGATCATGTCGGGGGTCTGGAACGAGGAACGCGTGAACATCGACTCCCAGTGCACCGAGATCGCCTTGCCCTTGAATGTGCTCATGGCGAATTCCGGCGGATCGTCGATCAGGCCGAACTTGCCCTGCGGTGCCATGAACTCAGCGATCGCCTTGTAGTGCTGGTCGGTGAAGGTGAGGCTTGCGACCAACGCGACCGGCGGCAGCCTCAAGCTCTCGATCTGCTCCTTCATCGGCTTGCCGTGGTCGATCACCGCATGGGCGCCGAGATCGAGGCACCATTTTTGCGACTCCGGCCGCGTCGCGGTCGCGAGCACTGTGAGGCCAGTGAGGCGGCGGGCGAGCTGGATCAGGATCGAGCCGACGCCACCGGCGCCGCCGGTGATCAGCAGTGTGCGCGGATCGACGCTCTTGCCGGGTATTGCGCCGAGACGGTCGAACAGAAGCTCCCATGCGGTGATGGAGGTGAGGGGGAGGGCGGCCGCTTGCGCGAACGACAGGCTCTTCGGCTTGTTGCCGACGATGCGCTCGTCAACCAGGTGGTATTCCGAGTTGGTACCCTGACGCAGAATAGAACCAGCGTAAAACACTTCATCACCTGGCTTGAACAGCGTGACGTCGGGACCGATGGCATCGACCACGCCCGCCGCGTCATAGCCGAGGATCTTGATCTCGCCCTCGGGCGGGGCGGCGCGCTTGCGCACCTTGTAGTCGACCGGGTTGGCCGAGATCGCCTTCACGGCGACGCGGATGTCGCGCCCTCCAGGCTCGGGTTTTGCGGTCTCGAAATCAATGAGTGAATCCGCGTCCTCGATCGGAAGCGATTTCCTGTAGCCGACGGCCTTCATGGCTTGTCTCCATCAGATGGCTTCTGTTCGCTCGCCGCCCTAACTGTCGCTCTGGCCCCGATTTGGCAAGTACTGTAAATTTGGGGATATAGTCCCTGTTTGGATACTATCGGAAAAACACGCATGAAACGGCGCAATTTTGCCCGGCGCCCCGGCTGCTCGGTCGAGGCGACGCTGGATCTGATCGACGGCAAGTGGAAGGGTGTCATCCTCTACCACCTCCAGAGCGGCACCCAGCGCTTCGGCGAATTGCGTCGCCGGATGCCCGGCATCACCCAGCGCATGCTGACCAAGCAGCTTCGCGCGCTTGAGGAGGACAAGCTCGTGATTCGGAAGGTCTATGCGGAGGTGCCGCCGCGCGTGGAGTATTGCCTCTCCGAACTCGGCGAGAGCCTCTAGCCAGTCATCGACATCCTGAAGGCCTGGGGCGAGAGCCACCAGCAGCGGCTGTCCTGTGCGCCGCCGCCGGTCGTGGTGAAGAAGCCGAAGCGCGCGGCGTAAACATCCGGGAGCGGATCGATCTGCTCCCGGATGAGATTGCCTCAGAACGCGAACTGCGTGCGCATCGCGACGGCGTCGAACTTCGAGCCGACATCGGCGGTCGAGATCGGCGAGGCCTGCCGTGACACAGTTCCGTGCAGGTAGTCGAGCATGAAGCGGACGTTGCCGTTGACGTACCAGTTGAGCGCGAGCGTGTAGACCGTCTGCCGTCCGCCGGCGACGCCGTTGGCGGTTGCCAGCTGGTCGTTGAGATCGATGGTGGAGAAACGTCCCGCGATCTCCCAGGCGCCCCAGCCGCCACCGTCGAGCGAGAACGGGTGCGCCGGCTTGACGCCGCTATAGGCCGCGTTGGCCGCATTGTAGGTCCGGCCTTCGCCCGTCAGCACGTATCCGGCCTGGGCATAGCCGCCCTGGAATTTCAGGCTCGGTGCGCCGACCAGCGGCACGCCGGTGTTGGCTGTGCGATCGACATTGTACCAGAAGTACTCACCCTGAACGATGAACGGGCCGTAGGTCGCCGCTGCCTCGACGCTGTAGACCTGCGCGCCTGAGGCATTGGCGATAGCGCCGGTGGAGATCAGCGTGGTCGGGTCGAGACGCAATTCCGGACGGTCGCTGAGCGTGACCGTCTGCGTGTTGGCGATCAGGTTGCGCGGCGGCTGGATCAGCCATTGCGCGTCGGCGCCGATATGTACCGAATAATCCTTGCCGCTGATCGGATTGCCGGCCACGCGCGCCACCGCGCCATATTGCTCGCTGGTACCGGGTGGTGCCGCGCTCGACGCGGAGTGGATCGCACCGGTCGACGGTCCCGTGACATAGCCGCCGATCCAGAGCTGGTCGTTGAACCAGCGCGCACCGGCTGCGGAGCGGAAGTCGCCGGCCGCGATGTTGGTTGCGATCACGCCGGGCGAGGCGCGCTCCATGAACATGATGTCGTTGGAACTCGTCGCCTCGTCCATGGTGTAGGGCAGGTCCATGATGCCGGCCTCGATCGCCATCCGTCCGCCGAACGGCTTCAAGCCGGTGTAGCTGAGATAGGCGTTCTCGACCCCGGAGACGCCACCGCCCGGAAGGGATCCCGGCGCCGCGCCGCCAAATCCATCGGACGAGCCGCCGAAGTCGTAGACCAGCGCGAAGTTCCAGTCGTTGAAGAACTTGCCGGTGAGGCCGATGCGCGCGCGGCGAACGTTCTGGCCGCTGTCGAGCTTCTGCGGCACAGTCGCCGCGGTGTTCGGACGATAGTCATAGCCACCGACATCCCAGTGCAGGCGGCTGGTGATGGCAACGCAATTGGCCTGATCCGCGGTGCAGACAGTCGGCCGGTTGTTCGGCATCGTCACGACGACACCGGAGGCCGGCGCCGGTCCTTTGACGGGGATTGCCGCATTGGCGTTGGCAACGACGGCCTTTGCCTCCGAGCGCGCCTCGGCCTTAGCTTCAGCCTTCGCTTCGGCTCTGGCCTTCGCCGTAGCCGCTGTGTTCGCCGCGGTCTGGCTCTGGAGCTTGTCGAGCTTCTGCTCCAGCATCTTCAGCTGCTGCTTCAACAGCGCGATCTCCTCGCTGCTGCTTACCGTTTGGGCTTGGGCTTGGGCCTGCGAGGCCGCCAGCGCGCCGGCGAGACCAATCGCCGTGGCCGCAATCCTTGTTCTGCTCATGTCATGACTCCATCGTTTGACGAACTTCCCCAAGTCGCTGGCGGAGCCTAGGTGTGATCGATGACTGCCCCGCGACGCTGCGCCCGGTTGCGCGGTTCCCACTGATGCCAATTCGCCGCAACCGAATCCGCTCGACACTACAATGGTGGATGACACGCATCATGCCAATCCACCGCTCTGGCAAATTGCCCATTCGCACGCTGTGCTTGCACCTCGGACACCGCGGGGAATGGGCCGAATATTGCCGCCCGGCGCCCTTCTATTGGCGGGCGAACGCGCCTATATTCCGGCGTCTTTTCCAAGAGGTAGGAATGTTTCGATCGACCTGGAGCGCCGTCGTCGCGGCCCTGTGCATAGCGTTTTCAGCCCACTTCAATCCGACTGCTGCGCAGGACCGTCGGGTCCCATCGTCGCCGGCCGAGCTGCGGCTGTCCTATGCACCGATCGTGCAGCGTGTGCAGCCGGCCGTCGTCAACGTCTATGCCGCCAAGGTGGTGCAGAACCGCAATCCGCTGCTCGACGACCCCATCTTCCGCCGTTTCTTCGGCGTGCCGGGCCAGCAGCCCGAGCAGATGCAACGTTCGCTCGGCTCCGGAGTCATCGTCGATGCCTCCGGCCTCGTCGTCACCAATGTCCACGTCATCGAGGGCGCGGACCAGGTGAAAGTGTCATTGTCGGACAAGCGCGAATTCGAGGCCGAGATCCTGCTGAAGGATTCCCGCACCGATCTCGCCGTGCTCCGCCTGAAGGACTCCAAGGAGAAATTCCCGACCCTGGACTTCACCAATTCCGACGAATTGCTGGTCGGTGACGTCGTCCTTGCCATCGGCAATCCCTTCGGCGTCGGCCAGACCGTGACCCACGGCATCATCTCGGCGCTGGCGCGCACGCAGGTCGGCATCACCGACTACCAGTTCTTCATCCAGACCGATGCGGCGATCAATCCTGGCAATTCCGGCGGCGCGCTGGTCGACATGAGCGGCAAGCTCGCCGGCATCAACACTGCGATCTATTCGCGCTCCGGCGGCTCGCAAGGCATCGGCTTTGCGATTCCCGCCAACATGGTGCGCGTCGTCGTCGCTTCCGCCAAGGGTGGCGGCAAGGCAGTGAAGCGGCCGTGGCTCGGGGCAAAATTGCAGGCGGTGACGCCCGAGATCGCCGAAAGCCTCGGCCTGCGCTCGCCGACCGGCGCGCTGGTCGCAAGCGTGGTGCCGAATGGCCCCGCGGCGAAAGCCGGCTTGAAATCCTCTGACCTCATCATCGGGATCGACGGCCAGACCGTGGACGATCCCAACGCCTTCGACTACCGCTTCGCGACCCGTCCGCTGGGCGGTACCGCGCAGATCGACGTGCAGCGCGGCAGCAAGCCCGTCAAGCTGACGGTGGCGCTGGAGACTGCCCCCGACACCGGCCGCAACGAACTCGTCGTGACCGCGCGCTCGCCGTTCCAGGGCGCGAAAGTCTCGACCATCACGCCGGCGCTCGCCGACGAATTGCATCTGGATGCCGACACCGAAGGCGTCGTGATCACCGATATCGGCGGCGATACCGCGGCCGCTAATGTCGGTTTCCAGAAAGGCGACATCATCCTGGCCGTCAACAACCAAAAGATCAGCAAGACCGGGGACCTCGAGAAAGCTGCCGGCGAGCGGTCGCGGATCTGGCGCATCACGCTGGTGCGCGGCGGCCAGCAGATCAACGTCACGCTAGGCGGATGAGTCCGAAGCGACCACAGGAGACGCCAACTCTCTTCGCCGCGGCGGGGCTCGATCACGACGCTCCACATCCGCTGCCGGACCGGCTGCGTCCGCGCGCGCTGTCGGAGGTTGTGGGCCAGGACCACATCCTCGGTCCGGACGGTGCGCTGACGCGCATGTTGGAGACGCGCACGCTCGGCTCGCTCATCTTCTGGGGGCCGCCGGGTACCGGCAAGACCACGGTGGCGCGGCTGCTGGCGGATGCAACGGACCTGCATTTCGAGCAGATTTCGGCGGTATTCTCCGGTGTCGCCGATTTGAAGAAGGCCTTCGATGCCGCGCGCGCCCGCCGCGAGACGGGCAAGGGCACGCTGCTGTTCGTCGATGAGGTGCATCGATTTAATCGTGCCCAGCAGGATTCGTTTCTGCCTGTGATGGAAGACGGCACGGTGGTCCTGGTCGGCGCCACCACCGAGAATCCGTCGTTCGAGCTCAACGCGGCGTTGCTCTCTCGCGCGCGCGTCCTGGTGTTTCGCTCGCTCGATGCTGCCGCGATCGAAAAGCTGTTCGCCCATGCCGAGGCGGTCGAGGGCAAGAAGCTGCCGCTCGATGCCGAGGCACGCGCGGTTCTGGTGCGCATGGCCGACGGCGACGGACGTGCCTCGCTGACGCTCGCCGAGGAAGTCTGGCGCGCCGCGCGCAAGGACGAGATATTCGACGCCGCGCAGTTGCAAGAGATTTTGCAGCGCCGCGCCCCGATCTACGACAAGTCGGCCGACGGCCATTACAACCTGATCTCGGCGCTGCATAAATCGGTGCGCGGCTCCGATCCCGATGCCGCGCTCTATTACCTCGCGCGCATGCTCGATGCCGGCGAGGATCCGCTGTTCCTGGCCCGTCGCGTCGTGCGCATGGCCGTGGAGGACATCGGGCTTGCCGATCCACAGGCGCTCGTCATCGCCAATGCGGCCAAGGACGCCTTCGACTTTCTCGGCCATCCCGAGGGCGAGCTCGCGATCGCGCAGGCCGTGGTCTATCTCGCCACCGCGCCGAAATCGAACGCGGTCTACACTGCCTTCGGCATGGCGATGCGGGTGGCAAAACAAGCCGGCTCGCTGCTGCCGCCAAAACACATCCTCAATTCCCCGACCAAGCTGATGAAGTCGGAAGGCTACGGCGCAGCTTACGAATACGACCACGACACGCCGGAAGCCTTCTCCGGCCAGGATTATTTCCCGGAAGCCCTGGGCCGCCAGACTTTCTATGACCCGCCCGAGCGCGGTTTCGAGCGCGAGATCAGAAAACGGCTGGATTACTGGGCTAAGCTGCGCAAGGAGCGGGGTGGCTGAGGCCCAATCGCCATTTCGTCGTGACGAAAGGGCTCTTTTGGGATAGGCAGGCAGCCATGAACCGCCGCATCAAGAGAATGAACCCAAAGCCCCGTTCGCGTGACGAGCGCGGTGACGCGCGTCCTTTCAAGGCGCGCAGCGCGCAGAAAGCGGGGCCGCGGCCGGGCGGCAAGGCAGCGAGCAAGCCGCCGCGCTTTGCAGGCGAGCGCGCCGAGCGACGCGCACCCAAAGCTGCGCTGGAAAAGACCGCGCCGGAAAAGTCCGTCGAGGCATTGCTGCCGAGCAAGGTGCAGACCGTCACCGTCACGGCCGACGAGAACAACATGCGCGTCGACCGCTTTCTCGAAGCACGCTTTCCCGGCCTGTCGTTCTCCCACATCCAGCGCGTCGTGCGCAAAGGCGAGCTGCGCGTCGACGGCAAGCGCGTCGACAGCAAGGACCGCCTTGAGGAGGGCCAGAGCGTCCGCATTCCGCCGCTGAAGCTCGACACGCCGAAGGCCGCCGGCCCACTCTCGGAAGCCGCGCAGAAGACGCTGGCCGCGCTGAAGGAGATGACGATCTGGGAGGACGATGACGTGCTCGTGCTCAACAAGCCCGCCGGACTTGCCGTGCAGGGCGGCTCGGGCATGACGCGGCACATCGACCAGATGCTGGAGGTGATGCGCGATTCCAAGGGCCAGAAACCGCGCCTCGTGCACCGTATCGACCGGGAGACGTCGGGCTGTCTCCTGATCGCCAAGACGCGCTTTGCCGCCTCGCATCTGACCGGCGCGTTCCGCTCGCGGTCGGCGCGAAAGGTCTATTGGGCGCTGGTGCCGGGCCTGCCGAAGCCAAAGCAGGGCCGCATCTCGACCTTTCTCGCGAAGGAGGAGGGCGAGGACGACACTATCATGCGCATCGCCCAGCATGGCGATGAGGGCGCAAGCCACGCGGTGACCTACTATGCGATGGTCGAGACCGCCGGCAACAAGCTGACCTGGGTGTCGCTGAAGCCGGTGACGGGACGCACCCACCAGCTCCGCGCCCACATGGCCCATATCGGCCATCCCATCGTCGGCGACCCCAAATATTTCAACATCGAGAACTGGCAGCTGCCGGGTGGCTTGCAAAACCGTCTGCATCTCCTGGCACGCCGGATCGTCATTCCGCATCCGCGCGGCGGCGTGATCGACGCCACGGCACCACTGCCGCCGCATATGCAGCAATCGTGGAATCTGCTCGGGCTCGACGCAACCCGGTTTGATCCCATCGAGAACGCGCCGGAGGAGTAGGGCTAGGCGCCGCGGCCAGCCAAAGCCCGGCGAACGGGCCGCAATGCCCGCAAGTTCCCTTATGCCTGCCGCTCGCTTCATCGCCCGCCGCCCTTATCTTTGAAAGCTTAGCATTCAGCGACCGGGACCGAAGACTCACATGCGCGAATTGTTCGAAGAAGCTGCGGGGCAACCCCCGTCGGATCCGCAGGAATCGGCGCGCGCCTCCGCGCGCGCGCCCCTGCGCAAGCGCTTCTACAAGGATGCCGGCGCAGTCGAGGCCGAGGGCGGTTTCGCCATCGCCCTCGACGGCAAGCCGATCCGCACGCCCTCCGGCCGCCAGGTGCTGATTCCCTCGCGCGAGCTCGCCGATGCGGTTGCTGCCGAATGGGCGGCACAGGGCGAGACGATCGATCCCGTGACCATGCCACTGACGCGGATCGCCAACAGTGTGGTCGAGGGTGTGATCGACCGGATCGGTCTCGTCAGCGACGACCTCGCAAAATACTTCGAGACCGACCTGTTGTTCTATCGCGCCGGCCACCCCGAAGGGCTGGTTGCCCGCGAGGCCGCGCATTGGGACCCCGTGCTGTTTTGGGCCGCAGAGACGCTGGGCGCGCATTTCATCCTGTCCGAAGGCATCATGCATGTGAAGCAGCCGGACGAGGCGGTCAGGGCCGCGCGCGCCGCGCTGCCGGGGGATGCCTGGTCGGTCGCGGCGCTCCATATGGTGACAATGTTGACCGGCTCGGCGCTGCTGGCGCTGGCCCTAGCCCATCGCGCGCGCGATGCTGGGCAGGTCTGGGCCGCCGCCCATGTCGATGAGGACTGGAACATCGACCAATGGGGCGTGGATGAGGAAGCGGCCGCTCGCCGCGCCACGCGCCTGCGGGATTTCGAGGCCGCCGTGACGGTCTTGGCGATGGTAAAGCAGCAAGCACCCGAAGGTCCTTAACGAGAGGTTTACGACGGCGGCCTTAGGGTGGCGCCAGCATTCCCTGGGCCCTCCGAGATGCCGACGCCGATAAGCTCGATCGTTCCGGTCAGCGCCGCCAGTCCTGTGGCTGACGCGGCGACGCCCCATCTCGTGCTTCAGGCCGGCAGCGTTGTCGACGCCAAAGTGGTCAGCGTGCTCGCCGACAATCTCGTGCGGATCGCAATCGCCAACCTTTCGATGGACGTGATGTCGGAAGTGGCGTTGTCGCCGGGGCAGAATCTCCAGCTCGCGGTGTCGCAGAACGACGGCACCATCCGGCTCGCCGTCGTCGTGGGCGGGGCAGACGGGGCGGCGTCCGATCAGATTACGCTGACGCCGGCTGCGGCCTCGCTGATGGATAGCCCGCCGCTTGCGCCGTCGACGAGCGCTGCGCGCAATACGCTGACGCCAGCGGAGCAGATTGCCGTCACTGCGGCGTCCGCCGAGGCCGTGACCAGGCAAGGCAGCCAAGCGCCGCTATTCGCCAATCTCGCCGCGGTCGTCGGCAGCGATTTGCCGGCCGGGCTGAAGCAGGCCGTGCTGGACGTGCTGGCGCAGCAGACGCCGCTCAACGCCGGGCTCGACGGCGGCGATATCGAGACTGCCTTCCACAAGTCTGGCCTCTTCCTCGAAGCCTCGCTGGCCGCCGGCCGGACGCCGGCGTCCGGCGCAATGCCCGATTTGAAAGCGGCGTTGCTCGTGCTGCGCCAGACGCTGGCCGCGCTCGGGACCACCGCGCCTCAGACGCAAGGCGCCGCCATTCCCGCCAGCGACACAGGCACACCGCAGGTCAACGCCGCGCCGGCGCAGGCAGCAGGTGAGGCCGCGCAGGCCGCATTGTCGTCAGCGGCCCCCGATATTGCCCAACCGGCGCAACAGCCACGCAGCGCTAATCTCGCGGCCGCGGTACTCGCCGACATGGCTGCCAAGGCGCCACAAATGGCGATGCCGCAAACCTTGACGGCTGGCCTTGCCGCCAGCCTCTTGCAGGAGATGACGCAGAACCTGCCGCGGATCATCGGCAACGTGCCCGGCTCTAACAAGGCCGTACCGGACGGCCACATCTTCGAGGTGGCCAGCCATGCGACCACACCACCGCCGTTCCGCGGCGCATTGCCGGTGCCCCAATCCATCGCCTCGCCATCGCTCGCGCCCGATACCCCGCTCGCTACAACCGTGCACCGTCTGCTCGACGACACCGATGCCGCGATCGCGCGGCAGACATTGCTTCAGATCGCCTCGCTTCCCGATCGCGCCGATGCCTCCGCCCACCGCATCGACCCGGCCGTGCCGCAATGGAGTTTCGAAATTCCCTTCGCAACCCAACAGGGCACCGCGATGGCGCAGTTCGAGATCTCGCGCGACGGCGGCAACGAATCCGCCGATCCCGTCACGCGTGCCTGGCGCGCGCGCTTCTCACTTAATGTCGAGCCGGCAGGTCCCGTGCATGCGCTGATCACGCTGAGCGGCGACAAGACTTTTGTGCGGATGTGGGCGGAGCGGCCGGCGACGGCGCAGCAGCTCCGCGCCGGCATCGGTGAACTCAACCAGGCACTGACGAGAGCCGAGCTCAAGCCCGGTGATATCGTGGTGCGCGAGGGCACCCCGCCGCAACCGGCGCCGGCCCGCGCCGGACATTTCCTGGATCGGGCCACATGAGCGACGCCTCCAAGCTTGCGATTGCCCTGCACTACGAGAAGGGCACCAACGCCCCCGTCGTCGTCGCCAAGGGCAAGGGCACGATCGGTGAAAAGATCGTCGAGATCGCCAAGGCCCATGACATTCCGATCGAGGAGAACGAGGTCTTGGCCGGCGCGCTCTCCAAGGTCGAGCTCGGCGAGGAGATCCCTCCAGACCTCTACAAGGCCGTCGCCGAAGTGCTGGTGTTCGTGCTGCGGCTTTCGGGTCGGGGGCGGTAGAGCATGATCCGGTCCCCGGAGGACCGCGTTAGCGCAAAGTGTGGAGCGGTCTTCCGAAAAAACATCGTGCTGAAGAAATAACCTGTCATCGTTTCACCAGATATCGGCGGCATTGTCGCGACCACTCTCATCATCATTGGATACCGCTCTTGCTGACCCGTCGTTCCACCCTCGGTCTGCTTGCCGCAGCCGCCACCCTGCCGTCACGCGCGCTCGCTCACGTCGCGCCGCCGCGCAACGAAATCCGCGACAGCTTGGCCAAACGCTTCACCGATTTCGGCACATCGGGCACCTTCGTCGGCTACAAGGTCGAGGACTATCTGATCGTCGCCAGCGACAAGGAGCGCTCGGGCGAGGGGAAGCTGCCGGCCTCGACCTTCAAGATTCCAAACTCGTTGATTGCGCTCGAGACCGGTGTGGTCACTGACCCCGACAAGGACGTGTTTCCCTGGGACGGCGTGAAGCGTCCGATCGAGGCCTGGAACAAGGATCACACGCTGCGGACTGCGATTGCAGTCAGTGCGGTGCCGGTCTATCAGGAGATCGCGCGCCGCATCGGCCAGCAGCGCATGCAAAAGTATGTTGACGAGTTCGACTACGGCAACCGCGACATCGGCGGCGGCATCGACCAGTTCTGGCTCACCGGGGCCTTGCGCATCGATGCCGTCGAGCAGATCGACTTCGTCGACCGGCTGCGCCGGCGCGCGCTGCCGATCAGCAAGCGCAGCCAGGATCTCGTCTGCGACATCCTGCCGGTGACCAAGGTCGGCGAAAGCGTCATTCGCGCCAAGTCCGGCCTGCTGGGTGCTGAGCGCAGCGAGCCGTCGCTCGGCTGGATGGTGGGCTGGGCCGAGAAAGGCGAAGCGCACACGGTGTTCGCGCTCAACATCGACTGCCGCGAGCCACGCCACATCGAAGCCCGCATGACGCTGACGCAAGCCTGCCTTGCCGATATTGGTGCGATCTAGCGCTACCGCGCTGGTGCCGCTCGACTAGCATCCTCCCGCCAAAGAAAACCGGGAGGATGGAAAATGAATGCAACGCCGCTCTGGCTGTCGTCGCTCACGCTTGCCGCAGCAAGCGGCTGGTTCGCTGCCACGATGTTTGCCGGCTCCGCCATCAGCAAGGAGCCACGGTTTCCGCAGCTCACCATGGATCAGCTCGACGCTCGGCAGAAGCCGCTCGGCGAGCAGATCATGAAGGTGTCGAGCGTCGGCATCGGCGGACCCTACAATCCGATGATCCGCAGCCCCGTGCTCGGCCAGCGCCTGTTCGACCTGTTCCACTATCTGCGCTGGGAGACCTCGGTCCCGGTCAAGCTCAACGAGTTCGCGATCCTGATCATCGGGCGTCAATGGCGCTCGCAGGTGGAATGGTACGCGCACGCGCCGCTGGCGGCGAAGGCAGGGCTGTCGGCCGACATCATCGCGGAGCTGAAGGCCAACAAGCGGCCGTCGAAGATGGCCGATGACGAGGCGGTGGTCTACGACTTCCTCACCGAGCTCACCACCACCAAGAAAGTCACCGACGAGACTTATGCGCGCGCGAAGAAGGTGTTCGACGACCAGCAGATTGTCGATCTCACTGCAGTTGCCGGCAATTACGTGATGGTCGCGATGCTGCTGGCAATGGCCGAGGAGACGGTGCCGCCTGGTAAGGAGGAGCCGTTCAAGCCAGGGGAGCCGTAAGGCTCGCCATTGCGAGGAGCTCGCGACAAACTGCGGTACCGTAGGGTGGGCAAAGGCGCGCAGCGCCGTGCCCACCTTCGTCTCATGACTGTGATTGGTGGGCACGCTCCGCTTTGCCCACCCTTGTATTAGCCTGATCGGTTATGTTGAGCCGTTCCGTGAGGAATGGCCCAGCCCGGGTGGCCGCCCGAGCTGGGTCGCCGTTCGC
>NZ_JADPKD010000076.1:0-55574 GCF_023073735.1 Bradyrhizobium sp. 160
CCCCGTCACCAGCACGACCGGCTTTGTCTCGCTCATCATTGCCCCGCCGGATCAGCGTTGCGCAACAATCCGTCAACCAGAGCGGTCCAGGCGACGACGATCTTGCCTCGAGGCTGCATGGTCAGGCCCGCGGTCGACCCGAATTCGGGAACCGCATCCTTCAGGATGGTCCTGATGGTGGCGCGATCGTCGCGCGCGATCGCCTGCTCAAGCGCCGCAATCCATTTGCGCAGTGTCTGCATCGGCGGCTCGTTCGGCTGCGCGGCCATGATGCCGGGGACGCCGATCTCGTGGGTCGGCTCCTCGGAAGCGAACAGGATCTCGTACAGGCGCTCGCCCGGCCGCATGCCCGTGAACACGATCTCGATGTCGTAGCCCGGCTGAAGCCCGGAAAGCCGGATCATGCGCTCGGCGAGATCGACGATCTTCACCGGCTGGCCCATGTTGAGCACGTAGACCGAGACGTCCGAGTGCTGCGCCCCGAGCGCGTGCGTTGCCGCGGTAATGACGAGATCGCAAGCCTCACGGATGGTCATGAAATAGCGGATCATGTCGGGATGGGTGACGGTGACAGGGCCGCCGGCCTCGATCTGGGCCTTGAACTTCGGCACCACCGAGCCGTTCGAGGCCAGCACATTGCCGAACCGGACCGAGATCAGCCGCATCGGCGGCTTCGCACCGCTGCTCGCTGCCGCAAGATCACGGTTGAGCGCCTGGCAGTACATCTCGGCAAAGCGCTTGGTCAGCCCGAGCATCGACACCGGCTCGATCGCCTTGTCGGTCGAGATCATCACCATGGCTTCCGCGCCGGCGGCGAGCGCTGCGTCGGCCACGTTGATGGAGCCGAAGATGTTGGTTTTGACGCCCTCGCTCCAGTCGCGCTCGAGGATCGGCACGTGCTTGAGGGCCGCGGCATGGAAGACCATGTCCGGCTTGAACTCGGCCATCAGGCGCATGATGCGCTCGCGGTCGCGAATGTCGGCGATCCGCCCCTCGATCACGGCAGCCGCGCCGGCGAGCGCTTCCGTGACCGCGTAGAGCGCCGGCTCGGAATTTTCCAGAATCAGCACGCGTGCAGCACCGAAGGTCACCACGCGCTCGCAGATCTCGGAGCCGATCGAGCCGCCGCCGCCGGTGACGATCACCGCCTTGCCCCTGATCAGCGCTTCCAGGCGCACATAGTCGATCTTCTCGCTCGGCCGCAACAAGAGGTCCTCGACTGCGACCGCAGTGAGCCGGGGCGCCTCGCCGCTCTCCAGCGAGGGCATGCGGCTCACGATCACGCCTAACTTGCGTGCCCGCATCAGGATCGATTCGGGATGGGCTTCCGGCTCAAACGCCGACGACGTCATCACGATGCGGGCGATCGGCTTGTCGCGCTTGGCGAAGTCCGCGATGATGCCCTCGAAATCGTCCATGCCGCCCAGCACCGGCAGGTTGCGGATGAACTGGCCCCGATCCGCAAGCGACGGCGACAATACGCCGACCGGCCAGATGCGCTTGATCGCCCCGCTCTCGATGCCGCGCAACAGCACCTCCGCATCCGCGGCGCGGCCGATCAGCAGCGTCGGCGCGGCATCATCGGTCTTCGCATGACGGCGCACCCGCGTATAGCGGAAATAGCGATAAGTCATGCGCAGCGCGCTCAGAAAGGAAATCTCCAGGAACCAGTAGAGGACGATCGTCACCTTGCCGAGGAAGAAGGCGCCGCGAACGTTGGGGGCGACGAAGATGTAGTCGAGCACGAGCAGGGCAACGGTCAGCACGGTCGCCGCGCGAATGATGTTCAGCGCGTCCGGCAGCGAGATGAAGCGCCATTTCGTCGTGGTCAGGTTGAAGAGGAAGAACACGACCACGGCCAAGCCGAGGAAGTAGGGTAGGATCTGGAACAGGAGCGGCAGGCGCGCGAAGAAGTCGTCGCCGCCCTCGAATCGCAGATAGAAGGCAGCAAAAAGCGCCGCCGTGGTCGCCAGCAGGTCGTGGAACGCGATCAGGAAATTGCGCAAGGTGAGATGCGAAAGACGCGTCATCCGCGGACCGATGAAAACCTAGTTAGATGCAACCTGCCCGCGCTGATAACCGATCTCGATAAAACTTGCCAGCGTCCAGACCGGCCATTCCGGTGGTTGCGTCAGCCCTTTCTGGACTTGCGCCAGGTAGCGCATGACCTAAACTTTCCGAACCGTCAAAAATGGGGCGGATAGAGGGCGTCTCGTGCTATGCATCGACCTAACATTGCGATCCGAAACACGCTAATGCGCTGCGTCTGCGCACTGTTTTCAACAGCTCGGCACGCATAGGAAAGGAACACTTTCATTCCGGCAATTTGAAGCGCCGTAGAGCAGCTGCTGATCGAAAGCAGCCCTTTAGGTTGCTGTGTAGTTCGAAGAGTCGCGACAGAGTCAGGGGGTAGGCTGTCCGGAATCCACTTGGCATGTTGCTTACGCGTTGCCTCCGATCATCCCGGACGATCGGCTCGACCGTGCATAAATGCTCAGGCCACTGGGTAATCAGTCTCCGCGCATCCACAACTCTTTCGCAGTGGAAAAATTCTGAGGCGGCAGACCCGTGCCGTTTCGCCCCACAAAACTGGCCCGCCACAACAAGCGGTTTTGTCCGGCATGAATGCCGAGTGGCTGCGCAAGCGGAGCTGCCCGAGGCCATTCACCTTGCGTTGCGTGAGTCAACGAAGGGACAGGCGGCGAGCGGGATCAGGACGGGCGTCCGTGCAATGTGAACATTTTTCCGTCCCGAACGGTTGAGCGCCGTTCGGCCGGCTGAGCAAAATTTGCCAGACATCGCCCCGTACGGATACGCTGGAAGGCCTATCAGTGCCGGATTGAAGCTTCGCGACTGGCCTCTACTGACAAGACTTGGACCAAAACCAAACATGCGTGGCTGCGGCCGAGCAGTCAGCATCTTGAAGCATCTGCGCCCTTCGGCCACCTGAAGACAATGACCTTCATCGCTGCGCTGCGCCGCGATTGGATTGGTGCGCCCTGGCTCGGTGGCGCGCCCCGTGAATGGTGAGCTCTTCACGCTCTACGTCGAAAAGGTGCTGGCGCAAAGTCTGGCAGAAGGCGAAATCATGATCTTCAAAAACCTCAGAAAACCCAAGGGCTCGAGGCAACTTGGAAAGCCAGTGCCGGGGAAAATATTCATTCGTGGCGTGCATTTATGCAAAAAGCGTAGAAGGCCAGGAGCTGAACACGAGCTAGATGCACTCGCCGAACGCTTTTAAGGGATTCCCCCTCTGGACATGGCGCACGATCCTGGCCGTAGGCTAAAGTTACCATCCAGCAGGACCAAAAGAAACCGGGCCGAAGTTGCGAGTCGGCAGGAGTATGGACTGTAGATTACGAACGGCATCACCGACCGCGGCCGGCATCTATCATGAAACGTAGGAGGGGGAAGGTGAAGCGGCGCCGGGCAATCCACTGCTGCCTACGTCTTGTCCGTGCGCTCACCCACGGGTGAGCATCATACTGTTCAGTTTAATTCGGAGACCTGCTCACGAAGGCGAATTGCTCGCGATGATTTTGCTCGTTTGTGCCTTTTGGAGCAGCAGCCAAGCGCAAATATGCGGGACTCATCCGGTGGGACCTTGGCGCCTCGATCTCCGACCGGCAATGAACTCAGGCGGCAAACGCCACGCCAAACTCGAGGGCAGTTTGCAGCTAAACGCACAGGACTAAAGGCGAAATCCAAAGCACTGGAGGGCAACATGAGCGGACGGGACCAGCTTATGGGCGATTTTTGGAATCGATGCAGGCTGCATCAGAAGTAGCGTTCCTTCACTGACAATCAACTGTTCGAGGGGGACATTGCGGGCTACGAAGATCTCTCCATGTACGACGCCCCCTGGCACGTCGGGATCGTCTCCAGCTCGCGTAGCCAAGTGCTCAAAACGGCAAGCCGGCAAACGACAGCCGATCTCCTCATAAACCTCTCTTACAATACATTCCAGGAAAGACTCGTTGCCTTCGCGATGGCCTCCAAACAATCCAACTTTCCCCGGATGTAGGATTCCAGGAACAGTGTCACGCTGCTGCAATAGAAGACGCCCGTCCTGAGCAAGAAGAATGGCGGCGGTCGCTTCCCGTCGTTTACCGTTCATGAGATTGCATCAAAGCGCCATCGGTGGTCGATGATAGAATTGATCGTCGCCGACCGTTTGCGCTGACAGGTGCCTCCTTGATCGACGACGAGCCGAACAGGACCTTGCTGAATCGTAAGGTTTGGCGGCGCAACCGGCGCGCCGAAAACACTAATGCGAGCACGCGAGATCTGCATATTTAAACAACCATGTCTCTCGTCGTCAGAGCTTGATCTAGGAGCGAAGGTCGAGCGGCAATTGGTCGCCTATGTCCGGTCTTCGGGTTGCGCGAACTTCACGTGGTGAGCATCGCCGGAGCTCTCGTTACAAATTAGACGAGTCTGACTTGGCAATCGTGTCCCGTGGAGTGGTGTAGCTGGCGGAAGACATCAGCTTGCCACGACGGGCAAGCCACCCGGGAAATCATAGCTCAATGGGACGGTAGTTTCTAGCGTAGGATAGCGGCGCGCTGCACAGCCCATTCTCGTCTTGTTTGAGCAGGATCGTGCCGACAAGGCGAACGAGGTCCTTGTCGGGAAGCTGCCGACGACCTCGGTCACCGCTGGATCTGGCCGATAAGGCGCTCGATCGGGTTGATCGAGTGCAGCTTGGCGGGTGCGGAGCCGGAACAGTCATGCTAGGCAAGCATAGCTTCAATAATGAAAGTGAGCGAGCTTGGGGCAGTTTGGGACGGAGCTGGTCGGCAACCGGTAGCGATGGCTGAGACGACGCGCCTGCCGCTCTTGCCGGCATGCGCCAGGTCCTTGTTGGCGCGGCAGCTCTGCTGGATGCCGTTGAGCTTGGCGACAGCCTTGACCTGCGAGGCGTCACGCTGGTGGTCTTCGACGCCCATTAGGGCCCTAGGGCGGGGAACCTTGCGCAAGAACGCGGTCCAGAATGCCTCGGCCTCGGAGCAGCCGATGTCCATGCCGAAAATCCCGCGTCGGCCGTCACTGTTGACGGCGGGAGTTCTGCCAGGGATTAGAAACAGCGGCCAAGTTGTGGCTGTTCCCGCCCGGCAGCCAATCCTGCTGGAGCAGATCTTTGCGATTTCCGCTGCGACAGGTATCCGCTCCTGATCCTCGCGCTTATGCTCACCATGGTCGCAGCCCAGCTTCCAATTGGCTTCCATCTGGTCTGAACCGAGAAACATGAGTTGGGAAATTCTGCGCAAAAGGTAGGCCGCTTAATGCCCCTCGAGCCCATTTGTCGCTGAGCCCACCCCTGTCGGCCAGGTGCACAGCCATCGAGGCGTTGAGACTTGGCGTGTTTTGATTTACGAGGGAGGGCTCTGATGGTGCTTCTGCAGTTTATAAGTCCATACGTGAGGTCAGTCCTGATCTTCGGATCTTCGTGCTATCGTGCAGTTTGATGTGGCGCGATTGGAGTTTGCTTGGCCCGATCGGCGAAAATTTATCAATTCTCTTATTAGCAGGAGCCGCCGAAGCTGCGTTCCGTTCAGGAGCGCTTCAAACAGGGACAGAATTTCGCGTGCCTGGATGTAGACTTCCATGTTCAGGGCGTGCTGATCGAAGCCGTAGGAGCGGAGCCGGGTTTCGATTTCAACCGCGGCAGACCGGTCGAGCTGCCAATCCAGCGCGTTCCTAATCGTGTAGATTTCGGCGGCGTCCTGTAAGTCGGGAGGCATGCCCGCGACGTCCACGCGCCGAAGCGTCATCTCGACAGCCTTCTGCCGGTACGCGCCAAGGAGCCTGTGTCGCAGAACCCGGTAGCGCTGCATCTCCCAGGAGAGTTCGGCAATGTCGATGGTGAGGAGCCATTCGATAGCGGACCGCGGATTGATGTCGCGAAAGATTGCAGCCTGAAGCGCGTGATAGTGATCGATGTTCTCTCCAGCCAGGAGCTGTGGTGGAGGACAAAGCGCTTCGAGGTGAGGGGGCAACACAGCCAGCGTTAGCGGGTGAGGACGATCGATTGCAGTATTCATTGCCGTTGCACGTGCAAGAGTGGAGTTTGGCTAGGTGCAGAGTGGCTCGCTCCATCCGTCAGATGAACGGGGCTCGCATCCCAAAGATCCTTGGCGATTGATAACGGAGCAATCTGCAGGTTCGCCCACCAAGCTCGCTCGTTGCCGTGGCGGTGGAGCGATTGATGGTGCGATCGGCAGAGCGGCACCGTGAACTCGTCGCTCACCTTGCGCCCTAATGTTCTTGGCTGAGCAAACTTCAGATGATGCGCATCAGCGGAGGTCTTCTGGCAGACCAGGCAACCCTGGCTGCGGATGAACGCGAGGTGATCCTTGCTGCGTCGTCGGGGCGGCTCTTTCGGGAAGGCGAGGCCGACTTGCTCTTCGGGAGTAGGAGCAGCTGCATGAACTTTGCTGGGCGCCGCCGTTGGGCCTCCATCGGCGGGAACTCGGTCCACTGAGGACACAGGCTGCTGGTCTGCTAAATAGGCGTCGGGAAGGGCGGCTTCCTCAAATGTTTTCTGGTAGGCGGCCTCGAGTACGCGGGCGTCCGCCTCCAGAAGGGTGTTCTTGAGCGGGAGGCCGATCTTGGCCCAGGCAAGCAGCTCTTCGCTGCCCTCCCGCTGCGCAAGCTCGCCCAAGAGCCGGTCCAGGAGCTCGGCGGAGCGTTCAGGGCTAAGAGAGGAGGGCGGTTCAGGCCGCTTTTAGGGGCCTTCCCCTTCGGTCCTAGCGCACTCTGTGGTCGCTTGGCAGCTGGAGGCGCTGGAACGATGTCAGGGGCGTCCAAATCATCCTCCCCGGCGATCCCGACCAGGGCAAAGAGAGCATATCGGCGAGCGTAGGTCAGCGCTGTTCCCATCCGATGCGGCGCTTCAACCTCCTTGGCGGCGCACACCGGAAGGTCCGAGGAGATCCATTCGCCGGAGGCGTGGGCCAGCAGGGTCGTGAGATGGATCTGGCCCGTGCCCTGCTCGATCCGGGTGGTCTGGATGGTGGCGATCTCCTGCTGGCTTAGCGTCTTGCGGACGATGTCAAGGCCAGAGGCTAGCGAAGCGTAACGGAAGGTCCGGTCGTCTTCCCGCGGGAAGGGCGACCGGATCACGGCGGTGAGGGTCTTCTCGGGGTTCATGAGTTCAGCCCGGGCGCGGGCAAGCGCGGCCGCGATGGTCCCGATCCGCTCACTGGACTGGTGCATCGGAGCCCTCCGTCGCGCCGTGGGCCTCGAAACTCACCGCGCCGGACTTGGAGCGCTTGGCTTTGATGCCGTGGCCGGTCGCCTCCTTGGCATCCTCCGGCATGAGCTTCTTCAGATCAGCCTTGGCGGTCTCATGCTCGCCATGGGCCTCCCGGGTTCGAAGGTAAGTCGCTGCCAGTTCAGCCCAGTGATTGGACGTCGACATGTCGACGACTCTGACGGCTTCCAGGCGTGGGCGCGGCGTCTCGATATTGAAGAGTGCTGGAGGCTCACCGCTTTGGACGCAGCGCCAGAACTTCTTTTCGGCCGTGAGCAATAGGTGCTGGTAGAGCGGATCGGCGTGGACTCTGATTTCTACCTATTTTCCGCCGCCGGTGATGATTGAGAGCACCGAGCTTCGCGCGGCCGTGACCCACATGTTATGCTGTAGCTGCGCCATGTGTTTTTCGGCTGCCGCTTCCTCGGTGAAGGCCCACGGCAGCATGAACTTCGCCTCAAACACTGCGTCGGTTTGCTCGACGGTGCCGTCCAGGGTACCGGCGCTATAGTCGCGCTACGCGCCCGGTGGAATCAGTAACGCTCCAATCGCACGAATGCCAGTCCTTTCTGCAGCAACATTGTTGCTCGCTTTAGCCGCAGCAATGGCTCTTATTCTCACCCGCTTAGGGCAAGGACGGGAGGAGTCTGACCGGTATCAAAGCGACAAAACGAAGCCAATCGACGGATGAACAGCAAAGAGAAAGACGCGAGATGCGCTGGCAGAGCACGATCCTGCCTAATCCTGCGACATGTTGAAAAGAAGCAGGGATTGTCGGAAGATCAGCTGTTCTCCATGAAACGTGGGCCCGTAAGAATTGATGCGTCCGGCAGTTTTTTTTGATCGTGATGGCGTCCTCAATGAGGACGACGGCTATGCTTTTGACCCGAACAAAATCCGGTGGGTGAAAGGGGCCCAGCAGGCCGTCAAGGCAGTCAATGATGCTGGTTATTTCGCGTTCGTCGTGACGAACCAATCAGGAATTGCCAGGGGGATTTACGAGGAGCAGCATGTTCGCAATTTGCACGAATGGATGTTGCGTGAGCTTGCTGTCGTTGGTGCGCATATTGATGCGTTTGAAGTTTGCCCGCATCACCCTGATGGTCTGATTGCGCGGTATCGTATCCTCTGCAACTGCCGCAAGCCGCAACCGGGGATGATCAAAGCTCTGCTTGAACGGTATCCGGTAGATGTCGGTGCCAGCTTCATGATCGGCGACAAGCAGAGCGATCTTGCTGCAGCGCAAGCGGCCGGCATCGCAGCCCATTTGTTCGATGGGTCAAACCTCCATGCGTTCATCGCCCCGCTGTTGAATGAACGGGGTTCCGATCACCCCGCATCGAACACGGTCGCATAACCGCCGCGGGAAAGGGAGATTCACGCTTGCGATCGTTCACTCGTTAGCCGAATTAAGGAGGTAAGTTGGCGTCAAAGCGACAAATCGAAGCCAATCGGGCGAACGCAGCAAAGAGTACAGGCCCGCAAACGAGCGCCGGGAAAGCAACCTCGAGCCGCAACGCTTATAGGCATGGCTTATCGCGGTGGGACGAAGCCGCTGGTTCTGGGCCCGCCGGGTTCGATGCAGCCCTTGCAGAGGAGCTTGACGACACGGGCTTGGAAGTCGCACTTCAACATCTGGCTCAAGCCAGGAGCCGACAGGATCGCCTCCGAACTCTTAGGCTCCGTCTGATCGCCGCCGTGATCGAGTGCGCTGAACCAAAGCCAAATGAGAGATCTGTCGAGTTTGGAACGATATGAGAAGGCCGCCCTGTCGCGGCAGCGGAGAGGGCTCAAACGCGTGAAGCGGAAAAGTGGATAAGGTCGTCCACAAGGAGCCGTGCCGACCATCGAAGCGGGAGTTCACTGTTCTACTTGATGGTGCGGCAGAACTTACGTCGACCCAGCCCGCCCTTGAGGTTCCTCATTGGCCCAATTCGATCCTCTGATAAGACGCCGTAGCGAGTCGGTCAGCAATTCCGTATTAAGTTCCTTCGAGATCACATCGAAAAAACCGAAATGAGACTTGCATCGTCGGGCAAAACAGTGGTTTATAGGGTGCTGGTCCCACTCAGAAACGACGAACCAGCCATGACTGATGACTTCAAAGCGTTATCTGATTTGCCCGCGCTCGCTAGGCTCAATGGTTCCGAAGGAATTACGGCAAGCTTCTCGGCGCTCTATACCTGCGCTCCATCAATGCCGCCCGTGGACGCTCCTGGCTTTGGACCGCGTTGCTTTCGGCCGCTTGCTCCGCGGCACTGGCATGGCTCGGCAGGCGGGGTGCGTTGTTATAAGCTGCCGGGTAATAGCTTGAACGAGGCGATTGCCGGATTGAAGTGAGTAATTCCTGTCGCGCTCTCGCTGCTCCGGAAAAATCGCGGAAAGGGGCGGCGCAACCTACGACCAGGCGAGCGATCTTCCCCATGCGTTCTTGCACGAGCTCCGGCGCAAGGTGCAGCCACGTAGCTCTCGGCGAAGCGGCTAAACCACGCCGCCAAAATCGATGCCTTCCTTGGCAAGCTCCTCGGCTTCCTCGGCGGAAGTGGTGGGCTTCGTATCAAGGTAAGGATGCTCGGAAGCCGGCAGGATGGTGCGGATGTTCTGGCCGTCGGCCCGGGTGATGCGGGCAACCCAGCGCCTATGCCCGCGCTCAAAACGCTGGATGTGGTACTGCGTGTCGTAGTCAAAACGCTTGAACGCAACTGACGCTAGCGCGGTCCTCCTTCTAGCCGCGGTGATGCCGCTGCAAAGGTCTTAAAGCCAAGCTAAGATCGCCACCGTGAGCCGCGCAATGGGTCGGACTGCAACGTTCTACGATTCGGGAAATCGGGCCGGAGAGTAAGGCGTCCTCAGTCCGTCATATTGATCCTCCGGACAATTTGGTTTTGCTACCTTCTCAATCGCGTCGTAGGGTGGCACGGCGAGGCGATGCAAAGCGGCCAGGCCCAAGAACTCGCAGCTCGCTTGAGGCGTTGCCGGGAGCTTGCCAGCCCTTCAGGACAGAACCTGCGGCGAATGATCCGCGACCTCGAAGTCCAGAAGTAGCAAGGCCGGCTTCGCCGCTGCGGCCGGGAGCCCGGATTTTGCAACGGTGTTGTATCGCCATGCCAAGGGAGATTACCATAACGCTTTGGTCTTTAGCCGCCGCCTGCGTGGTGGCGTTTAGCTTTGCGGCTATCCTTTCTCCTCAGTAGCCTCCAGTTGTGATGGGCCGGCCGATTGGCAGCCTCTGCTACTTTGGCCGACTTTTTGGTCTGCTCAGAGTCACGGCAGGAAAACTTCGGCAAGCGTGATATTACTCGGAAGCATTCCAATCTTCGGTTGACGATCCCCCGAGGGACCATCGTGCAGATTAAGCTTCCAGTGACCGATCTCAAAGCAGCACAGCGTATCGAAAGCATTGCGCTCCAGGACGAAACCGGGAGCCACGTAGGCCAATACCTGTTTGGGAAGGGCCATGGCCGAACCGTATTCCTGTTGGGGAAGTACAGAGGCAGTTTCAAAACTCACGCGGAGTGCCAAGCGTTCGTCGATGGAGTCCTTGCGGTGATCAGTGCTTCTGATGAGTCAGCACCTCTGCTGTAGGGCGGCGCGCGTCCACGTCGGCAGACTACCATGGCCATCGACTCGTCACGGCGGGCGTAGCAAATCCGATATTGGCTTTGAGCCCTTCTGTGACACTGGGCTCATAACCGCAATTCCGCCGCCATGGGGGTGAGCGGATATTGGTCTCGGTATCAGCGCCGCCCGCGGATATCCAACGAGCAGCTCTTACGGAAAGGCAGGCCGTCCCGTTCACACGCAGGCAATCGCTCCAGCCGCCCGAACTGATGCGTCCTCCTGCCGCTTTAATCGCGGCGGCGGCGTGTTCGACAAGCCGTGCCCTCAGCTCTGACCAGACAGGACGCCCATCGAGAAATTCGCAATTCGGCTTCGGTGTGTAGCCGAGCAATCGATAGAGATTCCGAAAATTGCCAAAGTGGGTTCGACAGGTCGCAGAGCAGGGAAGGCCCGGAGTTCGATTGATAATGGTCGGTGTCAGACGGCCTTCTTTGAGAAGAGTCTTGCGTAGACGAACGAGCAGAGCTTCAGTCGAATCGCCGCAAATCAGACGGTGCGCTCCGATCCGCCATAGGTCTTTCGCCCCGAAGCGGAGATGCCTTGCCGCGTCTTGCTAGTAGACATTCTCGCCCCCTGCGCGGGCAATGGCGAGTGCCTCCTCCAACGCCCTGAGGCGCCCGACGTCGCGCTCATATTCAACAAGATACGGATGCAGCGTCTCTTCGTCCCAGGGCGGCGGTCCCTCCCTTAGGAACACGTATCCTGCGAGATCAATCGGCACGTCCTTGGGAACATGGAAGACTGATGACTGCCGCAGGGCCTCTGGTTCAAGCAGCCCAGCCCGATCAAATTCCCGCAAGAGCTGCTTGATGGCTTGCAGCTGTCCGCTAGCCGCTTTGGCGAACTGGCTATGAAGCATAGCCTCATGCGGATGCAGTTTCGTTGGCCGGCCGCCGAGCTTGACGATCTAGCAGGGACGCGACATCCGGCCTCTTCGATGAGCGGCCTGCGTCTACCTCTTTATGTCGATTTGGCTGTCGCCGCGTCCCGAACTGCGTGTGCTTTGGCGGCTTGCCGTACCCTATTTCATAGGAACGCGACTTCGCTCCAGCGCGAGCTGGCTCGTGTTCGGGACTGTCGTCATCGTCAGATTGCATCGTCTCAACTCCTCGTTTGGCGTAACGCCCCAGGAGTGAGACCATCTTCTGCAGCAGAAGCCACGCAAAGACGCCGCACACCGAGGCGCCACTGGCGCGCATCCGGTTCATGTCGGTTCTATCGGTGTTGCGGGAGTTCGGCCGCTAAATGGTTGAATTCACTATTTTTGTCACGGGCTTGGGTCGGCTGCCGGCCGAAGTTTATTGAGTTTGGCCTGTTAATGCCCGATCGCGTGATTAGCGGCGTCAGCGTTCGTCCGCGATCACCTTGCCGTCATTCGGCAGCACGCCGGGGCTGACCAGCTCGACGTTGCCGCCGAGCTTCGTCACGGCACGCAAGGTGCTGGCGATCTGCTCGCGCAACGCGTCGCTCACGGCTGTCGTTTCCGCTTTCAGCGTCATTGCGTCGGTCTCGCCCTGGCGCGAGACGACGAGGCGTAGTCGTCCGAGTGCGGAATGGCGCTTGCCGATTTCGGCGATCTGCTCGGGGCGGACGAACATGCCCTTCACCTTTGTAGTCTGGTCGGCGCGGCCCATCCATCCCTTGATGCGCATGTTGGTGCGCCCGCACGGACTGACGCCCGCCAGAGTCGCGGTGAGGTCGCCGAGTGCGAGGCGGATCCAGGGATGGTGCGGGTCGAGCGAGGTGACGACGATCTCGCCGACGTCGCCCGGCGCAACCGGATCCCCCGTGCCGGGCTTGACGATCTCCAGGATCAAGTCCTCGTTCACGACCATGCCTTCGCGAGCTTCGGTCTCGAACGCAATGAGGCCGAGATCGGCGGTGCCGAAGGCCTGATAGGCGTCGATGCCGCGCGCCTTGATCTCTGCCTGGAGCGAGGGCGGAAACGCCGCGCCCGAGACCATAGCGCGCTTGATCGAGGAGACGTCGCGGCCGCCGCTTGCTGCGGCGTCGAGCAGGATCTTCAGGAAATCCGGCGTGCCGCTGTAGCCGACCGGCCGGTAAGCCTCGATCAGCTCGAATTGCTGTTCGGCATTGCCGGGACCTGCCGGAATCACCGCGCAACCAAGCGCGCGTGCCGATGCGTCGAAGATGAAGCCGCCCGGTGTGAGATGGTAGCTGAAGGTGTTGAGCACGATGTCGTTCGGGCGGAACCCGGCTGCGAACAGCGCCCGTGCGCCGCGCCAGGGGTCGGCTTGGCGCCCCTCCGGCTCGAAAATAGGCCCAGGGGAGGTAAAAAGGCGGGCGAACGACCCTGGCGCGGCCGCCACAAGGCCGCCGAACGGCCTAGAAGCCTTGTGCAGGGCCGGTAGTTCCGACTTGCGCAGCACCGGCAGGCCCGCCAGCGCCTCTCTAGACCTCACCGAGGCGGGGTCGAGGCCCCTCAGCCGCTCGGCATAGGCTGGAGCGGCCATCGCGCCGCGCAGGACCTCCGGGAGCCGCGAAAACA
Organism: Bradyrhizobium sp. 160; assembly: GCF_023073735.1. NCBI lineage: Bacteria > Pseudomonadati > Pseudomonadota > Alphaproteobacteria > Hyphomicrobiales > Nitrobacteraceae > Bradyrhizobium > Bradyrhizobium sp. 160. The sequence goes on from NZ_JADPKD010000076.1 coordinate 13,386, forward strand.
GCTCGGCCTCGCGCGCGCCCTGGTCGCGCGTTTCGAGGGCGTCGTAATGAGCGGTCATGGCTGATCTTTCCGGGTTGGCATGGTCCGTTGCACGCCGCCGCCGGCATCGGTATCAGACCGCCATTGGCGAGGCTTGAAGACGACCCGATGGCGGACGAAGGAAGTATTGCGGCGGACGAGGCGGTGGGCGTCGTCGCGCGCCTGAAGTGCCGCATGATCGACGAGGCGCTGCCGCTGTGGTCGACCGTGGGCTGGGATCACGCCACGGGCGGTTTCATCGACCGGCTGCACCCGAACGGTACGGCGGACGCGGCCGCGCCGCGCCGCGTGTTCGTGCAGGCGCGCCAGATCTATTGCTACGCCAAGGCCGCGCAGATGGGCTGGTATCCCGAGGGGCGAGCGATCGCGCTGAAGGGGCTGGAGCATCTGTTGGACAGAGCGAAGGCGCCAGACGGCCGGCCCGGCTATGTGCACCGGCTGACGCCGGAAGGGGCGGTGCTGGATGCCCGCCGCGATGCCTATGACCACGCCTTCATCCTGTTTGCGCTCGCGACGGTCTACGCCTTCGACCGGGATGCACAGGTGCGCGCCGAGATGGATGCGCTGCTCGGCTTCCTCGACGGCCATCTGCGCTCGCCGCATGGTGGCGTCCACGAAGGCCTTCCGGTCTCGCTGCCGCGCCGGCAGAACCCGCACATGCATCTGTTCGAGGCGATGATCGCCTGCTTCGAGGCGACCCACGATCTGTCGTTCCAGAACCGCGCCGGTGAGTTCTTTGCGCTGTTCCTCGCCAACCTCTATGACAAGCGGAAGTGCGTGCTCGGCGAGTATTTCGAGGAGGACTGGTCGAAGATCGAGCCGATCAGCGTCGAGCCGGGTCACCAGGCGGAATGGGTCTGGCTCCTGAAGGGTTTCGAACGCATCACGGGATGCCCGACCGGGCAGCGGCGCGCCGAACTGTTGGCGACCTCGCTGCGCTACCGCGACGAGGCCACGGGCTGCCTGATCGACGAGGGCGACGACGCCGGCAACATCCGCCGCAGCACGCGTCGGCTGTGGCCCCAGACCGAGATCGCGAAGGCGTGGATCGCGCAGGCCGAGTCCGGCGAGGCCGGCGCGGCGGACGAAGCGCGCGCAGCGCTGTTGCGGCTCGAACGGCATTATCTCAGCCATCCTGTGAAGGGCGGCTGGTACGATCAGTTCGACCGCGACGGCAAATCGCTGATCGACACCATTCCTGCGTCGTCGTTCTATCATGTTCTGTGCGCCGTCACGGAAGCGGAGCAGGTGTTGGGTTAGAGCCAACGCTTGCGCCGCTTGAAGCTCTTGAGGTTCTTGAAGCTCTTGCGCTGGTCGCCGGCGCCGCCGAGGTAGAATTCCTTGACGTCCTCGTTGTCGCGCAGTTCGTCCGCGGTGCCGTCGAGCACGACCTTGCCTTGCTCCATGATGTAGCCGTGGCTCGCCACCGAGAGTGCGGCGCGCGCGTTCTGCTCCACCAGCAGAATGGTGACGCCGAGGTCGCGGTTGATCTTCTGGATGATCGAGAACACCTCCTTCACCAGCAGCGGCGACAATCCCATGGACGGCTCGTCCATCAAGATCATTTTCGGGCGCGCCATCAGCGCGCGGCCGATCGCAAGCATCTGCTGCTCGCCGCCCGAGAGATAACCGGCAAGTCCGGTGCGTTCCTTCAGGCGCGGGAAGTAGTTGAAGACCATGTCGAGGTCGGCATCGACCTCGCGATCCCTGCGGGTGAAGGCGCCGAGCCTGAGGTTCTCTAGCGAGGTCATGTCGGCGACGATGCGCCGGCCCTCCATCACCTGGAAGATGCCGCGGCGCACGATCTTGTCGGGATCGATGCCGTTAATGCGGTCGCCCTCGAACAGGATCTCGCCACGCGTGACCTCGCCGTCCTCGGTCTTGAGTAGTCCCGAGATCGCCTTCAGCGTCGTCGACTTGCCGGCGCCGTTGGCCCCTAGCAGCGCCACGATCGCGCCCTTGGGCACATCGAGGCTGAGGCCGCGCAGCACCAGGATGACGTCGTCATAGACGACCTCGATGTTGCGCACGCTGAGGAGGGCGGACGCAGGCACGATGCTGGGGTTGGGGCGCGTTGCTTCGGCAGTCTGGGTCATACAGTCTTCTCCGCTGTCGTCACCCGCGAAGGCGGGTGATCCAGTATTCCAGAGACGCCCAACGTTCCCGAGAGGTCGCGGCGTACTGGATCCCACGCCTTCGCGGGGGATGACAGTTGTGTGGGGGGCGAAAGCGGGGGCTCACCACCCCAGCAATTCCGCCTTGCGCGGCAGTTCGACGGTCTTGACCTTCTCGAGCTTGATCGTGCCCTTGGCCATGAGGTCGTTGAGGTCGCCATCGGTCGCACCTGAGACCTTGGTGCGATAGAGATCGACCTTCAACGTGCCGCGGTGGTCCTTGTCGGTCCAGGTCGAGGGATTGCAGACGCCTTCCATCCCGGCCGGAACCCAGTCCTTCTTCTGGTAGAAGCCTTTGGCAACGTTCTCGCCCGTGGCGCCGCCGTTCTTGGCAGCCCAGTCGAGCGCTTCCTTCATGTACAGCGCTGAGCAGACGGCGGCGACGTAGTGTACGGGGCGATAGACCTTGCCGGTGGGATCTGACATCTTGGAGATCTCCATCAGGGTCTTCATGCCGGGCGCATCGCCGCCCCAGCTCACCGCGGTGCGCAAGGGGAAGATCACGCCGTTGGCGGCATCGCCTGCAGTCTTGGCGGCGTTCTCGTCCATGCCCCAGACGTTGCCGAGGAACTGGATCTCGACGCCCGCGGTCTTGCAGGCCTTCATCACCGAGATATTGGAGGCCGCGGTGTTGCCGAGATAGGCGTAGTTGGCACCCGAAGATTTCAGGCTGAGGCACTGCGCGCTGTAGTCACCGGGTGCGAGCGCGAACACGAGCGGCGGCAGCACCTCGAAGCCGAGCTCCTGTGCCATGGCTTCGCCGGCGGCCTTCGGCGCGTTCGGATAGGGATGGTTGGCGCCCATGTGGACGAATTTCGGCTTGCCGGACTTTCCCTTGGCCTTCCAGTCCTCGGCCGCCCACATCAGCATCGCGCGTAGCGCGTCGGAATAGCTCGGGCCGTAGAAGAAATTGTAGGGAGCAGGCTTGGCCTTGCCGCTGACGCCTTCGGGATCGGTCAGCGCGGCGGCATAGGAGCCGGACATGTCCGGAATCTTGTCCTGTGCGAGGAAGCCGGTCAGCGCCTCGGTGTCCGCGGTGCCCCAGCCCATGATCGCAGCGACCTTCGAGTCCGGCGCCGACCACTTCTTGTAGAGCGCGATCGCACGCGGCACCTGGTAGCCATAATCGTTGGTGTCGACGTTGAGCTGCTTGCCGCCGACGCCGCCGTTCTTGTTGACCCAGGCGAAGGTGTCGGCGACGGCCTGTCCATAGGGCGTGCCCACGTCGGAGGTGCCGCCGGAATAATCGGCGAGATGTCCGATCGCGATCTGTGCCTGCGCGCTTGCCGAGAATGCGGCGATCGCAAGCGCGAGCGATGCGGTGCTCAAAAGGGACTTCATCGTCATGGGTCGGTTCCTCCTGTTATTGTTTAAGTGAAGCTTCCGCGCTCAATGCGAGAACGGGTAAAGTTTCCAGTAAGCCTTGATCTGCCGCCAGCGATGCGCGAGGCCATCAGGCTCGAACATCAGGAACGCGATGATGATCACCCCGATCGCGATCTCGCGCAGGAAGGTGATGTTGTTGTTGAGCGAGAGCGCCTTGTCGATTGCGCCTCCCTTCAAGTGCAGGCTGAGGAATTCCATCGATTCAGGCAGCAGCACCACAAAGGCGGTGCCCATCAGCGTGCCCATGATCGAGCCGGTGCCGCCGATGATGATCATGGCCAGGAACAGGATCGAGCGCTCTATGCCGAAACCTTCCTGGGAGACCACGAGCTGGTAATGCGCATAGAGCGCACCGGCAATCCCGGCGAAGAAGGCGGCGAGGCCGAACGACAGCGTGCGGTACTTGGTGAGATTGATGCCCATGATCTCCGCTGAGAGATAATGGTCGCGGATCGCCACCAGCGCGCGACCGTCGCGCGTGCGCATCAGATTGGTGACGAGGATGTAGCTCGCCAGCACATAGGCCAGCACGACGTAGAAATACTGCCTGTCGCCGCGCAGCGTGTAGCCCAGAATCGAGAACGGCTCGGCGCTCGCAGGCACCGATCCGCCCGAGAACCATTCGGCGCGGGAGAAGAAGTCGAGCAGGATGTATTGCGCGGCCAGCGTCGCGATCACGAGATAGAGGCCCTTCAGCCGCGCCGCCGGGATGCCGAAGATCAGCCCGACCAGCGCAGTGACGATCCCGGCGAGCGGAATTGCGAAGAACACCGGGATCGGCGCGTTGTTGGAGATGTAGGCCGAGGTGAAGGCGCCGAGCAGGAAGAACGCGGCGTGGCCGATCGAGATCTGGCCGGTGAAGCCGACGAGAATATTCAGCCCCAGGGCCGCAATCGAGAAGATGCCAATCTGGATCAAGATGCTGAGCCAGTAGCCGCTGAAGAATTGTGGCGCGAGACACAGCAGCAGCACGCCGGCGATCGCAAAATTGCGGCTGGTCGTGGTCGGGAAGATCGTGGTGTCCGCGGCATAAGTGGTGCGGAAATCACCAGCGGGGATGAGGGCAGGGCCGGCCATGGGTCAGATCCGCTCGATGTCGTGGGTGCCGAACAGGCCGTAAGGCTTGATCATCAGCACGATGATGAGGACGTAGAAGGGCGCGATCTCGTAGAGATTGCCCCAGTGCAGATATTCGCTGTCAACATATTGCGCGACGTTCTCCAGTAGCCCAATGATGATGCCGCCGAGCACGGCGCCGCCGACCGAATCAAGTCCGCCGAGGATCGCCGCCGGAAACACTTTGATGCCGTAGGCCGCAAGGCCAGAGGACACACCGTTCACGACTGCAACGACGACGCCGGCGACGGCCGACACCGTCGCGGAGATCGCCCAGGCCATCGCGAACACGCTTTTCACGGAAATGCCGAGCGACTGCGCAACCTGCTGGTTGAATGCGGTGGCGCGCATCGCAAGACCATATTTGGAAGCGCGGAAGAACCAGGCCATGCTGATCATCATCGCCACCGACACCACGAGGCTCATGACATAGACGGTCTGGATCTGAAGGCCGAACAGACTGACCGACTGGCTCTCGAACACGCGCGGGAACGGCTGCGGATTGACGCCGAACATCCATTTCAGCGTCGCCTGGAGCACGGTGGAGAGGCCGATCGTCACCATGATCACCGAGATGATGGGCTCGCCGATCATCGGCCGCAGGATCAGGACCTGGACCGCGATGCCGAAAACGAACATGAACACCAGCGTCATCGGCATGCCGATCCAGAACGGCACCTGGTATTTCGCCAGCAGGGCCCAGCACACCCAGGCGCCGACCAGCAGCAGCTCGCCTTGCGCGAAATTGACGACCTGCGTCGCCTTGTAGATCAGCACGAACGACATCGCGACCACGCCATAGAGCGTGCCGACCACGAGGCCGTTGACCAGGAGCTGAAAGAGGAAGGCGGTGTTCATGTCGGTCGACCCAGTTCGTCATTGCCGGGCCCGACCCGGCAATCCATCGATGTGGACGGAAGTTTGCTCGGAAGAGGATGGATGCGGGGGTCAAGCCTGCGCATGACGATCATGCGTGTCACTCCGCGGCCTCCGCCATGTGCCGATGCCCACCCAGATCCACGACGCGCAGGGTCGTGCGGACGCGCTGCGTGGTGCCGTCCTGGAAGCGGATCACGGTGTCGACGGGAATGTCTGAATCGCCGCGGTAGATCGCATCGATGATCCTTGCGTACTTCTCGTTGATGACGCTACGGCGCACTTTGCGTGTGCGGGTGAGTTCGCCGTCGTCGGCGTCGAGCTCCTTGTAGAGCAGCAGGAAGCGCGAGATGCGCTGGGCCGGCGGCAGCGTCGCGTTGACGGTCTCCACCTCCTTGCGCAGCAACGTATAGACCTCGGCCCGCGAGGCGAGGTCGCTGTAAGTCGTGAACGAGAGCCGGTTCTTCTCCGCCCATTTCGAGATGATGGAGTAGCGGATGCAGATCATGGCAGCGAGCGTGTCGCGGCCGGCGCCCAGCACCACGGCCTCGGCGATATAGGGCGAAAACTTCAGCTTGTTCTCGATGAATTGCGGCGAGAAGCGCTCGCCGCGCGATGTCTCGGCGAGATCCTTGATACGGTCGATGACGACCAATTGCCCCTGAGCGTTGAAATAGCCGGCGTCGCCCGAGCAGAGCCACCCGTCCTTGAGGTCAGCGACGCTCGCCTCCGGGTTCTTGTAATAGCCGAGGAACATGTTGGGATGCCGCACCACGATCTCGCCGACGCCGTGGACGTCGGCGTTGTCGATCCGGATCTCGACATTGTCGGCCATTGGCACGCCTGTCGTGTCGGGATCGACCTTGCCCTCGGGATGCAACGTGTAGGCGCCCAACAGCTCGGTCTGGCCATAGAGCGTGCGCAGCGGCACACCCATCGCCTGGAAGAACTTGAACGTTTCAGGACCGAGCGCCGCGCCGCCGGTCGCGGCCGAGCGCAGACGAGTGAAACCGAGCCGGTCGCGCAGTGCGCGGAATAAGATCGCGTCGGCAAAACCCGAGCGCTTACGCTGCGCGAGTGCGGCCAGACCCGATTTCATGCCGACATCGAACAGGCGCTGCTTCAACGGCGTGGCGTCCATCACCTTGGCGCGGACATCGGCTGCGATCGATTCCCAGACGCGCGGCGCGAACAATACGAAGGTCGGCGCGATCTCGCGCAGATCGTTCATCATCGTATCGGGCTCTTCGACGAAGTTGATCTTCATCCGGCACAAGAGGCCTTTGCCGAGCACGTAGACCTGCTCCATGATCCAGGGCAGCGGCAGCACCGAGACGTATTCGTCATCAGGTCCCTTCGGATCGAAGGCGAGATAAGTCGCGCAATGGCCGAGCACGCGGCCGGCCGCGAGCATCGCCAATTTTGGATGCGAGGTGGTACCAGACGTCGTGCAGAGGATCGCGACGTCCTCACCCTTGGTCGCGTCCACGAGCCGGTCGTAAAGCTTCGGATCCCGAACGGCCCGCGCGCGGCCGAGCTCGGCGAATTTCTCGGCCGACATCAGCTTGGGATCGTCATATTTCCGCATGCCGCGGGGATCGGAATAGATGATGTGCTTCAGCTTCGGCACGCGCTCGGCGAGGGTGAGCAGCTTGTCGACCTGCTCCTCGTCCTCCGCGAATACGAGCTGCGCTTCGCCATAGGTCAGGAGATAGGCGGCTTCCTCGTCCAGCACGTCGCTATAGAGCCCGAGGCTCAACCCGCCAACGGCATGGGTCGCGACTTCCGCCGCGACCCAGTCCGGCCGGTTGTCGCCGATGATGCCGATGACGTCGCCGCGGCCGAGGCCGAGCTCGAGGAACCCGAGCGCGAAGTCGCGCACCCGCGTCTGGTAGTCGTTCCAGGTGAAGATGCGCCAGAGCCCGAGATTCTTCTCGCGCAGCGCGATCTCGTTGCCATGCTCCCTCGCATTGAGCCGAAGCATCTTGGGATAGGTGTCGGCCTGCGCAACGCGTCCTGCGTAATCCATCATGCCGCGCTCTCCTGCGCCGGCGGGGCGTCGTCCGGATCGACCAGCACCTCGTCTTCCTCACCAAGATAGGCACGCTTGACGTGAGGGTCGGCAAGAACCGCCGCGGGATCGCCCTCGGCGATCTTCTTGCCGAAGTCCAGCACCATGACACGATGCGAGATGTCCATCACCACGCCCATGTCGTGCTCGATCATCACCACCGTCATCCCGAACTCCTCGTTGAGATCGACGATGTAGCGCGCCATGTCCTCCTTCTCCTCGAAGTTCATGCCGGCCATCGGCTCGTCGAGGAGAATGAGCCGCGGCTCCAGCGCCATGGCGCGGGCGAGTTCGACGCGCTTGCGCAAGCCGTAGGAGAGGGTGCCGGCGGTGGCTTTTCGCACCGATTGGAGATCGAGGAAGTCGATGATCTCCTCGACCTTGCGGCGGTGCTCGAGCTCTTCTTTGCGCGCGCCGGTGAGCCAGTACAGCGAGCCCGTGAGGAAATTGTTCTTCAGGAGGTGATGGCGCCCGACCATGATGTTGTCGAGCACGCTCATGTGGTGGAACAGCGCGAGATTCTGGAAAGTGCGGCCGATGCCGAGCGAGGCGCGGGCGTTCGGCGTCAAACCGGTGATGTCGCGGCCCTGGTAGAGGAGCTGGCCTTCGGTCGGCCTGTAGCGACCGGAAATACAGTTCACGATCGAGGTCTTGCCGGCGCCGTTGGGCCCGATGATCGAGAACAGCTCGCCTTGCCTGATGGCGAAGCCCACATCGGTCAGCGCACGGACGCCACCGAATCGCAAGGACACGCCGCGCACTTCTAGACTAGTACCCACCAACAAATCCCTCCCGGTGACGGCGCCTTCAGTGGCGCTCTTCATCCATTGTTTTCGGGCGATCCTAGTACGGTCGTCCTGGTGAGGCCATGCAGCCATTGGTCTCGACCGGAGCCGCGCTACATTCGTTCCCATCAGGGCTCAAAGACCGCATCGCCCAAGGTGGCTCTCAATACGGGAAAGCGCTATTTTGAAATGTCTTCGGCCTGACAATTCGGTGACAAAGTTTTTCGGGCGGGCGCGGCGTCCATCTTTCGTCGGATGGCCGCCGAGGTGATCATGTTGCAGTGCAGCAGAAGGGCGGAGTGACGAAACGGTGCGGCTGGCTTCGAGATCATGATTTCAGAGGATCAACTGAAGCGCATCGCCGCCTGGTCGCGCGAGCTCACGGAGGCCGAGATCGAGGTCGCGCGCGCCGGAATCACCGAGCGGTCCTACGGCACCGGCGAGACCGTGTTCATGCGGGGCGACACCTTTGGCTACTGGGCCGGCATGGTCTTTGGCCTTGCCCGGATGGGCGGGGTGTCGCCCGACGGCAAGGAGACGAGTCTTGCCGGGCTGACGGCAGGGGCCTGGTTCGGCGAAGGCAGCGTGCTCAAGAACGAGCCGCGACGCTACGACGTGGTCGCGCTGCGCGACAGCCGGGTCGCCCTGATGGAGCGCAGCGCCTTCATGTGGCTGTTTGAGAACAGTGTCGGCTTCAACCGCTTCCTGGTCCGCCAGCTCAACGAGCGGCTCGGCCAGTTCATCGGCATGCTCGAGGTCAACCGCACGCTTGACGCCACCGCGCGCCTCGCGCGCAGCATTGCCTCGCTGTTCAACCCGATCCTCTATCCCGAATCGACTGCGCATCTGCAGATCACCCAGGAGGAGATCGGCGCGCTCTCGGGCATGTCCCGCCAGAACGCCAACCGCGCGTTGAACCGGCTGGAGAGAGAGGGGCTGCTCCGGCTCGAATATGGCGGGGTCACTATCCTCGATATCGAGCGGCTGCGCGGGTACGGGGACTAACGCGCATTTGCGGGGGCGTGCACCGGCCAGAGGTCGGCGCGCCAGCGGATCGCGATCGCCAGCATCGCGATGATCCCTGAGGCGGCATAGAGCGAACCCGTGGCCGAATAGCCGATGATGTCGATCAGACTGCCGGCCGCGAGTAGTCCGAGCGGCAGGCCGTAGATCACCATCATGCGGACGCCCATGACGCGACCGCGCAGATGTGCGCTCGCCGTCCGCATCAGGATCACGGCTGCCGAGATCATCGACATGCTCTGCGCAATACCGGCGAGGACGAGACAGGCCATGGCCACCGGCAGGGTCCTGATCTCGACGAACACCAGCAGCATGGCGTACCAGGCCAGCGTCGCGCCGATCAGGAGCCGGGCAATGCGAACTCCGTTCACCAAGCTCAGCGTGATGGAGCCGATCAGCGAGCCGACGGCGAAGCTCGCCGAGAGATAGCCGAGGCCGGTCTGGTCGGTCTGAAAGATCTCCCGCGCGATGTAGGGCAGTAGTCCGCCGGTGAAAGGAAATGCGGTGAGATTGGCCAGAAAGGCGACACACAGCGCCGCGCGCATTCCCGGGCCATTCCAGGCGTAGACGATCCCCTCCTTGAGATCGGCAAATAATCGGGACATCGCGTGACTGTTCGCCGGGAGATCGCTCGTGGTGACGGTCCTTTTCGGCCGGGTCAGGCAGAGCATGAGCAGCGCGGCCACGAGATAGAGGCATGCGATCGCCACATAGACGAGGCCAATGCCAAGAACGGCGAACAATCCGGCGCCCGTCAATGCTCCGGCGATGCGGGCGCTGTCCTGGGTGGTGCGCGCAACGCTGATGGCGCCGACCAGTTGCTCGGCCGGCATGATCTCGGCAAGCAGCGCGCCCCGGACGCCGAGATCGGAGGGCCGAATCAGGCCCATGATCGCGACAATGACCATGACACTGAGCGGCGACAAATGACCGGTCAACGCCAGAGCCATGATGGTCGACGAGAGCACCGTGTAGGCAAGGCGCATCGCGACCAGCAGGTCGCGATGACCCATGCGGTCGCCGATCATGCCGAATACCGGCGCCACCAGCGTCCCGACGAACTGGAGCGATGCAAGCACGGTGAGCAGCAGCACCGAGCCGGTCTCGACCAGGATGTACCAGCCGAGCACCAGCGTCTCGACCTCGAATGCCCAGGAGGTAAGCAGGTCGGACGGCCACTGGAAGCGATAATTGCGGATGCGGAATGGCGCGAGCGCCGATCGTCGCGCGGCTGCGCTCACGACGCGATGACGCGTGTCACGGCGATTCCTTTACTTTGTTTCTTCTTCTGCGCGAGAAGGTAGCGTCGGCGACGCCGCTGTCAATCGAAGCTGCCGCATGCCGCCATGCGCCGCCGTTTCAGCGCGCCGGCCCACCGCAACCGCGTGACCGGATTGCGGAGACCCGGCCCCGCGGATCAACGCGTCGCCACTGGCTTCCGTTCTGCCAGCGCCGCGGCCATCGCCGAGATCAGCGGACGCATGAAAAAGGCGTCCTCTGGCGGTGAGATGTCTGTACGCAGGCCGTGCGCGGCGAGTTCGCCGGAGACCGCCGGACCTACCGAGGCGATCAGCGTCCGTTGAAGGCCTGCGCGCAACTTCGCCTCGATGCCATGCGCTTTCGCGGCCTCAATCAGGCGGCGGACCTGGCCGAGATTGGTCAGCGCGATGGAATCGATCCGCCCCTCGGCCATGTCGTCGATGGCCGTGACGATGTTGGCATCCGCCGCCTTGGAATCGTAAACATACGGCAGCACGGTATCGACCTCGGCGCCTTGCGCGGCGAGCGCGCCGGTCAGCGCGCTGTGGTCCTTGTCCGGATAGAGCTGAAGGCCGAGCCGCCGGCCCTTCAAGTCGAGCCTGCCCAGCATCTCGATCACGCCCTCAGTGGTCGGCTTCTCCGTGGTCTGCTGCGCCTCGAGGCCGATCTCGCGCAGCGCCTTGCCGGGCTTTGGTCCGCGGGTGAATTTTCGCGATTTGGCAAGCGCTGCCACGAGAGCCCGATCGAGCCCACGAGCCACGGCGAGCTTCATGATCCGGCGCAGGCCTTCGCCGGTCATCAACACGAGGTCGTCGAACGGCCTGTCGATGGCGCGGCGGACCCAGGCCTCAACGGGTGCGGGGTCCGGCGCATCGTGAATGGTGAACATCGGGCACTGCACGACCTCGGCCCCTTGCTCGGCGAGAAGCTTGGAAAACTGCGCCTCCTCGCGCGTCTCCAGGATGAGAATGCGGGTGCCGTTCAAGCGATCGGCCATAGGCGTGCTCCGGTCAGTCAAATCGCAATGGTACGTTCATCCTGACTCCGCGCTTGGGATTGGCGCAAGGGCGGCGTCGGTGCTAGAGGAGGCCGCAAATCGCAGCTAGTTCCGCGGGCCTTTGCCCAAACCTTCATCAAGAGACATGCCCGATCATCAATATGTCCTGACCCTGTCCTGTCCGGATCGCCCGGGCATCGTGTCGGCTGTGTCGACGTTCCTCGCCCACAATGGACAGAACATTCTCGACGCCCAGCAGTTCGACGATGTCGAGACCAAAAAGTTTTTCATGCGCGTGGTCTTCACCGCGGCCGATCTCGCCGTGGAGTTGTCGGCGCTCCAGACCGGCTTTGCGGCAATCGCCGAACGTTTCAGCATGGAATGGCAGATGCGCGACCGCGCCGCGCACCGCAAGGTCATGCTGCTGGTGTCGAAGTCCGATCACTGCCTGGTCGACATCCTCTATCGCTGGCGCACCGGCGAATTGCCGATGATCCCCACCGCGATCGTCTCCAATCATCCGCGCGAGGTCTATGCCGGGCTCGATTTCGGCGGCATTCCGTTCCACCATCTGCCGGTGACCAAGCAGACCAAGAGCGAGCAGGAGGCGCAGATCCTCGACCTCGTCGCCAGCACAGGCACCGATCTCGTCGTGCTCGCCCGCTACATGCAGATCCTGTCGGACGATCTCTCGGCAAAACTGTCGGGGCGCTGTATCAACATTCACCACTCGTTCCTGCCGGGCTTCAAGGGCGCAAAGCCCTATCACCGGGCCCACGAGCGCGGCGTCAAGCTGATCGGCGCGACCGCGCATTACGTCACGCGTGATCTCGACGAGGGTCCGATCATCGACCAGGACGTCGAGGGCATCAGCCATCGCGATACGCCCGAAAACCTGGTCCGCAAGGGCCGCGACATCGAGCGCCGTGTGCTGGCCCGCGCGATCCGCTACCATCTCGACGACCGGGTCATCCTCAATGGCCGCAAGACCGTGGTGTTCGTGGATTAGCGAATGGTGAATGGTGAGTAGCGAATAGAAGAGGGCGCGACATTCGCCACTCCCTATTCGCCATTCGCCCCCATTCGCCCCCTTAACGTACTGCGCTGCCTGACGAAGATCCCGTCGCGCCCTTCTGCTCTTCCTTTTCGCGATCGGCCGCGGGCATCAGCCGCTTGCGTTCGCGCTCCTTCATGTAGGCGTCGTATTGCGGGGTGCCCGGCCGGGGCGGGGCATCCGCCGGCAGGCCGCCGGCCCATTGCGGGACGTAGTCGCCCATGCCGGCAGAGAGTCTTTCGTTGACGGTGCCGCAGCCGGCTAGCCCCGCTGCGAGGGCAGCGAGGACGAGGATGGAACGAAGAATCTTGGGCATTGTATCGGTGCGCGCGAGTTCGGTCGTTGGATGCCGGACCGGGCCGGCGCGAAGAGAATAGCCTTCAACACGGTAAAATAGACTTATTCGAGGTGGGTATTTTATTACCGAGGCGTGTCGATCAAGGCTCGCTGAGGTACACATTCTGCAAAAGAAAGACGAAATGCTCCATCCACGCAGCCCGTCGCGCTTCTAGACTGCCGGCCGAGGCTCGCGACAAAGTAGCGTGACCACGGCAACGGGTTTTCGTTGACAGGTCCATTTTATTTGTACAATCGTACAAATGGCGGCGGCCTCAATCTAGACGCTCGGGTCGCCGGCGTAATCCCGATGCCGCTTGCCGCCGTCGGCAATCGGAGCGCGCGGCTTGCGCCGAATGGTCGCCAAACGTCCGATTGACAATAAGGGCGCGAAAGACGCCATGTGGCGCGGCGATATAGCGCGTGCGCGCCAAGGTAAAGGCAAGGACCGGGCACTCGGTTCGATGCACAAGAGGTCAGGAATGAAGGGGAGGGACATCTGATGTTCGAACGCAAAACGTTTTCACGGACGGCAGCAGCGGCCGCCATCGCGGGCCTCGCCGCCATCGCGCCTGCGAAGGCGCAGGACGCCGTGAAGATCGGTCTGATTCTGCCGATGACCGGCGGCCAGGCCTCGACCGGCAAGCAGATCGAGAACGCGATCAAGCTCTACATGCAGCAGAAGGGCGACACCGTCGCCGGCAAGAAGGTCGAGATCATCGTCAAGGATGACGCCGCGATTCCCGACAAGACGAAGACCGCCGCGCAGGAGCTGATCGTCAACGACAAGGTCAATTTCATCGCCGGCTTCGGCGTGACGCCGGCCGCGCTCGCGGCGGCGCCGCTCGCAACGCAGGCCAAGATTCCGGAAGTCGTCATGGCGGCCGGCACCTCCATCATCACCGAGCGTTCGCCCTACATCGTGCGCACCAGCTTTACGCTTGCGCAGTCCTCGACCATCATCGGCGATTGGGCGGTCAAGAACGGCATCAAGAAGGTGGCAACGCTGACCTCGGACTACGCGCCCGGCAATGACGCGCTGAACTTCTTCAAGCAGAATTTCACCGCCGGGGGCGGCGAGGTGGTCGAAGAGGTCAAGGTGCCGCTGCAAAACCCAGATTTCGCGCCGTTCCTCCAGCGCATGAAAGACGCCAAGCCTGACGCGATCTTCGTGTTCGTGCCTGCCGGCCAGGGCGGCAACTTCATGAAGCAGTATGCCGAGCGCGGTCTCGACAAGGCCGGCATCAAAGTGATCGGACCCGGCGATGTCACTGACGACGACCTGCTCAACAACATGGGCGACGCCGTGCTCGGCACGGTCACCGCGCATCTCTACTCCGCGGCGCATCCCTCGCAGATGAACAAGGATTTCGTTGCCGCTTACAAGAAAGCCTTCGGCAACCGCCCGGGCTTCATGGCGGTGAGCGGCTATGACGGCATCCACCTGATCTACGAAGCGCTGAAGAAGACGGGCGGCGACACCAACGGCGACAAGCTGATCGAGGCCATGAAGGGCCAGAAGTGGGAAAGCCCGCGCGGCCCGATCTCGATCGATCCCGAGACCCGCGACATCGTGCAGAACATCTACATCCGCAAGGTCGAGAAGGTCGAGGGCGAGCTCTACAATGTCGAGTTCGCGACCTTCGAGGCCGTCAAGGATCTCGGCAAGACCAAGAAGTGAGCGCTCTTCTAAACCTCTCCCGCTTGCGGGAGAGCGTCGGCCACCTTTGGTGGCCGTCCTATAAGAGACGCCGAGGCGAAGCCTCGGCTATCGCGAAGCGCCGGGTGAGGGCTCTTTCAAGTCGGGATTCTCCCGTTGCCGAGACACCCTCTCCCCAGCCCTCTCCCGCAAGCGGGAGAGGGAGCAGAGCAGCCTACTCCGCTAGACCTGATACTTTCTCGACAACGATCTGCTCCCGATGACCGCAATCCTCACCAACCTGTTCGATGGCGTTGCCTACGGCATGCTGCTGTTCGTGCTCGCTTGCGGGCTTGCAGTCACGCTCGGCCTGATGAATTTCGTCAATCTTGCCCATGGCGCCTTCGCGATGGCCGGGGGCTATATCTGCATGGTGCTGGTCAACCGAATGGGCTGGCCGTTCTTCGCCGCCCTGCCGCTCGCCTTCATCTCCGCGGCCGCGATCGGCATTGCGCTCGAACGCACGCTCTACCGCCACCTCTATGCGCGCAGCCATCTCGACCAGGTTCTGTTCACCATCGGCCTGACCTTCATGTCGGTCGCGGCCGTCGACTACATCCAGGGATCCTCGCGCGTCTTCATCAATTTGCCGGCCGCGCTCCAGGGCCAGTTCGACGTGTTCGGCGTCGGCATCGGCCGCTACCGGCTGATGATCATTGTGATCTGCGGCTTGCTCACCATCGCTTTGCAGATGGTGCTGGCCAAGACCCGCTTCGGCAGCCGTCTGCGCGCCGCCGTTGACGATCCGCGCGCCGCCAGCGGTCTCGGCATCAACGTACCGCAAGTGTTCGCGTTCACCTTTGCCTTTGGTTGCGGGCTCGCCGGCCTCGGCGGCGCGCTGAGCGCCGAGATCCTCGGCCTCGATCCGTACTTTCCGCTGAAGTTCATGATCTACTTCCTGATCGTGGTCACCGTCGGCGGCTCGTCCTCGATCACAGGGCCGTTCTTGGCCTCGCTCCTGCTCGGCATCGGCGACGTCGCCGGCAAATATTACGTGCCGAAGATGGGCCCCTTCGTGATCTACACCATGATGATCGTGATCCTGATCTGGCGCCCGAACGGCTTGTTCGGCCGCACGGCCGCGCGCTGAGTTTGCCGATGAGCGCCTCCTCCGACGTCGGCTATCACGCTCAGCGCCAGGCGCGCTGGCACTTTGGCGAAATCGCCTTCTGGCTCATCGTGCTGGCCTGCGGCTTCGCCTTTCCCACGCGCTATCTGATCATGACAGACATCCTGCGGCTGGCGCTGTTCACGATGTCGCTCGATCTCATCCTCGGCTATGCCGGCATCGTCTCGCTCGGCCATGCCGCGTTCTTCGGCGTCGGGGCCTATGCGGCGGGACTCCTCGCGCTGCACGGCATCATCAAAGAGCCCGTGCTGGCGCTCGTCGCCTCCGGCCTTGCCGCGATGGTGCTCGGCTTTGCCACCAGCTTCCTGGTGATCCGCGGCGTCGACCTGACCCGACTGATGGTGACGCTCGGCATCGCCCTGCTGCTGGAAGCGCTGGCCGAGCGCTTCTCCAATATCACGGGTGGCACCGACGGCCTGCAAGGCATCGAGATGCAGCCGATCTTCGGCGAGATCCCGTTCGACATGTTCGGCAAAGCCGGCTTCTTCTACACACTGGCTGTGCTGTTCCTCCTGTTCCTGTTCGCGCGCCGCGTCGTGCATTCGCCGTTCGGCCTGTCGCTACGTGCGATCAAGAACAATCCGCTGCGGGCCGCCGCGATCGGCATTCCGGTCAACCGCCGCCTGATCGCGATCTACACGTTGGCGGCGTTCTATGCCGGCATCGCAGGCGCACTGTTCACCCAGACCACCGCGATCGCCTCGCTCGACGTGTTCGCGTTCGAGCGCTCCGCCGATCTGATGCTGGTGCTCGTGATCGGCGGCACCGGCTATCTCTATGGCGGGCTGATCGGCGCGGTCGTGTTCCGCATGCTCCAGGAACTGTTCTCGACCATCACCCCGCAATATTGGCAGTTCTGGATCGGCCTGGTGCTGGTCGTGATCGTGCTGATTGGCCGCCAGCGCCTGCACCGCTGGGCGCTCTATGTGCCGAACCTGATCATCAAGCAGGTGGCCGGGCGCAAGGCCGTTGTCGCTGTGCCGGAGAGCGACGCATGACCATCGCGCTCGAAACGAAGAATCTCGAAAAGCAGTTCGGCGGTCTGCGGGTCACCCGCGACCTGTCGCTCAAGGTCGAGCAGGGCGCCCGTCACGCGCTGATCGGCCCCAATGGCGCGGGCAAGACCACCGTCATCAACCAGCTCACCGGCGTGCTCAAGCCGAACTCAGGTCGCATCCTGCTCGAAGGCCAGGACATCACGGATCTGCCCGTGCACAAGCGCGTGCTGCGCGGCCTGTCGCGCACCTTCCAGATCAATCAGCTCTATCCCGACCTGACCCCGCTCGAAACCATCGGCCTTGCCGTCTCCGAGTGCCTTGGCCATGGCGGCGACTGGTGGCGGCGGATGGGCACTCGCAGTGACGTCAATGGCGAGATAGCCGATCTGCTCACGCGCTTCCATCTGCTCGACGTCATGAACGAGCAGACCGTGACGCTGCCTTACGGCAAGCAGCGCCTGCTCGAGATTGCAGTCGCAATCGCGGCCAGGCCGCGCGTGCTGCTGCTGGACGAGCCTGCCGCCGGCGTGCCCGAGAGCGAGCGCCACGACATTCTGGCGGTCGTCGGCGCGCTTCCGCGCGACGTCACGGTACTCTTGATCGAGCACGACATGGACCTCGTGTTCTCCTTTGCCGACCGTATCTCGGTGCTGGTCTCGGGCGCGCTGCTCACGGAAGGGCCGCCCGACCAGGTCGCGCGCGATCCGCAGGTCAAGGCAGTCTATCTCGGCGAGGAGGCGGTCAATGTCTGACCTGCTCGCGATCGACGCGCTTCGCGCCGGCTATGGCGAAGCCGTGGTGCTGCCCAGCATGTCCTTGCGCCTCGCCGAGGGGCAGGTGCTGGCGCTGCTCGGCCGCAACGGCACCGGCAAGACCACGCTGATCAATTCCATCGTCGGCGTCACCCGCCGCTTCTCCGGCTCTATCGCGCTCGCCGGGTTCGACGTCACGGCCATGCGGCCGGACCAGCGCGCGCGCGCCGGCATTGGCTGGGTGCCGCAGGAGCGCAACATCTTCCGCTCGCTCACGGTCGAGGAGAACATGACCGCGGTAGCCCAGCCCGGCCCGTGGACGGTCGAGAAGGTCTACGAGATGTTCCCGCGGCTGAAGGAGCGGCGGAGCAATTTTGGCAACCAGCTCTCCGGCGGCGAGCAGCAGATGCTGGCGATCGGCCGCGCGCTGACCCTCAATCCGAAGGTTCTGCTGCTGGACGAACCGACCGAGGGCCTCGCCCCCATCATCGTCGAGGAGCTGCTCAAAGCGATCGGCACCATCACCAGGGCGGGCGGCATCTGCTCGATCATCGTCGAGCAGAATGCCCAAAAGATTCTGGGGCTGGCCGACCGCGTTGTGATATTGGAGCGCGGAACGATCGTCCACGACGCCCCGAGCGCCGCGCTGACGGCCGACCCCTCGGTCCTGGAGCGTCACCTCGGCGTCGCCGGGGCGGCGACCCACTAACTTGTCCGACGCGTTTTCTTAACGCGAACCGGTAGCCACTTCGTTTGAAAACGCCATAGAAAATATCCCGGGAGTAACAAATGCAGCGAACCAAAGCCCCCTTCCGCGCCGACGAGGTCGGCAGCCTTCTGCGTCCGGCCAAGATCAAGGAAGCGCGCAGCCGTCTCGAGAAGGGCGAGATCTCGGCCGACGATCTGCGCAAGATCGAGGACATGGAGATCGAGAAGGTCGTGCACAAACAGGCCTCGATCGGGCTCAAGCTCGCGACCGACGGCGAATTCCGCCGCTCCTGGTGGCATTTCGACTTCCTGGCCAAGCTCACCGGCTGCGAGTTGTTCCACCCCGACACCGGCATCCAGTTTGCGGGCGTGGAGACGCGCCATGATGCGGTTCGTGTGGTCGGCAAGCTCGACTTCCCCGACAACCACCCGATGTTGGACCATTTCCGCTTCCTGAAGAAGTATGCCGACCAGGCCCACGTGACCGCCAAGATGACGATCCCGTCGCCTGCGGTGCTGCATTTCCGCGGCGGCCGCAAGTCGATCTCCAAGGAGGTCTATCCCGATCTCGACGCCTTCTACGAGGACCTCGGCAAGACCTACCGCAAGGCGGTGAAGGCGTTCTACGACGCCGGCTGCCGCTATCTCCAGTTCGACGACACCGTCTGGGCCTATCTCTGCTCGCAGGACGAGTTGCAGAAGGCACGCGAGCGCGGCGACAATCCGGACGGCCTCCAGCAGATCTATGCCCGTATCATCAACTACGCGCTGGCCGAGAAGCCCGCCGACATGGTGGTGACGACGCATGTCTGCCGCGGCAATTTCCGCTCGACCTGGATCTCCTCGGGCGGCTACGAGCCGGTTGCCGAGACCATGCTGGCCGGTACCAATTACGACGGCTATTTCCTCGAATACGACAGTGACCGCGCCGGCGGCTTCGAGCCGCTGCGCTTCCTGCCCAAGGGCAACAAGGTCGTCGTGGTCGGCGTGATCACCTCGAAGTTCGGCGAGCTCGAAAAGAAGGACGACATCAAGCGGCGCCTGGAAGAAGCCGCCAAGTTCGCCCCGCTGGAGCAGCTCGCGCTGTCGCCGCAATGCGGCTTCGCCTCGACCGAGGAGGGCAACATCCTCTCCGAGGAAGAGCAATGGGCCAAGCTCAGCCTTGCGGTCGAGATCGCCAAGGAAGTGTGGGGCCAGTAAGGCCCCCTCCGCTGTCATTCCCCGCGAAGGCGGGAAATCCAGTACGCCGCGGCCTCTCCGGATCTCTCGCTGTCTCTGCAATACTGGATCGCCCGGTCAAGGCCGGGCGATGACAGCTGAGTTGGGCGATAGCGCGTCGTCACTTCGCCGCCAGGTCGACCTCGCCCAGCAAACGAGGAATTCGACCACCGCACCTGCTTGTTCTTCGTGATCGAGACCACGTCGGCCGAGAACGCCGACTTCGGGTCGGCCCTGATTGACCTGTCATAATCGGCAATGGCCTTGGCATAGTCACGCTTGCCGCGCCAGGCATTGCCTGTCGCGATTGTGGAAGATGATGCCGCTGGGCGCGCCGAGCTTCAGCGCGTCGCCGAAATCCGCGATCGCGATCTCGTACTCGCCTTTGCCGTAATAGGCCCATCCGCAAGCTGTAGACCGCCTGGCCGGCTGGAGGCGATCGCTTCCGCGGCGTCGCGACGAACTTGGCGTAGTCGCCCTTCTTGTTCACGCGGCCGCAAGCCAGAAGTCTCGCCCCTGAACACTTTCAGCGCGATGATCCTGGTGCGGGCGTCGACCATCTGGTCTGCCGGCGTCGTCTCGCTCGTGCAGAGTGGACGGCGCTGATTGCGCGCTTGCCCCAAGGCGGGCACGGACCACGGCGCAAGTGTGAGCAGGCGGAGCGCGACGAGCAGGCGGCGCATGGCAAACCGAGGCGGGCTCGATCTACTATTCCATGAGTGGGCAGAATTTGCTAGGACGTGTGACCCATCCCGTCTGCCCAACGCTTCCCACTGATGAAAAACGACGAAATCCTGAGCCAAATCACCGAGTTCTGCCGCAAGGCGGACATGGCGGAATCGACCTTCGGCCGCCGCGCGGTGAACGATGGGAAGCTGGTGCACCGCCTGCGCGAGGGCAAGCGCATCACCATCGACACGCTGGAGCGGATCCAGGCCTATATGGCCGCATCGATGGCCGGCGGCGTGCCGCCGCCGCGGGGACTTCAGGTGCCGCCGGAAAAACGCGACCCGCGCGGCAATTTCCGTTTCTTCGAGAACCGCCAGAAATACCTGCTGTTCGTCCACACCTGCAGCGAGAAGCGGGTGATCGCAGACAGGGTTGCCCTGGAGCTAAGCTCCATCCACCCGCGCCCGCCGGCGCTGCGCCTGTTCGACGCCGGCGTCGGCGACGGCACGGTGCTGGCGCGGGTGCTGCGCGCAACGCACCAGCGCTTTCCGCACATGCCGTTCTATGTCGCGGGCAAGGAGCTCAGCCTCGAGGACCTGCGCCTGACTCTGGAGAAGGTCCCGGACCGCATTTTCGAGCATCCGGCGTCGGTGTTCGTCTTCACCAACATGTTCTACGCCGAGGCGCCCTGGCTCACGCCGGCATCGCCTGCGGCGGCGGCGGCCACCGTCTGGCATGAAGTGCCGCTCCGCGGCGCCTCATCGGGCGAGTTCGAGCAGCAGATCGCGGAGCTGAGGCCGTTTCTGGAGCAGAATTGGCGCGCTGCGATTAGCCCGCGCACGGCCATGCCGCTCTATGAGCGACCCGTCGTCCTCGTGCTCTATCGCGAGGACCATAGGTTCCTGCTGGATTCGACCATTCCGCGGCCGGGACAGGCCGAGGCCAATTTCGACCTCGTTATCGCATCTCAGCCTTACCGGGCCCTGTCCTCGGTCAATTTCCGGGCCAAGCGGATCATTGCACCGCTGGCGCGGGCGCTCCGGCCTGGCGGCCGGCTGATCGGAATTCACTCCCACGGCCAGGATCCGGGCATGGAAATGATCCAGGCGATCTGGCCTGGAGAAAATCCTTTCTCAGTCAGCCGTCATGAGCTACTGCGTGCAGTTAAGTATGAACTTGGGTCGGTGGGCCGCGACTTAAATTTTAATGCCTACGCGGATAACCGTTCGATCTTCAGGTATGATATGGAGGCGCTGCCCAACGAGGTCACCGGCACCATCGGCACCTCGACGGCCTTTGCAGCGTGGAATGCGGCGGTGTATGTCGCTCAGATTGAGGACGACCGGTTGACGGAAATGACTCAAAACGGCCGCACTCTGGATGCCGCCAGGGACGTGCTGCGGAAGTACAATGGGCTCTGGTTTCTCGACGAATCCTACGTCATCTCGCGTCGGCGTGATTGACATCATCAAAAGTAAACATCGCAAACGCCCGCCGGCTAGTGGCGGAACAAGGGGTTACTGATGCGCGCGTCCTATCTCTTCACCAGTGAGTCCGTGTCCGAGGGTCATCCGGACAAGGTCTGCGACCGGATCTCCGATGAGATTGTCGACCTGTTCTATCGTGAAGGGCCGAAGGCGGGCATCGATCCCTGGCAGATTCGCGCCGCCTGCGAGACGCTGGCCACCACCAACAAGGTGGTGATCGCCGGCGAGACCCGCGGTCCGAAGTCGGTGAGCAACGAGCAGATCGAGAGCGTCGTCCGCGGCGCGATCAAGGACATCGGCTACGAGCAGGACGGCTTCCATTGGAAGACCTGCGACATCGAGATCCTCTTGCATCCGCAATCGGCCGACATCGCGCAGGGCGTCGACGCGCTCCAGCCGGGCGAGGTCAAGGAAGAAGGCGCCGGCGACCAGGGCATCATGTTCGGCTACGCCACCAACGAGACGCCCGACCTGATGCCGGCGCCGATCTTCTACGCCCACAAGATCCTCCGCCTCATCTCCGAAGCGCGCCACTCCGGCCGCGAGAAGGTGCTGGGCCCGGATTCCAAGAGCCAGGTCACCGTGCAATACGAGAACGGCAAGCCGGTCGGCGTGCGCGAGATCGTGGTGTCGCACCAGCATCTGGTCGAGGACCTCACCTCCAAGCAGGTGCGCGACATCGTCGAGCCCTATGTGCGCGAGGCGCTGCCGAAGGACTGGATCACGCCGAAAACGATCTGGCACATCAATCCGACCGGCAAGTTCTACATCGGCGGCCCCGACGGCGACTCCGGCCTGACCGGCCGCAAGATCATCGTCGACACCTATGGCGGCGCGGCCCCGCATGGCGGCGGCGCGTTCTCCGGCAAAGATCCGACCAAGGTCGACCGCTCCGCGGCCTATGCCGCGCGCTATGTCGCCAAGAACGTGGTTGCCGCCGGTCTCGCCGACCGCTGCACGCTCCAGCTCGCCTATGCCATCGGCGTGGCACGCCCGCTGTCGATCTACATCGACACCCACGGCACCGGTAAGGTGTCGGAGGATCAGCTCGAGAAGGCGGTCGCCAAGGCGATGGATCTCACGCCGCGCGGCATCCGCAGCCATCTCGACCTTAACCGCCCGATCTACGCGCGCACCTCGGCCTACGGCCATTTCGGCCGCACCCCGGACAACGAGGGCGGCTTCTCCTGGGAGAAGACCGACCTCGTCGAGCCGCTCAAGCGCGCGCTCTAGTTTTACGCGTCATCCTGGGCGCGCCCGCAGCGCGAGCGAACCCGGGATCCTTATCCATCACATCGAGATTCCGGGTCCGCCTCTTTGGGCGACCCGGAATGACGAGTTCAGCAAACAGGACACTCGCAATGAACGCGAAGCCCGGCTTCACCGATTACATCGTCAAGGACATTTCGCTGGCCGATTTCGGCCGCAAGGAAATCTCGCTCGCCGAGACCGAGATGCCCGGCCTGATGGCCACCCGCGAGGAGTACGGCCCGAAGCAGCCGCTCAAAGGCGCGCGCATCGCAGGTTCCTTGCACATGACGATCCAGACCGCGGTGCTGATCGAGACGCTGGCCGCCCTCGGCGCCGACATCCGCTGGGTCTCCTGCAACATCTATTCGACCCAGGACCACGCCGCCGCCGCGATCGCGGCCGCCGGCATTCCCGTCTTCGCCGTCAAGGGCGAGACGCTGACCGAGTACTGGGACTACACCGCAAAGCTGTTCGACTGGCATGGCGGCGGCACGCCCAACATGATCCTCGATGACGGCGGCGACGCCACCATGCTGGTGCATGCCGGTGTTCGCGCCGAGAACGGCGACACCGCCTTCCTCGACAAGCCTGCTTCCGAGGAAGAGGAGATCTTCTATGCGCTGGTCAAGCGCCTGCTGAAGGAGAAGCCCAAGGACTACTTCGGCGAGATCGCCAAGAACATCAAGGGCGTCTCGGAAGAGACGACGACGGGCGTGCATCGCCTCTACGAGATGGCCAACAAGGGCACGCTGCTGTTCCCGGCGATCAACGTCAACGACAGCGTCACCAAGTCGAAGTTCGACAACCTCTATGGCTGCCGTGAATCGCTGGTCGACGGCATCCGCCGCGGCACCGACGTGATGCTGTCGGGCAAGGTCGCCATGGTTGCGGGCTTCGGCGACGTCGGCAAGGGCTCGGCCGCTTCGCTCCGCCAGGCCGGCTGCCGCGTGATGGTTTCCGAAGTCGATCCGATCTGCGCGCTGCAGGCCGCGATGGAAGGCTACGAGGTCGTGACCATGGAAGACGCCGCGCCCCGCGCCGACATCTTCGTCACCGCCACCGGCAACAAGGACATCATCACCATCGAGCATATGCGCGCGATGAAGGATCGCGCCATCGTCTGCAACATCGGCCACTTCGACAACGAGATCCAGATCGCGTCTCTGCGTAACCTGAAGTGGACCAACATCAAGCCGCAGGTCGACGAGATCGAATTCCCCGACAAGCACCGCATCATCCTGCTGTCGGAGGGCCGCCTCGTGAACCTCGGCAACGCGATGGGCCATCCGTCCTTCGTGATGTCGGCGTCGTTCACCAACCAGACGCTGGCGCAGATCGAGCTGTTCGCCAACAACAAGGACGGCAAGTACGAGAAGAAGGTCTACGTGCTGCCCAAGACGCTCGACGAGAAGGTCGCGCGCCTGCACCTCGCCAAGATCGGCGTCAAGCTCACCGAGCTGCGCAAGGACCAGGCCGACTACATCGGCGTGAAGCCGGAAGGCCCGTACAAGTCGGACCACTACCGGTACTGATCCGACCGCGATTGCGACACCAGGGCCCCGGAGCGATCCGGGGCCTATTTTTTGTTGGCCGCGCCTGTGATACGCTCGCAGGTAGAGCCACAACAAGCCCGCCACTTTTTGCAGCGGGCGGCCTTTTCCGATGTTCATTGTCAAAATGCATATGGAGGGAATGCGATGTCCAGCGAAGCCAACGTTCAGCTGCTGAAGGAAGCCTATCGCCAGTGGAACGACAGCAAGGGCCAAAGCGTCGACTATTGGTTCGACAACGTCATCGGCCCGCAGATCAAGTTCGATTCGATTCCGCGGGGAGCCGAGCCGGTCCCTTTCGCGAGGCGTTATGACGACCGGACCGAGCTGCGCGGCTATTTCGACGGCCTGCTTGCTGACTGGAGCATGGAGTACTACACGATGAACGAATACGTTGCGCAGGGCGATGCCGTCGTCGCGCGCGGCGAATGCGCATGGACGAACAAGAAGACCGGAAAGGTCGCGCAGACGCCCAAGGTCGATTTCTGGCGCTTCAAGGATGGCAAGGCGGTCGAGTACCACGAGTTCTTCGATACCGCCTGCGTGGCCGCTGCTGCGACCTGACGGTTGCAATTTGCCGTGGCGCTGCCATCCTCTGAGCGGGGAGAACCGCGGTGGCCGAAGAAGAACATTTCGACGTGCTGATCGTCGGTGCCGGCCTGTCCGGCATTGGCGCGGGCTATCATTTGCAGACCAAGTGCCCGACCAAGAGCTACGTCATCCTGGAGGGACGCGACTGCATCGGCGGCACCTGGGACCTGTTCCGCTATCCCGGCATCCGATCCGACAGCGACATGTTCACGCTCGGCTATTCCTTCAGGCCGTGGACCGATCCCAACGCGATCGCCGACGGGCCGCAGATCCTGAACTATGTGCGCGAGACCGCCGCCGAGAACGGCATCGAGAAGCACATCCGCTTCCGTCATCGCGTCAAGCGCGCATCGTGGTCGACGCAGGAGGCGCGCTGGACCGTCGAGGCCGAGCGCACAACAGGCGAGGGCGCAACCGAGCTCGTACGCTTCACCTGCAATTTCCTGTTTATGTGCTCGGGCTATTACAAATACGAGGCGGGCTACACCCCGGAGTTCAATGGCACGGCGGATTTCCAGGGCCGCATCGTGCATCCGCAGAAATGGACTGAGGACATCGACTATTCGGGCAAGCGCGTCGTCGTGATAGGCTCGGGCGCGACGGCGGTGACGCTGGTGCCGGAGCTCGCCAAGAGAGCGGCGCAGGTCACCATGCTGCAGCGCTCGCCGACCTATGTGGTGTCGCGTCCCGCGCACGATCCCTTTGCCAACAAGCTCCGTCGCAATTTGCCGGCGCGGCTCGCTTATCACCTGATCCGCTGGCGCAATGTGATGTGGGGGATGTTCTTCTTCCAGCTCAGCCGGCGCCGGCCCGCGAAGGTGAAGGACCTCATCCTCAAGGGCGTCAGAAACGCGCTGGGGCCCGACTACGATGTCGCGACCCATTTCACGCCGCGCTACAATCCCTGGGACCAGCGGCTGTGCCTCGTGCCGGACGGCGACTTGTTCAAGGCGATCCGCGAGCAGCGCGCCTCCGTCGTCACGAATGAGATCGATACCTTCACGCGCGATGGCATCCGCCTGAAGGACGGCCGCGAACTTGCCGCCGACATCATCGTGACGGCGACTGGCTTGGTGCTCCAGGTCGTCGGCGGGCTCGAGATCAGCGTCGACGGCCACGCCGTCGATTTCGCCAACACGCTGACTTACAAGGGCATGATGTATGCCGACGTGCCGAACATGGCCTCGGCGTTCGGTTACACCAACGCGTCTTGGACGCTGAAATGCGATCTCACCTGCGAATATGTCTGCCGGCTCATCAACTACATGGACCGGCACAATTTCCGTCAGTGCATGCCGCACAATGACGATGCCACGATCAGCGCCCAGCCGTCGCTCGACTTCAGCTCGGGTTATGTGCAGCGCTCGATCGCCAGGATGCCGAAGCAAGGCTCGAAGCGGCCGTGGCGGCTGTATCAGAACTACGCACTCGACATCGTCTCGCTGCGCTTCGGGCGGATCGACGACGGCGTGATGCGATATTCCTGACCCCGCCGCTGCTGCGGCGGGTGTGCCTTTGAGGTGAGTGCGGTGGCGCGATCGGCCGCCGGGTTGAGCCTGGCGCACCAGACGAACGGTTAACGCCGGCTTAACCGATTGAGTCCTAGCCTGTCTCGGCCGGGGTTACTCGCAAGGCCGAGGTGAGCCCAATGGAAGCCCAGAGAATTGCGGTCGACGCCGTCGTCGCGCTGACCGATTGCGACCGCGACGCCGTCATCGCCTTCATCCGCCGTCTCTATCTCGCCGGCGTCACCGACCCCAAACGCCTGACCTTCAAAGGGCTCCAGGCGCTATCGCGGGCGTGACCGCCTCTCGGTTCAGGTTCCATGCTCCTGCTCGCGCCAGTGTGAGTGCAACCCAGCGGTGAATATCTTGCCGCCCCGGTCGGGTGGGGATAGATGACGTCCCCGGCTGGGTCACTGGGGAACGGGGATATGCTGAAACAGCTTTTTGCGCCGCAACTTGTTGTTCTTTATGTGCTGGCGGTCTCGACGATTTACGTTCACTTCCGCGGCAAGCAGCGGCTGCGCTTCGCGCGCCAGCTCGGCGATCACTCGACCTATCTCGCGCCCTACAACGTGTTGATGTATGTCGGCTCGGCCGTGCCCAACAAGCCGGTGATCTCGGTCGATCAGTTTCCCGAGCTGAAGCTGCTGAGCGAGAACTGGGAGATCATACGCGACGAGGCGGTGCGCCTGTTCGACGAAGGTTTTATTCGCGCGGCCGCCAATAACAACGACTGGGGCTTCTACTCTTTCTTCAAGAGCGGCTGGAAGCGGTTTTACCTAAAATGGTACGACGACTTCCTGCCGTCGGCGCGCACGCTCTGCCCGAAGACGGTGGAGCTGCTCAACGCGATCCCGAGCGTGCACGGCGCGATGTTTGCGATGCTGCCGCCGGGCGGCAAGCTCGGCGCCCATCGCGATCCGTTCGCGGGCTCGCTGCGCTATCACCTCGGCCTCGTCACGCCGAACTCGAACAAGTGCCGCATCCTGGTCGACGGTGTCGAATGCGTCTGGCGCGACGGCGAAGCCTTCATGTTCGACGAGACCTTCATCCACAGCGCGGAGAATGCGACCGACGTCAACCGCATCATCCTGTTCTGCGATGTGGAGCGGCCGATGAAGTTCGGCTTCATGACCGCCATCAACCGCTGGGTCAGCCAGCACATCGTCAAGGCGTCGGCGACCCAGAACGTCGACGGCGAGAATGTCGGCGTGCTCAACAAGATGTTCGGCAAGCTCTACGAGATCCATCTCGCCAGCCGCAAGGTCAAGGAATGGAACCGCAACGTCTACTACACGCTGAAATATTCGCTGACGGCGCTGATCCTCGGCCTCGTCGTGCTGTCGGCGCTGCGGTGATCAGGGCGTCGCGATGAGCCCCTTGCCGGTCGCGAATACGGAGATCGTGCTGTTCTTCCGCCACTGGCTGGAGAGTTTTGCCGGTTATGTCCGGGAGGTCGATTACGCTTCGGCGCGGCCGCTCTTCCATCCGGACGTGCTTGCCTTCGGCACGCATAACGACGTCATCCCTGGTCTTGATCAGTGGGTCTCGACACAGTGGAATAACGTCTGGCCCAAGACGACCGATTTTCATTTCGTGCTCGATCAGACCTCGATCCTGGCATCCGCCGATGGCACGATGGCGACTGTGATCGCGCCATGGGCGAGCACGGGCTATCATCCCGATGGCAGCCCGTTTCCACGCCCCGGCCGGGCCACGATGGTGTTTGCCAGGAATGGCGAAACGTGGCTGTGCGTGCATTCCCACATGTCGCTCAATCGCGGTGTGCCGCAGGCAAGCCACGCCAATCGGCCCGTGAAGGCTTGGTAGCGCCAAGCCATCCGGCAGCGTGCGCCGCGGCTTTATTGGCCGACTAAAGTTTTACACTCTCGTTCCACCTCGGCCGGAACCCTTGGAACCTGATCTCGTTTGTTCCTCAAGGAACAACCGGTGAAAAATACGCAACCGGGGGGCTGTCCGGAGGAAACGCTCCCATGGCAACACTCGGCCTTGACGCCACCCGACTTACTCCATCCGAGCATCAGCGCCAGCTTCGTCGCGCGGTGATCGCGTCCACGGTAGGGACCGCGATCGAATGGTATGATTTCTTTCTCTACAGCACCGTCACCGGTCTGGTTTTCGCAAAGCTGTTCTTTCCGCAGTCTGACCCCTGGGTTGGCACGCTGGAGGCGTTTGCGATCTACGCAGTCGGCTTCATCGCGCGCCCGATCGGCGCGGCAATCTTTGGTCACTATGGCGACCGCATCGGCCGCAAGTCGACGCTGATCGCGACGCTGCTCTTGATGGGACTGGCGACCGCCGCGGTGGCCGTGGTGCCGACCTATGCGAGCATCGGCATCTGGGGCGCCGTGATCCTGACCGTGCTGCGATTCATTCAGGGCGTCGGCGTTGGCGGCGAGTGGGGCGGCTCGGTGCTGATGTCGATGGAATGGGCCCGCAGCGACCGATCCCGAGGATTGATCGCGTCATGGCCGCAATTCGGCGTGCCCTGCGGTCTGTTCCTCGCTAATCTCGCCGTGCTGGCGTTCAGCCAGATGGCGGGCGATCAGTTCCTGGCGTGGGGCTGGCGCATTCCATTCGCGCTCAGCATCATCCTGGTCGGCGTCGGCCTTTATATCCGGCTCGGCATCCTCGAAACGCCGGTGTTCTCAAAGCTCGTGGCCGAACGTCAGGTGGACCGCACGCCGATGCTGACCGTGATCCGGGAGTATCCGAAGGAGATTCTGCTGTCCGCCTTTGCGCGCATGTCGGAGCAGGCGCCGTTCTACATCTTCACAGCCTTCGTCTTTTCCTATGGCATCGGCACCTTGCATGTCTCGCGCGACTTCCTGCTGACCGCGGTGCTCTCGGCCTCGGTGCTGTCGTTCGTCTCGATTCCGCTGTGCGGACATATCTCCGATCAGATCGGCCGCAAGAACATGTACATGATCGGCGCTGCCGTGACGGGCATATTCGGCTTCGTCTATTTCGCGATGCTCGACACCGGATCGCCAACCATCATCTTCGTCGCGATCATCCTGTCGCTGATTCCGCATGACATGCAGTACGGCCCGCAAGCCGCCTTGATCGCCGAGAGCTTTACCGGACGCCTGCGCTACAGCGGCTCCTCGCTCGGCTATCAACTCGCTTCCGTGATCGCCGGCGGTCCGGCGCCGCTGATCGCAACCTGGCTGTTCGGCACGTTCCACTCGGCGACCGCGATCGCAATCTACATCGCGATTTGCGCTGTCGTGACGCTGGCCGCGACCGCGATGATGACCGATTACACCGGGAAGGACATCAACGTGGCCGGCGCGCATGAGCGGCGAACTTGAGCGCGTAAAAGCCCCGGACGCGACGTCCGGGGCTTTGCGTTTTCCTTGATTTGAGCTCAGCCTATTCTGGCTGGCCGATCGCAACCTTCAACGTGCCGATGCCGTCGACGCCGCATTCGAGCTTGTCGCCTACCTGGAGCTGCGACACGCCGGCCGGCGTGCCC
This sequence comes from Bradyrhizobium sp. 160, assembly GCF_023073735.1. NCBI lineage: Bacteria > Pseudomonadati > Pseudomonadota > Alphaproteobacteria > Hyphomicrobiales > Nitrobacteraceae > Bradyrhizobium > Bradyrhizobium sp. 160. Next base: position 43,559 of record NZ_JADPKD010000076.1, read on the forward strand.
GTCATGATGATGTCGCCGGCGGCGAGCTTCACCTGCTGCGAGAGCTGCCAGATGATTTCGGGCACGTTCCAGATCAACTCGGTGAGGTCGCCCTTCTGCGCTTCCTTGCCGTTGACCGTGAGCCAGATCTTGCCCTTGGCGGGGTGGCCGATCTTCGATGCCGGCTGAATCGCGGAGCACGGGGCGGAGCCGTCGAACGACTTGCCGATCTCCCACGGCCGCTCCTTCTTGCGCGAGGCGATCTGGAGGTCGCGGCGGGTGAGGTCGATGCCGACTGCGTAGCCGTAGACGTGGTCGAGCGCCTTGTCGGCAGGGATGTTCAGCCCACCGCTCTTCATCGCGACGACCAGCTCGACCTCGTGATGCAGATCCTTGGTCAGGGGCGGATAGGCAATGGTGGCGCCATCAGGCACCAGCATGTCGGCGTGCTTGGCGAAGAAGAACGGCGGGGCGCGCTCGTCATTGCCCATCTCGCGGATGTGCTCGAGATAATTGCGACCGACACACCAGATGCGGCGCACCGGATAGCGGCCGCTCTCACCGACGACGGGAAGCGAAGCCTGGGGCGGAAGCGGAATCACGTAGGAGGCGGCGTTCATGGAGCGGGTCTCGCGGCTCTTGAGGTTGACAAGGAACTCTATGCGGTTGCGCTGATCGGCGCCAGAGCGCCGGAATGGTGATGCTGCAGGCGGAAGAACGACGCATAGCGCCCGCCGCGGCGCAGCAGATCGTCGTGCCGGCCGTGCTCGACGATCTCGCCGCCCTCGACCACCAGGATGCGGTCTGCGTGCATGATGGTGTGCAGGCGGTGCGCGATCACGATGGTGGTGCGGTTCTGGCAGAGATGCTCGATCGCCTCCTGCACTTGCCGCTCGGACTCCGAATCGAGCGCGGCGGTGGCTTCGTCCAAGAGGATGATCGGCGCGTTCTTGATCAACGCGCGCGCCACCGCGATGCGCTGGCGCTGGCCGCCCGACAGCTGCGTGCCGTGCTCGCCGACGGGCGTGTCGTAGCCGAGCGGGAAACCCATGATGAAATCATGTGCGCAGGCCGCTTTTGCGGCCTCGATGATTTCCTGTTCGCTCGCGCCCGGCCTTCCGAAGGCGATATTGCTGCGGATGGTGTCGCGGAACAGATAGACGTCCTGGCCGACATAGGCGGTCTGCGCTCGGAGTGATTTTCGCGACACTGACGAGATCGACTGCCCGTCGATCACGATCTCGCCTTGCGTCACCTCGTGGAAGCGCAAGAGCAGCGCCAGCACGGTCGACTTGCCGCCGCCGGACGGGCCGACCAGCGCGGTGACCTTGCCCGGCTCGGCGACGAAGCTCATGCGGTTGAGCACGCTCTCGCCTGAGCGATAGGAGAAGCTCACGTCGCGCAGCTCGATGCGGGCATCTGACAGCTTCAGCGCCGGCTTGTCGTCATCGGACTGCTCGCTCGCCGGACTGTCGACGACCTCGAGCAGCATGCGCGCGCCGACCAACTGGCTGTTGAGGTCGATGTTGAGCCGCGCCAGCCGCTTGGCCGGCTCGGTCGCCATCAGGAATGCCGTCATGAAAGAGAAGAACGCGCCGGGCGTCGCATTGAGCGCGACCACGCTGTAGCCGCCATAGAGCAGGCAGCCGGCAACGGCGAATCCGCCCAGCATCTCCATCAGCGGATTGGAGCGGTTGGCGACGCGGGCCATCTTGTTGGCATTGCGCTCGACGATCGCGATGTTCTCGTCGATGCGCTTCTGCATGGTATCTTCGAGCGTGAACGCCTTCACGGTGCGGATGCCCTGCAGCGATTCCTGCATGGTTTCCATGATGTCGGCGGTGCCGGTGAACTGGTTGTAGGCGAGGCCCTTGATGCGCTTGACCAGCTTGCGCAGCACCAGCATCGCAGGCGGCACCGCGACGAGGCCGATGAACGACATCAGTGGGTCCTGCCATACCATCACGCCGATCATGGCGAGCAGCATCAAGAGGTCACGCCCGACGGCGTTGACCAGCATGTTGAGCACGTCGGTGATGGACTTGGCGCCGGCGGTCAGCCGCGCCAGAAATTCGGACGAATGCCGCTCGGAGAAGAACCCGACGCTTTCGCGCATCAGCTTGGCGAAGAGCTGACGCTGATTGGTGGCAAGGATGGCGTTGGAGATCTTGGTCAGGATCACCATGTGGCCGTAGGTCGCGACGCCCTTGATGAACAGCAGCACCACCGTGATGCCCGAAAACATCGCGATACCTGGAATGTTCTTGTCGACATAGGCCTGGTTGATGACCTGGCCGAGCACATAGGTCGCGCCTGCGGTCGCGCCGGCGGCGAGTGCCATCAGCGCGAAGGCGACGAGGTAGCGCCTCCAGTAGACGACCCCTTGTTCCAAGACCAGGCGGCGAATCAAGACCGCTGCTGCATAGGGGTCGTCAGTGATTTTCTTTGGAAACTGGGCCATCCGGTGTCCATTGACGGCGCGGGACAAAGCCTGCCCGTGCGTCAGGGATCGATGGGCCTCTGTGCCCGCTCGGCTACAGTTTTTCAAGCCCAATTAAGGGCTTGCGCTCGGGTTGATTCTAGGCCGAGACGGCGTGGCGGAGCTCGCCATGGCGCTCGCGGAACAGCTTGTCCTCCCAGGCCAGGGCGTGCGCGGCGATGGTCTCGAGGTCATCATACTGTGGGTGCCAGTCGAGCAGGCCGCGGATGCGGCTGGTGTCGGCGACCATGGTCATGATGTCGCCAGGCCGGCGCGCAGCGTATTGCACGGCGAAGCTGCGGCCCGAAACCCGCCGCACCGCGTCGATGGTCTCCAGCACCGAATAGCCACGGCCATAGCCGCAATTGAGCGTCGTCGAGGCGCCGCCATTGCGCAAATAGGCCAGCGCCGAGCGATGCGCCTGCGAGAGGTCGGTGACGTGGATGAAATCGCGGATGCAGCTGCCGTCCGGGGTTGGATAGTCCGTGCCGAACACGTCGATCTTGGCGCGCTGGCCGGTGGCGGCTTCAACTGCGATCTTGAGCAGATGCGTGGCACCGGCGGTGGCAAGGCCGATGCGCGCCTGCGGATCGGCGCCGGCGACGTTGAAGTAGCGCAAGGTCACATATTGCATGCCGTAGGCGTCGGCGACGTCATGCAGCATGATTTCGGTCATCAGCTTCGACGAGCCGTAAGGCGACAGCGGTCGCGTCGGCGCATGCTCGGGCACCGGCACCTGGTCAGGATCGCCGTAGACGGCGGCGGTCGAGGAGAAGATGAAGCGGCTGATGCCGCGCTTGACCGCGACGTTGAGCAGATTGCGCGCGGTCATGAAGTTGTTGCGATAATAGCCGAGCGGATCGCGCATCGAATCCGGCACGACGACCGAGCCCGCGAAATGGATGATGCTCTCGATGTCGTGCTGCGCGATCACGCCTTCGAGCAGGTTCTCGTCGCCGGCATCGCCGATGAACAGCGGCACGCCTTCCGGCAGATAGGTGGAAAAACCCGTGGAGAGATCGTCGATCACGACGACGTCCTCGCCGGCTTCCGCCAGCGCCAGGACCGTGTGACTTCCGATATAGCCGGCGCCGCCGGTGACTAGCACAGTCATGATCTCACCCGTCTTCGATCAACGCCTAAAACTACCGCCCGCGTGGTGAAGAGGGGGTATCGGCGCGGCTGAACTGGTCACTATGCTTAATGTTGCGTATAGGGATCTTTCGAAACGGAGCATGACGTGGCGAATTTCCCCGGCGATCTCGAAGTGATCGTGCCAAATCTGCACAGGCGCTATTCCGGGGTCACCGCGACCAATCGGATGGTGGCGCCGCGGCTCGCAAGGCTGTTTCGCGCGGCCTGGTTCGGCTCCGATGCGCCGGCGGGGATCGGCCGCCTGAGCGCTGCGGATTTTCTGAAGCTATGGCGCCGCAAGGCGCCGCTGATCTGGCATGCGCGGCGCAACAACGAGATGATCGCCGGCGTCGCGTTGCGCGCGCTCGGCTGGCCCCTGAAGCTCGTGTTCACTTCGGCGGCGCAGCGGCATCACAGCTGGATCACGCGCTGGCTGATCCGGCGCATGGATGCGATCATCGCAACGAGCGACATCTCGGCATCCTTCCTGAAAGTGAAGGCAACCGTGATCCCGCATGGTGTCGACACCGACGTCTACGCACCGCCGACAGATCGCGCCGCGGCCTTCGCCGAAGCCGCGCTGCCCGGCCGCTACGCAATCGGCTGCTTCGGCCGCGTGCGCGCCCAGAAGGGCACCGACGTATTCGTCGATGCGATGTGCCGGCTGCTGCCGCGACATCCGGATTTCTCCGCTGTGATCGTCGGCCAGGTCACGCCCGAGCAGACGCGCTTTGCCAACGACCTGAAGCAGCGCATCGAGACGGCCGGCCTGCAATCGCGCATCGTCATGACCGGCGAATTGCCGATCGAAGCGGTGCAGCGCTGGTATCAGCGATTGACGATCTACGCCTTCACCTCGCGCAACGAAGGTTTCGGCCTGACGTTGATCGAAGCGATGGCGACCGGCAGCGCCCTCGTCGCCGCACGCGCCGGCGCGGCCGAACTCGTGGTCGAGGATGGCGTGAGCGGCGTGCTGGTGCCGCCGGGCGATGTCGATGCGCTGGTCGCCGCGCTGGAGCCGTTGATGCGAGATGTGGACGCCGCGACCGCAATGGGCGCGCGCGGGCGGGCGCGGGTGCTCGCAAAGTTCAGCCTGGATGCGGAGACGGCGCGGATCGGCGAGATCTATCGGCCGCTGCTCTGAACCGGTTTTTTCACGACGCCAAACAAAAAGCGCGAAAACAACCCCATGCACAGTAGCCGGGAGTAGCAAAATCAACGGGTTGGCCGCCGGCACGATGTTTTGCGGATTTTTCGAATCGTGTTTGACCTGTCGGGCAAAACACTGGCAGGATGTCATCATCGGCAATGGCCAGATCGCTCACGTCGTCGCCCGCGCTTCCGCTTCACTCAACACCCGCTGCGCAATCGCGACCACCTCGCTCGCCGCGATGTGGCGCATGCAGCGGTGGTCGTTCATCTTGCAGACGGTGCTCTGGCACGGCTGGCAGGACAGCACGCTCTTGTTCTGGACCACGGTGGCGGCAAGGCCGTTGAGTGGGGCCCAGAGATAGGGGTCGGTTGGCCCGAAGATGCCCATGGTGGGCGTGCCCAGGGCGGCTGCGATGTGCATCAGGCCGGAATCGTTGGAGATCGCGACGCCGGCCGCGGCCATGGCCAGCACGCCGTTGCGCAGATCGTTGCCGGTGAGGTCTCGCACCCCCGCGCCGCCGGCCGCGACGATCTCCTGGGCGAGGCCTTTCTCGGCAGGGCCGCCGACCACCCAGACCTCCAGGCCGCGCTGGACCAGTAACCGGGCAGCCTCGGGATAGTAGGTCCAGCGTTTGGACGCCCCGACCGAGCCGGGCGCCAGCGCTATGGCTGCGCCGGCGCTGAGGCCATTGGCCTGCCGCCAGCGGGCGATCTCCTCGGCCGGGACCCGCAATTGCGGCACCGGCCATTCCGCACGCAGCGGCGCGCCGTCGGGCTGGGCGAGGGCGGCGTTCTTGTCGATGAAGCGGGGCAGCTTCTTCTCGCCCCAGCGCCAGCGGTTGAGCAGGCCGAACCGGAACTCGCCGACGAAGCCGACCCGCTCGGGAATGCCCGCCAGCGCGGGCGCGATGGCCGCCTTCCAGGTCCGGGGCAGCACCAGGGCGGTGCCGTAGTTCCGCTCGCGCAGGCGTTTTGCCAGGCTGAGCTGGCGGCCAATTGCGAGCCGGCCGCGCGGCAGGTCCCAAACGACGCCAGCGCGCACACCGGGCATGTAATCGACCAGCGGGGCGCACACGGAGGTGGTCAGGAGATCGACCGGCCGGTTCGGCCACCGCTGATTTAGAACCCGCACGACGGTGTGATTCCGGACGAAATCGCCGATCCACATGTAGGGAATGATCAGGATCGGGCGCGTGTCGTCCCGGTCTGCATGTTCACCAAGTTGCGAATTTTGATTCATTGTAATACGATCGGGCGAGCTGATATGGGCGCTCGGTTAGCCGCTCCCAGCCAGCAGGTAAAGCCGGCTGAGGAACGATGCCAAAACCGCTTACACTTTGGCAGATCATGCGCTACGGCAGGACCGGGCATTCAGAAAATCGGGCAGGTAGGTGGAATGTTGCTGGTGACCGGCGGGGCCGGTTTTATCGGATCGAACGTCGTCGCCGCGCTGAACCAGGCCGGCCGCAGCGACGTCGTGGTCTGCGATCTCCTCGGCTCTGACGGCAAATGGCGCAACCTCGCCAAGCGGCAGCTTGTGGATATCGTCCCGCCGGCCGAACTGGAGGGCTGGCTGAAGGGCCGCAAGCTCGACGCAATGATCCATCTTGGTGCGATTTCCGAGACCACCGCGACCGACGGCGATCTCGTGATCGAGACCAATTTCCGCCTCTCGATGCGCCTGTTGGACTGGTGCACGGCGAATGCGGTGCCGTTCATCTATGCCTCATCGGCCGCGACCTATGGCGATGGCGCGGATGGCTTTGACGACGATTCCTCGCTGCCGGCGCTTAAAAAGCTGCGCCCGATGAATCTGTACGGCTGGAGCAAGCACCTGTTCGACCTCGCTGTTGCCGAGCGCGTAGCGAGCGGCGACCGGCTCCCGCCGCAATGGACGGGCCTGAAATTCTTCAACGTGTTCGGCCCCAACGAATACCACAAGGGCTCGATGATGAGCGTGCTGGCGCGCCGCTTCGATGATGTGAAAGCGGGCCGCGTCGTGCAATTGTTCAAGTCGCATCGCGAAGGCATCGTCGACGGCGACCAGCGCCGCGATTTCATCTATGTCGACGACGTCGTGCGCGTCGTCATGTGGCTGCTGGCGACGCCGTCGGTCTCCGGCCTCTTCAACGTCGGGACCGGCAAGGCGCGCAGTTTCAAGGACCTGATGCTGGCAGCCTATGCAGCCCTCGGCAAAAGCCCCAACATCGAATACATCGACATGCCCGAGGCGATCCGGGGCAGCTATCAATACTTCACCCAGAGCAAGGTCGATCGTCTCCACCGCGCCGGCTATAACGGCGGCTTCACGACCCTTGAGGACGCGGTCAAGGCCTATGTCGGGGATTACCTCGACCGGCCCGACCGCTTCCGCTGAGGCCCCAAGGAGCTGAGGCCCAAAGATCATGCCGACAGCCATCCTCGATTTTGATGCTCTCGCACAAGCCATCAGCGGCCGCACGGTGCTGTGCATCGGCGACATCATGCTGGACGAGTTCGTCTATGGCGAGGTGTCGCGAATCTCGCCGGAAGCGCCCGCGCCGGTGATCTCGGCACAGCGCAGCGAGATCCATATCGGCGGCGCCGGCAACGTCGCGCGCAACGTCGCCTCCCTCGGCGCGCGCTGCATCTTCGTCGGGCTGATCGGCGAGGACGATGCGGGCAGGCGGCTCGCCTCGGCGCTGGCGGAGTACGCCGGCATCGACAGCGTTCTGGTGAGCGAAGCCTCGCGCCCGACCACGCGAAAAGTCCGCTTTGTTTCCGAGCATTTTTCCACGCATATGTTGCGTGCGGATTGGGAGCAGGCGGGGCCTGCCTCCGATGCGACCGAGACGAAGCTGATCGAGGCGATCCTGCCGCAGATCGCGCGCGCCGACATCGTGCTGCTGTCCGACTACGCCAAGGGCGTGCTGACCGCACGCGTGATCCGCCACACCATCGACGCCGCGCGAAAGCTCGGCAAGCCCGTCATCGTCGATCCCAAGAGCCTGAACTGGGCGATCTATCGTGGCGCCACGCTGCTCACGCCCAACCGCAAGGAGTTTTCGGAGGCGACGCGGAGCCGCGCCGACACCACGCAGAGCATGGTCGATGCCGGCGAGGACGTGATGCGGCTCGCCGATTGCGAGGCGATCCTGGTCACGCTGGGCGAGCACGGTATGACGCTGGTGCCGCGCAGCGGCGAGGCCGTCCATGTTCCGGCGTTCCCGGTGAAGGTGCGCGACGTCTCCGGTGCCGGCGACACCGTCGCCGCCGCGCTTGCGGTCTCGCTCGCAGCGGGCGCGGACTGGGGCACGGCGCTGCGCATGGCCAATGCCGCCGCCGCCGTCGCCGTCGGCAAGCAGGGCACCGCCACCGTGAGCGCGGCCGAGCTGCGGCGAAAGATCCTGCCCCATGCCTATCTCGCCGCCGAGGTGAAGATCGTGCTCGAGCCGGACGCGCTCGACGCGCAACTCGCCGAATGGACGAGGCAGGGCCAGCGCGTCGGCTTCACCAATGGCTGTTTTGACATCCTCCACCCCGGCCACGTCAAGGTGCTGACCGCGGCGCGCGCCGCCTGTGACCGCCTGATCGTGGGTCTCAACAGCGACGCGTCGGTGCGGCGGCTGAAGGGCGCCGATCGTCCGGTCCAGGACGAGCGCGCGCGTGCCGAGGTGCTGGCCGCGCTCGAGGCCGTCGATCTCGTCGTCATCTTCGAGGAGGACACGCCGATCGAGCTGATCACCAAGATCAAGCCGGCTGTGCTGGTGAAGGGCGGCGACTATACCCGCGAGCAGGTGGTCGGCCACGAGGTCGTCGAGGCCACGGGCGGGACGGTCGTGCTGGTCGACATCCTCCAGGGCTTCAGCACCACCGCGCTGGTGCATCGCGCGCGGGGAGGGAGCAAGTGACGGTGCTCGCCCGCGAGACGACGGGCCATATGCTCTTGCGACGCCTGCGCAGCCCGGCGGCCTGGCGCGAGACCGTCGATCTTTTTGCGGTGCTGACCGCGGCTTCGCTGCCCTGGTCGACGTCGCTCGCGGGGATATTCAATGCTCTCATGCTGCTGTGCATGGTGCCGTTTCTCGACCTCCGCGCATTCCTGCAGTCGCTGAAGCGTCCGATCTGCGTTGCGCCGATTGCGCTGGTCGTTCTCGCGCTGGCGGGGACGCTGTGGTCGGACGCGTCCTGGGGCGCGCGCCTATATGCGGTCAACCCAACCGTCAAGCTGCTCGTGCTGCCCGTCCTGCTCTACCATTTCGAGCGCTCGCGGCGCGGGCATTGGGTGATCGTCGCGTTCCTGGTGTCCTGCGCGCTGTTGTCGGTGATGTCGTGGCTGGTCGCCTTCTATCCCAACCTCGCGCTCAAGACCGATGCGCCCGAACGCGGCATCTTCGTCAAGAACTACATCGACCAAAGCCAGGAATTCACGCTCTGTGCGGTCGCGCTCGCCTATCCGGTCGTGACGCTGCTGCGTGAGAAGCGTTACTGGCTGGCCGGGCTGCTCACCGCGCTGGCGCTCAGCTTCTTCGTCAACATGGCCTTCGTGGTGGTGTCGCGCACGGCGCTCGTCACCATTCCGATTCTGTTCGGCGTGTTCGCGCTGCTTCACCTCAAAGGCCGCAGCATAGCGATCGTTGCCGCCGTTCTGCTCACCGGCGCCGTTCTGGCCTGGCAGGCTTCGCCGCATTTGCGGCAGACTGCCGAGAGGTTCGCCAGGGATTACACCGGCTATGTGGAAAGGGGCGAGCCGACCTCGATGGGCATGCGGCTCGAGTTCTGGCGGAAATCGCTCGGCTTCTTCGCGGAGGCGCCGATCTTCGGCCACGGCACAGGCTCGACGCGCGGATTGTTCGAGCGGGTCGCAACGCCCCGCGGTCAGTACCAGGCATCCGCCGAAGTGATCGGCAATCCCCATAATCAGACGCTGAACGTCGCCGTGCAATGGGGCGCTATCGGCATCGCCGCTCTCTATGCGATCTGGATCCTGCATCTGCTGTTGTTTCGTGGCGAGGGGCTTGCCGACTGGATCGGGCTGCTGGTGGTGGTGCAGAACGTCTTCACTTCGTTGTTCAACTCCCATCTGTTCGACTTCCACGAGGGCTGGATGTACGTCATCGGCGTCGGCGTTGCCGGCGGCATGGTGATCCGGGCACGACAGGCCGAGGCGAAAGCGGGGGACTGCGGTTCCTGAACGGGCGGCGCGCGGTTGGTACGCTCTGACTGGCATGTCTTGCCGAGATGGGCTATCAGCGCCGTCAGGTTGCACCTAACTGGGTTTCATCGGCCGGCGGATGACGCGTCTTTCGCATCTCACCTCGCGCAATTTCCTGATCGCGCTGCACGACGTGCTTGCGACCACTGCGGCACTTTTTGCCGCCTTCTACCTGCGATTCGAGGGTGGTGACGACTTCTTCGCGCGCCTGCCGCTCCTGTTCCAGATCCTACCCTACTTCCTCGGCTTGGCCGTGGTCGTGTTCTTCCTCTTGAACCTGACCACGACGAAGTGGCGCTTCATCTCGCTGCCGGATGCGCTGAACATCATCCGCGCTGCAACCGTGCTGACGCTCGCGCTGCTGGTGCTGGACTACATCTTCGTCGCGCCCAATGTCCGCGGCAGCTTCTTCGTCGGCAAGGTGACCATCGTCCTCTACTGGTTTCTCGAGATCGGCTTCCTCAGCGCGCTGCGCATGACCTACCGCTACTTCCGCTATACGCGGGTGCGGCGTCATGCACGCACCGAGGACGCCGCGCCGACGCTGCTGATCGGCCGGACTGCGGATGCCGAGGTGCTGTTGCGCGGCATCGAGAGCGGGGCGATCAAGCGGATCTGGCCGGTCGGCATATTGTCGCCCTCGCGCGCCGATCTGGGCCAGCTCATCCGCAACGTGCCGGTGCTGGGCGGCATCGACGATTTCGAGGACGTCATCGCGGACTTTTCCAAGCGCGACAAGCCGATCGCCCGCATCGTGATGACGTCGTCGGCATTCGAGCCGGAAGCCCATCCCGAAGCGGTCCTGATGCGGGCACGCAAGTTAGGCGTGATCGTGAGCCGCATGCCCTCGCTGGAGAGCGGCGAGGCGCCACGGCTCACGGCGGTCGCGGTCGAGGACCTCTTGTTGCGGCCGAGCGAGAAGATCGACTATGCGCGCCTGGAAGCGCTGATCAAGGGCAAGGCGGTGATCGTCACCGGCGGCGGCGGCTCGATCGGGTCCGAGATATGCGAGCGCGTGGTCACCTTCGGTGCTGCACGCGTGCTGATTCTGGAGAATTCCGAGCCGGCACTCTACGCCGTCACGGAGACGCTCGCCGCGCACGGCTCCGGCGCTGCGATCGAAGGGCGGATTGCCGACATCCGCGACCGCGAGCGCATCATACGCCTGATGGCGGAGTTCAAGCCCGACATCGTGTTTCACGCCGCGGCCCTCAAGCACGTGCCGATCCTCGAGCGCGATTGGAGCGAGGGAGTCAAGACCAACATCTTCGGCTCGATCAACGTCGCCGATGCGGCGCTTGCCGCAGGCGCCGAAGCCATGGTGATGATCTCGACCGACAAGGCGATCGAGCCGGTATCGATGCTCGGCCTGACCAAGCGCTTCGCCGAGATGTATTGCCAGGCGCTCGACCATGATCTCGCAGTAGCGAGCGGCGGCGCCAGGCCGCCGATGCGGCTGATCTCGGTGCGGTTCGGCAATGTGCTGGCTTCGAACGGCTCGGTGGTGCCGAAGTTCAAAGCCCAGATCGAGGCCGGCGGCCCCGTCACCGTCACCCATCCCGACATGGTCCGCTATTTCATGACCATCCGGGAAGCCTGCGATCTCGTCATCACGGCGGCAACGCACGCACTCGGACAGACGCGGCCGGATGTCTCGGTCTACGTCCTCAACATGGGACAGCCGGTGAAGATCGTCGATCTCGCTGAGCGTATGATCCGCCTCTCGGGCCTTGAGCCCGGCTACGACATCGACATCGTGTTCACGGGCATGCGGCCGGGCGAGCGGCTGTACGAGATCCTATTCGCCTCCGAGGAGCCGACCCGCGAAATCGGCGTTGCCGGCATCATGGCGGCGCAGCCGAACGAGCCGCCGATGCAGACGCTGCGCAAATGGATTGCGGCGCTGGAGCAGGCGATCGCACGCGACGATCGCGCCACCATCAGGACCATCCTGAAGGATGCGGTTCCCGAATTCGGGTCGACCGCGGCCTGATCGTGCCGGTCGACGGATTGTTGCGCAACGCTGTTCTGTCGGAGCAATGATGAGCGAGATAAAGCCGGTCGCGCTGGTGACGGGA
>NZ_JADPKD010000026.1:0-926 GCF_023073735.1 Bradyrhizobium sp. 160
ACCTCGAACGACGAAATCGCCCAGGTCGGCACCATTTCCGCCAACGGCGACGCCGAGATCGGCAAGTTCCTCTCCGACGCCATGAAGAAGGTCGGCAACGAGGGCGTGATCACCGTCGAGGAAGCCAAGTCGCTCGAGACCGAGCTCGACGTGGTCGAGGGCATGCAGTTCGACCGCGGCTACATCTCGCCCTACTTCGTCACCAACGCGGACAAGATGCGCGTTGAGATGGACGACGCCTATATCCTCATCAACGAGAAGAAGCTCTCCTCGCTGAACGAGCTGCTGCCGCTGCTCGAGGCCGTGGTGCAGACCGGCAAGCCGCTGATCATCGTCGCCGAGGACGTGGAAGGCGAAGCGCTCGCGACCCTGGTCGTGAACCGCCTCCGCGGCGGCCTCAAGGTCGCGGCCGTCAAGGCTCCGGGCTTCGGCGATCGCCGCAAGGCCATGCTGCAGGACATCGCGATCCTGACCGGCGGCCAGGCGATCTCGGAAGACCTCGGCATCAAGCTCGAGAACGTCACGCTCAACATGCTCGGTCGCGCCAAGAAGGTGATGATCGACAAGGAGAACACCACGATCGTCAACGGCGCCGGCAAGAAGGCCGACATCGAGGCGCGCGTGGCCCAGATCAAGGCGCAGATCGAGGAGACCACCTCGGACTACGATCGTGAGAAGCTCCAGGAGCGTCTGGCCAAGCTCGCCGGCGGCGTCGCGGTGATCCGCGTCGGCGGCGCGACCGAGGTCGAGGTGAAGGAGCGCAAGGATCGCGTTGATGACGCGATGCATGCGACCCGCGCCGCGGTCGAGGAAGGCATCGTCCCGGGCGGCGGCGTCGCCCTGCTCCGTGCCTCCGAGCAGCTCAAGGGCCTGCGCACCAAGAACGACGACCAGAAGACCGGCGTCGAGATCGTGCGCAAGGCGCT
>NZ_JADPKD010000025.1:0-55549 GCF_023073735.1 Bradyrhizobium sp. 160
CGGCGGCGTCGCCCTGCTCCGTGCCTCCGAGCAGCTCAAGGGCCTGCGCACCAAGAACGACGACCAGAAGACCGGCGTCGAGATCGTGCGCAAGGCGCTGTCGGCGCCCGCTCGCCAGATCGCTATCAACGCCGGCGAAGACGGCTCGGTGATCGTCGGCAAGATCCTGGAGAAGGAGCAATACGCCTACGGCTTCGACTCGCAGACGGGCGAGTATGGCAACCTCGTCAGCAAGGGCATCATCGACCCGACCAAGGTGGTCCGCGCCGCGATCCAGAACGCTGCCTCGGTGGCGGCGCTGCTGATCACCACGGAAGCGATGGTCGCCGAGCTGCCGAAGAAGAACACCGGCGCGCCCGCGATGCCCCCGGGCGGCGGCATGGGCGGCATGGACTTCTGATCCAACTCTCTCTAAAATGCGACCCCCGGCAGAAAAATGCCGGGGGGATTTTTTTGCTCGCGACTTTTTCAGTTCGTTGTTCTGATCTAGCGCTATGCGCTCTGCGGAAATGACGATCAGCAGTTGCTAGTCGTTCCGCTTGGGGCTTTGCGAGTCTGCTGGTAGGCATGTCATCGGGAGGACGAGCGGGTGATCGCGGTTCTGCACGGTCTTTCCCTGCGGCCTCAACGTCGGCGGCTGGTCAAGGCGAACACCTGAGAACGCCCGGTCGCGGTAGCCGCCCATTGGCGCTACTGACTTAAATAGCATCGGTCCCCGCGCCTATCAATCGCTGTAAACGGATGCGCGAGCTAGGTGGTGGTCCCCGGGAAGAGCGATCCTCATCTCTCGTAATTTGGTCCGATCTGTTGCACCGTCCACAATCAGAAGAAGAACATCGCCAACTCAATCGAGACGGAAGATCTTTCGCCCAACCGCTACAATTTCCCGGTCGGTCGGAGGATTACTTGTCTCGACGTGCAGGGTGAGATCCGGCCTGTTCACTCTCAGGAAGTTCATCAGCTCGGTCTTCTCGGTTCCCGGTCCGATGATCAGCAGATCAGTGCAGCTACTCAGCGCCCGACCTACCCTGACGACAAACGTCGGATCGTCATTCACGGCAGAGCCAGTATGCGCTTTGCAATCAAGACGCTGGGGCGCCAAATGCGCGCGTACGGCCGTCGCGCTGACGCCCGTTAAACCTATGGAGAATATCTTAGCAATGAGGTGGTCGATCCACACGACCGCGTGCGAATGAATCTGAGTTGTCATGTCGCTCATGAATGGATTCCATTGTATTTCGTGATTCACCTGTCCGTCGGAGCGCAAGCCCGCACGCAAATTTCCTGCGGCTGACGATGCCAATCATGGCTCAAGTGATCAGCGTGAACCGACTCGCTACGTTGATGTAGCCGGGAACAGATCGCGTTGACCGTGAGCGCTTTACAGGTCCAAAACCTCATGCCGCACGCTCCCTCTTGACGGCCGTGGGCGGATTCACGCCGCTGTCCTTGGTGGAGGTGAGAATGAAGGGGACTGGGCAGGTCTTGCCCGGGACAAGCTTCTGATAGGGCGAGTAGGCCTCGATCCATCCGCGCTGCTCGCGATGGCGGGATCGCCATCCCGACTTGGTGAATCGAAGCATGTCGAACAGCGCCACCTGCACGATCGCTGCGTTGAAGAGGTCCCGGCGCTGAGTAATCGCGGTGCCCACCAGCAGACCTTCCTGGCTGGCGCCGACCACGCCCAGTCGGCGCGGAGAGGTGACCTCCGGCGGATTAGGTCCTCCGCAAAGGCGATGAAATGATCCCATGTCCGCTGCTTCGTTGCCGCTTGGGCCGACTGCTCGTGCCATCGCGGTCCAAACTCGCTGCCGCGCAGGTCCGCGACGACATATGCATTGCCCTGCTCGGGCCAGCGCCGCCCCACCGCTCCCGCATAGGATGGCAGGAGCGAAGCCTGGAATCCGCCATAACCATTGAGAAGGGCTGCGATCTCCGCTCCGAACCTCGCGTTCTTGGGACGCACCAGAAAGTAGGGAATCCGGGTCCCCTCCAGCGAAGTGGCCTCGAACTGCTCCGCAACATACCTGGACGCGTTGAACTTCGGAGGTGTCGTCCTCAGTATTTCAAGCCATTCGCTCGCCGCGTCGAAGTACCAGAGGGAGGTCGGCCCCGGATAGTTGGAGACGGTGAACAGCACCACGTCCGTTTCTTCGCTAGCGGCAGAGAGGCTGACGTTCTCGTTCGTAGGGAGCGGGATCGGCGTGGCCCGCCAAGTGCCCTGGCCGTACCTGTAGGTGAATGCCTTGCTCTGAACATTGTCAGGGATCGCCAGGATCAACAAGTTCTTGGTGACCGCGAACCCGCTGAGCGCTTGCCGAGGCTCGGGCTCGAAGACGAGCGATGGCATCGCGCGCAGCGGATCTCGCTTCCATTTGTCCAAGCCATATGAGATCATCGAGCCGGCCGCAAAGCGGGTGCTGCCGGACAGTATCCAGTCTTCATTGAGCGTCACGAGCAGGCGGCCACTGACGATGCCGCTGATGTTCGCTTTCTTTGGCAGGTTTAGCTTGATCGGTCCGTTGGGCGCAAAGAGTACATACTCCTGCTCGAAGAAGCTTATGGCGCGCATGGCGCCAGCCGCATGAACTTTGCCTTCATTATCCCGCAGCACGAAGGGCGCCGCCACGGCATCGGTCGGCTCCCCACGGAAGACCTCGCGCGCTCGAACGAGCGGCTGAGCGCGCTTGAGCTCCCTCAAGAGGAAAGGGCAGCCAACCTGCGTCAGGGTCCGTTCTCCCCAATCCCGTGCAGTGAGGACCGTGTGGCGGTCGACCCAGCTGACGGCCTGCTTTCCCTCCAGAAGAGCGAAACCGGTCGTGACGAAGGCGTTGGTGTCCGGGTCGAACTCTCGGACGAGCACAGCGTCCTTACCGCCATCAGAAAATTGGACGAGGCACAGGCGCACTTGGGGCGGCAGGCAGGTAGTGCCTTTAAAGACCCAGCTTTTCTTACCCGCGACCGCCAGCGCGTCAATATCGAGGATGGTCTCCCAGTGCGGGTCCTGGCCGCGATAGCTGTCAAGCGTAGTACGCCGCCAGATGCCGCGCACGTGGTTCTCGTCCTGCGAGAAATTGCTGAGACCCCGCCGTTCCAACGAAACATAGGAAATCCGGTCTTTGGCCTGAAGGATGCTGATGGCCTCCTCATAGAAGCGGCGATTGCGGGGATCTGATTGGAGCGCGCCGAGCGTCTTGTCATTCTCGGCGCGGGCCAAATCCAGTGCGCGTGGTTCTTCGATTTCCTCGAGGCAAAGGAAGGAATCGTCCACCCGGGCCGCAGCGGCCCACTCCTGGGGCACCGCCGTGAAGGACAAACACGTCAGCGAGAGCAACACGGCGGCGAGGAGCGAGTGTTTCATGGGAGTAATCCTGGGCTGGGTGGGCCGCCCGGCTCGCGCGACTTGCGAGCTGGCCGAAAGCGGACAGAAGACGTACATTCGGTTTCGACAGCGGTCATGGGCGGGACTGTGCCCGCCGGTCCGAACGAAGCAAGCAGCGTGCCGCCTGAAAATTGGCGGTTCTCCAGCCGCTCGGTCGCGCCCCTTGGCTCAAACCTGACAATGCAGTGTTAGCTTCGAAAGTATTGTGATGAGCTTTACACTACTCACCGATGGAGCAGAGGTGCCCTGCTCTGGCATTTCACAGACCGGTCCGTAATCGCGCTAGAAACATTTATGGCGCGCCTAACTTGCAACGGCACGTGCTCAAGAAAGGCCCTCGCGCGGAGAATTTGCCGCTGGTTGGTGCAGCGAGCGCGAGCACATGTCAGCACGGCGCGTCATAATGCGGAGGATCCAGTGACAAGCCCGCCGAGACGCCAGTCGTTCTCGCAATTCGCAGGCATTGCACGAAGTGACTCGCACTCCGCGGGATCGATCATAATCATTTGCAAGCGCTACGCACCCTTAGGCCCACATACCCAATCACCTGCGCAGGTTCCGTCGGGTAACAACAAGAACTGGCTCCACCGAATCAAGCACAGGCTCTCGACTTTCGTCAAAATCGTCGGGGCAGCGTCTCTTGATTGTTCATTAAGAGCGGCCACCAATGGTGATCCGCTACTCACCGACCTCCGAGATCGATGGGGCGTGCCAGGGAGAGGTTGGTCTTACCGGCGGGCAACAAAACCCGGCTCGGCCACACCGGGCGGGCCAATTATCAATGCCTTCAGGGTGACTGCCCAGAACGGCATCAACTTCTCCAACGCTCATCAAACCGTGGACAGTTCCGGGTACCCAGTGACGGAATACATCCGCCACAGCCTCAGCCGCGAAGGCAAACTCACGGTGCGGGCCTCAAAGCTGGTGGCCGGGCCGGCCAAGATCATGAACCAGGGGGAATTGGTCTGCGAACTGCGGGACGGCGCGAAGTTCGTCTTGAAATTGGAATGAGGCTTGAGCCGTTCTTAGCCGCGTCGGAATGTGACAGGTATCCCATTCGGCACGCACCGATGACAACTTCGATCGGGCTACATTACCTGAGGAGCGCTAGTGACCAGGATGCCCAGTTCGTTCGTGCTCACCGCTGCCTGCGCACATCGATGGATTCCGGCGGTAAAGCCGTTCGCGCGCGGCTCCGCGTTCGCTCCACTCATCCTAATCTAGTGGATCGCATGCCGCCTGAAGAACGGCTGTTTGGGAGGCGGTGACGTTGTCTCGAAATCCTGATCAGGTTGCCGTAACGACCCTTTAGACTCCTTCTCGGAGCCATTTTGGATAACGCTCATCGCGGTGTCATCAAGCGCAACGAGAGGCACTAGGGCGAACACATCTGCGCAACTGAGTTGGTGCAACTCCATAGGTAAGGCGCTGGGTTAGCGCTGGTTCCGCAGCGGCCGCGACCAGCTCGACAGCCTGCTCGACGAGGCGGCGCGCGCGAACCTGTCGGCGCGTGAGACGCTGATCCTACTGTGCGAGCGCGAGATCGCGCGCAAGGATCATCGCCGCATCGAGATGGCGCTGAAGCTCGCACACTTCCCGGCCGTGAAGGAGCTTGCTGGCTTCGACTTCGAGGCGCAGCCGTCAATCGATCCAAAGCAGATCCGCGATCTTGCCGCGTCACCTTGGATAGCCAACGGAGAGAACGTGCTGCTGCTCGGCCCGCCAGGCGTGGGCAAGACGCACTTGTCGATCGCTTGGGCGAGAGGCAATCCTGGCCGGGTACACGGTGCAGTTCACCACGGCGACGACGCTGGTCGCTGGCCTCGCCAAGGCGCACGGCGAGCGAGGCCTGGACGAGAAACTGCTCGCGCTGTCGAAGCCAAAGCTGCTCATGGTCGACGAACTCGGCTACTTGCCACTTAAACCTGACGCGGCGCATCTGTTCTTCCAACTGGTGAGCCGGCGCTACGAAACCGGCGCCATGCTGATCACGTCGAACCGCAGCGTTGCTCCTCGGCGACGCCATCCCGGATCGCCTCGTTCACAACGCTCACCGCCTCCAACTCTCCGGAGAAAGCATGCGAAAGCAGAACGGCCGCAACCAAACTCTTGGCGTCAACCCAAACCCCTGAACCAATCACCATGTCGGTCAAAGCCGCTGCTCACCATCGGCAAATGCGCACAGGTGACCTTAGCGGACGACGCGCTGGTGATCGTCCCGGGTCTTCAAATCGGAATGCTGGCCGAGAAAGTCTGCAACCTCGGCCTAGACCGCCTGGGCAAGCAGGACACGCGCCCCATTGCGCAAGACTTCTGTGAGTTGATCGTCGAAGATTCCAGGCTGAATCAGATGGATGACGTTATCGTTGGACAAGGCATATCGCTCCTTCGGTGGAGAAGTGGAGGCCTCAAGCACCCCCACGATATGCCGCCTTTCCGATTCCCGCCGTCACCAACTTTGGGCGATAGCTCTTTTGGTTCTTCACGGACGACTATCATCTATTGCTCGATCTTTTCCTCCCTATTCGAGGAAAACGTGAATGTCGTTCTGCTTGCCTGATCGCCCCAGAGTGGCCGTGTAGGGCACATCATGAATCCTGATGTGGGTCTGTGGTCGGTCCGGGCTCGGCAGCACGTTATGCCAGTGCATTCCGCGCCGGAGGTTCTCCGGCGCCGGTTGATTGCCGTGTTGCCAACTCGGAGGGACGAATCCTCCTAAGTCTTGCGCTGGCGGCATGTACTGTGGCGCGAAGATCGATGTCCCGAAGCTTTGCTCCCATGATGGTGGCGGATTGACGCTTTGCACTGGCGAATGGGCGGGTAACGACAAATCCTGCCAGAAGTTCGCTGTATTCCAGCTGTCGGCGGGAGGCTGGCCGGCTTGATCCACTCCACGCCAAAACTCTGGCGAATCGACAAATTGCGTTGAGGGTCCCGGTCGATCCGCTATCGATGTCCCGAAGCTTTGCTCCCATGATGGTGGGCTTGGCGGATTGACGCTTTGCACTGGCGAATGGGCGGGTAACGACAAATCCTGCCAGAAGTTCGCTGTGTTCCAGCTATCGGCGGAAGGCTGGCCGGCTTGATCCACTCCACGCCAAAACTCTGGCGAATCGAAAAGTTGCGTTGAGGGCCCCGGTCGATCCGCTGCAGCCGCCGCTCGCGCACTGCTGGGAGCGGTCCTCAAACGTCGTTGGAGTTGCTGCCGATCGGCGACGAGGTTGTCGAGGTGCAGCACGGCTGGCGGCCGTCTTTGCGCCAGTCGCCTAACAAGCGCCCGCGTGCCGTCAACCACGAAGACTCCGCAATCCCAACCGTTCCCCTGCCGGGTCATGCGGACAGGCTCCAGACGCGTACCCAGCCTTTGTGCGAGCATTTTTGCAAGCTTGTCGTTGTATCCCTGGAAGGAGTCATAATGATAGGCAACCGGCCGTCCGCGGTCGCTGCGATCAACGAACAGCAGCGACCAATGGGTGCCACGACGATGACGATCCGTAGCACTGGCATCGTTCACTGGCACGAACAGGAAGTCGGCTGTGTCGTTACCGTTCTGATTATGGACGATGCGCTGGAATGCGCTTAGCGCGACGCTCTCGGGGCCCAAGCGCAGATGATAATTGGCTATGAGGGGATCCACGAACCGCGTCCGGGCGGCGAGATCTGGATTGTTCCCCTGCAACTCCTGTTCCAGGAGCTCGTAATCCCTCTGGATATGCTCGTCGCCCAACCAATCCTTGGGGCCAAGCGATAATTCGCTGCGGCCTTGAATCGATGGATCAACCTGCTGCAGCGGCCAGGTTGATCCGAACCCGGTAGGTTGATCCAAGCGGCCCTCCGGACCGGCCGATTCCCGCCCACTTGCCTGCTGAGGGGACAACCCCGACGCCGCGTTCGCCTCAACGACCTGTAGGTACTGCCCAAGCCGCTTGAAACCCACGGAAAATCCTCTGAGGGCTTCGGTGCAGTCTCGGAAGTCTTGGTAATCTATTTTTGACGACCATTTCTGCCGATCACTGCCGTTGAGGCGGCTCGCTATGCTCTCCCTACCCCTTGTTTGCAGCCAATCACTAAACCTACGTTGATTTATGGCCATATTCCGGACAGCTTTCCTCTGGGAAGTCGAGTCCGGTCCGAGCTTGCTCAGCTCTTCGTTGGCCAGGCCATCAATCATGCGGGCGTCGTCGGGATGGATGATGATGCTTCAATTGGGGCTCGGTGCCTAGATACTGCCGAAGCCGATCGAAACTCACGACCACTTTTCCCTCGGCTTTGGTAAAGGCCCTGTAATCCTCCATCAACGACCGTTGCTGCTGATCACTGCCGGTGAGTCGGCTGACTATGTTCCCCCTACCCTCCCTTTGGAGCCAATCACTAAACCTACGTTGTTTGCTGGCCCTTTCCGAAACACCTCTCCTCTGGGAAGTCGAATCCGATCCCAGCTTGTTCAGCTCTTCATTGGCCAGGCCATCAATGAGGTGGGCGTCCTCGGGATAAGGATAATGTATTTGGCGCCCCATCAGGCGCGGCCCGGGCCCGACGGCTTGGAGTTCTTGCTCGTGAGGCGCGAACCTCCTGAAATGAGACAGTGCCGACTTGAGAGGGTTATGATTGTCCCCACCGCCCGCCCTGTAATCCGTAATATCAGCGGCTAGTGACTCTGGATCGTTTAAAAGCCGAGAAGCCATCGAACCCCTGTTCTCTGCTCGGAGCCAACGAGCAAACCCCCTAAGAAGCCCTAAATTGGTCCTGAGGGTACCATCGCAAACCCTTCCGTCCCCTCGGCCGGTGCTACCGTCGGGAAGAATTTCATATCCTCGGACTGCTTCAGCGAACTGCTCGATGCGGGCCTCGTCTTCGGGATGCATGTTCTGGCCAGCGGGGCGACCACGCTTGGCGAAATCCATCCGAAGCTCTGAAGAGGCCACCTCGGACGTCGAGCCGCCGGACGACTTTTCGCCACCACTTCCTCCGAAGACTTTGCCGAACCCTGACTTAACACGAGAAAACAGTCCACGGCTTTTGCTATCCTTCGTCCGCGCCGCAGGCTGCGGTTCCGATGGCGCTGTGTAGCGCGTGCTACTGAACAACTGGTCACGCAAGCTAGACTGCGAGGCCGTCGCACCCGCGCCATGATGAGCGTGCGGAACATCGACACTGTGACGCGTGCTGCTGAACGAATTGTCCCGCTGGTTGGACCTTGGCCGCATTCGCATCGAACCACCAACGTCCGTACGCTGGATGTTTTCATGCGACCGTGCGGCTGGAGTGTCGGGGGAACTAACCCCGGAACTCTCCTCAGGAGAGCGGAGTTGCAGCTCGCCCAATTGCTGCTCGAAGCCAGCTTGATCTGCAGGGTCAACGTCGGTCTGTTGCCGCTGCAGCTCGGCGTACCAGCGCATCCAATCGTCCGGATTGTTATAGACGGGTTCCACGCGACTCTCCCTAGATGAGGTGACTCTTCATAGCTGCTCCGCGGCCACACTCCGGTGCACTGACCACAGAGACCGGATTCAAAAAGCCGGACGTCAAGATTCGCCAAATTGAACAAAAAGGGACCGTTAGTGCCGCTCCGAGCTCGTGCATTACTCACACCTGCCCAGCCTTGGGTGCTGCAGAAGAGCGCCCCGGCTTCCTGGGCAACAGGTAACCGCTCGCCAAACCTCAAAACGATCCAGGAGAAACGAAACCCAAATACTCGCACAATCCAAAAGCCACCTGTTGCCGCCCTCCTTCCGGGCAAGTTCGCATGCGGCACATCGCGATCGAAATTGGGCCGCCCCATTGCTGATGGAAGGCGTCCGGGTTTCGATACTTGCACTGCAAGCTCTGCTTCCTCATCAGTTCTTCAGTTTAACGTCCTCACATTCGCTACAACCAACGAGCCTCTTCTAGTGATCATGACGCTTCAGAGCGAAGTCCGCATGTATGATTCAGACTGTACAACCTGACGCTACGTAGACTTCAAGCCCCAGTGCTGTCGCGTCTAGCCTGGTTGGCTTTCATACCCGTTTCAGGATGCGGCAAATCCTCGCAGCTTGGTGATCTACCGCCGCTTCAAGGACCTTAATGCGCCAGGCGCCGCCGCCGATGAATACCAAAGACGTGTTGGCAGCGGCGTAAGCGCGAAGCTTTGGCCGTTCAGGCTTGGAAGTTCCAGGGCATGAAAGTATCGATCTGAGAGATCGGCCAGCGCCGCTTTATCGATGCGAAGTCCCACGAACATCATACACCGACGCTGACCCAGCATAACGCTGCCGCGGTCGCAGCGATAGACAGCGGGTAGTCACGACTGTAAAAACCCTGACGACGGCCTTGCAGTTGTCCGCAGCATGGCGGCCGGCCGCGGTCCAGGTCTTGCGCATCCGCGCATGCCGGCGCGCGGTGTTCATGAAGCGCTTGTGACTGCCAATAAGACTGCTCGTTTTCCTCGTCATCGGCTTCTCCGCCTGGCTGCTCTTCACGCTCGCAGTCTTCGCGCTGCCCGTCTTCGCAGGCGTGACGATTGGCCTTTGGGCCTTCTACACGGGGGCCGGCGCGCTCGGCGGCATCGTGGTGGCCGTCGTGGCGGGCGGCGCGAGGTTCGGTATAGGCCAACTCGCGCTCGCCTTCGTGACGTCTACTTGGCTCCGGCTCGTGATCACCGTTGTCTATGTCGCGCCCGCCATGTTCGCCGGTTACAACGCGACGCATGGAATCGCCCAGATGGCGAAGGCCTTCGCCCACCTGGCAAATGATCTTCGCGATCGTTGGCGCGACTGTCGTTACCCCTACGGCGTTCATCCGCTTTACGGCTATGGTCGCACCCGGACCAGCCGGACGGGATTTGGCGCAGGGCTACCACGTTAGCGGCGGCCATCAGGTGGGACAGATCAGGCGCCCAGAGCACTCGCGATGCTCATCCTCGATACTCGATTGAGAGCGGCCGAGCGTCGAGGCTCGAATCATCGAGGGGTGGCCGAGCTAACGGAGATTGTTGAGACGCAGTGATCTAGACGGTGACGTCTCACGAACACGCCCGACAACTCAAGTCGTCGGGCGTATTGCTGCGTGTTCCAGCCGATCGTGATCACGGAGTCCAGGGCATCGTGATCACCCATTCCAGAGCATCGTGATCACCATTTCCAGCCGATCGTGATCGCTATTTCCAGCGACCGCGATCGGGGGCAACCAGGAGGCGCGCACCGCTGACAGTCTGCAACCCGGGTAGCTTGGTCTTTTTGCCTAACCGCAGAGGATCGAGATGCCGACCGAGAGACTGTCCATGCGCCACATCCGTGAAGTTCTACGCCTGCACTACAGCGTCGGCATGTCGCAACGCGCCCTTGCCCGCAGCCTGGGCTTGGCCCAGGGCACGGTCAGCAAGTACCTCAACCGAGCCCGCCGCGCCGGCCTGACCTGGCCACTGCCGCCGGAGCTGGATGACGATGTCCAGCTCGAGAACCGCCTGTTTCCGCCGCCTTCTGATCGGCCCAGCGACGAGCGTCCGCATCCAGACTGGGCGCTCGTGCATCGCGAGCTACGGCGGAGGAACGTCACGCTGATGCTGTTGTGGGAGGAGTATTGCGACGCAAACTCCGACAGCTTCAACTATGCGCGGTTCTGCGAACGCTACAAGGAGTGGACGGGCCGCCTCAAGCCGACCCTGCGCCAGGTCCATGTCGCCGGCGAGAAGCTGTTCGTCGACTATTCCGGCCATACCATGGAGGTGGTTGACGGGCTCAGCGGCGAGGCGCGCAGCATGCAGATCTTCGTCGCCGAGCTCGGCGCCTCGAACTACACCTATGCCGAGGCCAGCTTCAACCGATCGCTACGACAAGGGATCGCTGTTGATCACGACTCAGGTGCCCGTGTTGCAATGGCACGATGTCATTGCCGAGCCGATGACTTCATGATGCCTCCGTCTTTGAACGCTTGGTACGTCGTATCCGATTGCGCAGCCGACTGATTTGTTCGTCTGAGAGCTCGGTCTGTCATGGCTGGCCTTTGGCTAACTGACGACCTGCCAGCATTCCGCGCGCAAGATAATCGAAGATTGTTTGCGGGGTTACTCCAAGCTCAGCCGCTGCGCACTGAATCGAAAAGCTGCCGTCGGGCCAGCGCATCGGATTCTTGTCCACGCCGTTGATTTTGACGGTGGGAATGCCCCAGCGGGTGCGCAACAGCCAGACGTTCTCGCCTTTGAAGGCGCAGCCTCGGGCCGCGACAAAGCCTTCCTGATTGAGTATTGCCGCGATCTCGCCATCCATTTTGTGTTCAGCATTCAACTCGACGATCCGTCGCCGCAACCGATCAATGTCGATATAGTTGCGGTAGGTATGAACGCGCCGTTGTACGTGATGCTCGCTGGTTGCGCCGGTCTGCCCAGACGATCCTGAGCCACACCTGACCTCGGGTCCGCTTCTGATCAAGAACGACTTCGCGGATGACAAATCGCAGAATGCGCTTGCGATCGGCTGCCGACGTGGTGGCCGCATTCCAAATCCGCGGCAGGTTCTCGCCGAGCGCTTGTAGCCCTGCGCGTTCCGCCGGGCCAATCAGAAGCGGCTCTTGCGCGCGCCAACGCGCATGCTGCTGCTCGACCGTCTCGACGACACGCAGCTTCTCTTCCCAAGGCCGCTCAAGTGAGCGCGCCACACGACGGTTCTCGGGCTCGACGGCGTCATACTGACGCCGGGCGCGCTCGGCCTCGTAGCGGGCGCGCTCCACGCGAAGCGCCCACTGGCGCTCGAGCTGACGACTCTCTTGCTCCGGTTGGCCCGCCGCCGCGAGTGCGATCTCAATCTGATCCGGCACCAGGGCATCGAGGAGCATCCGTTCGACCAGCGCGTCAACCGCCAAGGCCCGGACTTCCTGACATAGTGCACTGCCTTGCTGGTCCCGATCCGAGCGGCAGCAATAGACCGGATAGTCGGCATTCGGGCCCGTGTAGCGCATGCTCATGCGCCGTCCGCAACGGCCGCAGATCGCAATTCCTTGTAACAGGGCTGCCCCCTTGCGCGGTACGCCAGAGTGTCCTGCCTCATAGCGGAAGATGTTATCTGCCAGTCGCCCCTGGTTGGCCATGAACTCCTCCCAGCTGATATAGCCTGGGTGAGCGGCGTGGAGGCAAACCGCCCAATCCCCGATCGCCACCTTGACCGTTCCCGTCAGCGATCCCGGCCGGCATCGGCTCGGATCCTTTTGCCGACGGCCATAAACATACGCCCCAGCATAGGCCGGATCTTGAAGGATACTAAGGACGCGTGCACTATCTGGCGCACGCCAGACGATCTCGTGTGGAGATGGTCCAAGCAGCGGCCGAACCGGCAAGGATAATCCGTTCCTCTCCAAGTACCGCATCACACGGCGAGCGCTTTGCAGTTCCCGGAATTTGGCAAACACGAGATGAAGACGGGCCTGCACCTCCTCATCGGGATTGAGAACAATTGTGCCGGCTCGATCATAGGCGAGCCCGGCCGGCAGGGGCAGCCGCAGTTCGCCCCGTGCCGCCTTCTCGCGTTCTCCTTGGTGAAGGCGCATCCGAAGCTGATGCAGCTCCGCCTCGCTCATGATACCGGACAAGCCCAACAGCAGGCGGTCGTGGTAGGCGCGCGGATCGTAAAGCCGCTCGCCATCCGCAATGAGCACGCCGAACACCGAGCACAGTTCGAGCAGCTGATGCCAGTCCCGGTTATTGCGGGCCAAGCGAGAAGCGTCGAGGCTCACCACAAGGCCGGCGTGATCTCGGCAATGAGCTTCTGAAAACCATGACGATCCACAGCGCCAGCACCGGATTTGCCCAGATCCTCGTCAATGACCTGGACGCGCTCCGGCGGCCAGCCCAGACCGATGGCGCGATCGACGAGGCGGTACTGCAGCTGCGTGCTCTCCTGGTGCTGGCGCACCTGGTTCATGGATGACTGCCGCACGTAGACATAGGCCAACTTGGCTCGGTGCGCAGTCGTGAGCCGCTCGTCAGCGACGGTCGAGCTGATCAGCACGGCTCAATCCCCTTCCGGGCGTGCCGGGAACCGCTTGCATTCGCCGCAGCAGCGTGGCGAGGATTTGAGCGATCTGGGTTTGCGTCGCGGTCGATAGATTCGGCCACAGGCGCGGAATGTCGGCCGGGTGGATTTGCCGACGTCGGCAGTGGTCGATACGCAACGCGACCTGGAAGCGGTCGGTGGGTCATCGCGAATCACCTTCTCGTCGAGAAGGCCCAGACTCGCGCTCAAATGTTGCATCAATAGGATCAGCGTACGTGCACTGATGCGCGGCAGATCGGCGGCGTTCGGGCGGGACGTGATCAGCGTCTCGCCAAGATCCGTCGACGCGATCCGAACCGCCCGCGGCCGTCCGTCCGGCAGCGCGACAACGACGTGGGCGGGACCGCGCCCCGACCGCTCCTTCAGCACCTCAAGCCGTTGCCCAAACAGGAAATGATGCGGGTAGACCGGCTCCTGCACCACAGCCATGTGCTGACGATCCGCGGCGACAGCTACCGGCTCCGCGCCAAGCGCAAAAGCGGCCTGGTCAAGACGCCGACCGCCGGTGACGGCCCTCCGGTCGGCTCCGCCTCCCTCCGGCCCGTCACCGCCGGAAACAACCTTCAACCGAGATCACAATCCGGATGGTGGGGGCAGTTCTTCATGACGCAAAGTGGGCAGTTCCGGATGGCGTTTGACACACGGGGCAAGCCCCCACCCCTAGACAGAATGGATAGTGCGTTACGTACGGACCTCGGCTACTTCCGGGAAGCCAGGAGCTTGGACAAATTTGTGCGATCATTTCGTTGAAAGGCCTTGAATCGCACGTAACGTCACATTGTACGATCATGAAATGAGATCGCGACCTCTGACAAACGAACGTAAGCTACTCCTAGGGTGTGGGACGATGGCATAACGATCTTGTCGTATTTCGAATTTGCGGCGAACGCTCGCCGTAAATGAGCCGGCGGCAACTCTCCCTTGCCGACGGTCGGGACGATGTGTAGCAGCGTCGCTCCTCCCAGACTGACTTCGCCTGGCTTCCAAAATGAGGCCGGGCCTTTTTTGCCGTCGGGAAGACGTTAGTGCCTTGTCGACGTGCAACTGCTCGATCAGCTCGTCCGGAACCAGGCAAACTTGCGAGGTCGAGTCCGGCAAGACAACACGCGTTACGCCGACATCGGCATGCTGATTGTAAATCGTCAACACATCGCAGCCTTCGGTTCTGGCATACAAAGCAACACTTCCGAGCCATCAAAGACTTGAACGGTTTCGGCCTCTTTTTCCTGTAGACAGGTGATGGCGGTGCGATCCGGGATGTGGGTGCTACCCAGGCGAAACACGTCCTCCATGCAAGCGTCTTTCTTCGCGTCGTTCGGCGGCTGATCTCGCGCACCCGCCGACTCGACCACAGAGATGCCGTTGCACAATAAGAACTACTGCACAGCACTTGGCTTTTGGACGCAAAAACCAATGCGTTCGTTGTGTGCGCGTCACGATATCCTCTTTAGGTCGGTACGTTGCGGTATTGGTGTTCCTGCGCAAGGCACAGTCTCTGAGCCAGGCAGGCGAGCTTGATTCATCAATGTCGCGACGTGATTTCTATTGGCGATACCGCCAAAGAAAAAGGAGACTCGAATTGAGGTACTACGAACCATCCTGCACCTTCGATCGTCCCCGCGCGGCGCTCCCCAAACCGAGCCGCAAGGTAATAATTAAGCGGTGGAAGGCCGACTCACTGTCAACAGATAAGCGAGCGGAGCCATCGAAAGCGGACCAACCGCTCGCAAGTGACGGAAGTCTCGTTTGAGTTGTTTGTTTGGATATGAATGCACACAATGCCTTTCGATACAGTCCTTATCGCCAACAGAGGCGAGATCGCCGCCCGCATCATCAAGACGTTGCGAAAGCTGGGCCTTCGTTCTGCAGTTGTCTACCACGAGGTCGATGCGCGAAGCCCGGCAGTCTTCCATGGCCGACACAGCGATTCTTATCAGCGGTCACACGCCGATCGCGGCTATCTGGACATCGCACAAATTATTGCCGCCGCTCATAAGGCCGGCGCCGGCGCTGTTCGTCCAGGTTATGGATTTCTTTCCGAACAGGCTCAATTCGCCACGGCCGTGATAAAGGCCGGCATTGCGTTCATCGGCCCCGCACCCGAAACTATTGAACTGATGGGCGATAAGATTCGGGCCCGCAGCTTCGTCCAGTCGAGCGGCTTTCCAGTGGTCCCATCTGCAAATTGAGGAGGACGATCCAGCGACGTTCGTCTCCAGGGCGCGTGCAATTGGAACCCCTTTGCTGGTAAAACCGTCAGGGGGCGCGGCCGGCAAGGGCATGCGGATTGTACGCGACGTCGATGCTCTGGAAGGCGCGATTGAGCAGGCTCGCTCTGAGGGGCAACGGTATTTTGGGGATCACCGGCTTTACGTCGAAAGATACATTGAGAACCCGCGGCATATCGAAGTGCAGGTACTCGGCGACTCTTTTGGGAACATTGTACACCTGTCTGAGCGGGAGTGCTCGGTGCAACGCCGCTTCCAGAAGATCATCGAGGAAGCGCCCTCGCCAGCCCTGTCGCCAGAACTACGGAAACGCGTCTGCGAGACCGCGGTCGGTATCGCACGCGCCGCGGATTATCAAAACGCAGGAACCGTCGAATCCATTTTCGATGCAGGAGAATTCTACTCTCTCGAGATGAATACGCGCCTACAGGTCGAACATCCCGTGACTGAGATGATCAGCGGCATCGATCTTGTCGCCGAACAGGTCTATGCCACCGCGGGCCGAGAACTTGGTTTTGCTCAGTCAGATATCGTTTCGAACGGCCACGCTATCGAGGTAAGGCTGTACGCTGAAGCCCCCGAACCAGGCTATGTTCCGACGTCCGGAAAAGTACTTCTTCTCGAGTATCCGAGCGGGGTACGGATTGACAGCGGCATCACGCAGGGTCAGCCAATCACCACTGCGTTTGATCCCATGCTCGCAGAGATCATCGCGCATTCGCCGACGCGCACATTGGCCACCGCCACGGCCAATCACGCGATTCAGGGAGTCATTCTTCTCGGCTGCGAGACAAACGCTAGCTTCCTCGCCCGCATCCTTGCCGACGAGTCGTTTGTCCGCGGACAGTTTCATACGGGACATCTGGAGGAAAACCCGCACATTGCCGGTGGTAACTCTGCTACCGGCCTACCGGCATTCTTGGCATCAGCTGCTCTCCTGACCCGACAAGTCCGCGAATCGGCCGATGCCGTGCCCGCGCTTCACGCTTCGCTCGGCCATTAGAGAAATTGAGGTGTATCACTCCGTCGAGGTTGATGGCGTCGATTATCGGTTATGGCTTTCACCCTGCCAATCCGGCTCCTATCATCTTCACTTGCGCGACCAAGTCATTTCCCCGGTCGCGTTTGCCCAATACGGCGAGAATTCAGGTGTCCAGACCATTGCTGGCGAGACCGAACGAGTCCGCTTCGTCATCGAAGGCGACCTGATTCACGTCCACATCCGTGGCATGATGCGCGTTTTGCGCTACAGCGACCCGTTGCGAACGCTCGCTTGCGTGAACCAAGAGGAACGTTCGCTCATGACCCGCGCACCGATGCCGGGAGTAGTCGTTACGATCGCGGTTTCGCCTGGTCAACCGTTATCCGCAGGCGCGGCGCTGATGATGATTGAGAGCATGAAGCTGAAACTATTATTCGCTCTTCACAGGATGGCGTAGTCGATCGAATCCATTTCAAAGAAGGGGAGAGCTTCGAGCGGGATGCTGTGCTGATTACGCTATCGAAAGAAGGGCGCTGAAATGCTACGAATCGCTTCTGGGGGCGAACGTCAATTCGCAAGACTTTCGTCAAAACTAGCTCCACAACAGGCGCCTTGTTGACGAGTTAAAGGAGCGGCAACGTGCTGTCCGCTTCCAGCGGCCCGAGCGGGAGCTCGAGCGCCTTCGACGCCAAAATAAGCTGTTTGTGCGAGATCGTATCGACGCCTTGCTCGATCCAAAAATTCCGTTCCTCGAGCTTTCAACGCTGGCCGCTAGCAAGGCCTATAACGGCGAAGTGCCCGGCGCGGCACAGGTCGTCGGCATCGGGATCGTCGCGGGTCGCGAGGTGATGGTTCATGCAGACGACGCAAGCGTAAAGGGCGGCGCATGGTATCCGTTGTCTGTCGAGAAGATAGTGCGAGCCTTGGACGTCGCAATCGAGAATCGTCTGTCAGTGATTCATTTGTGCGACGGCGCCGGAGGATTCCTACCTTTTCAGGCAGAGTTCTTCGCTGATCCCTACTTCGCGGGTCGGATCCTCCGTAACCAATCCATTCTCTCCAAGATGGAAGTACCGCGGGTCGCGATCGCAATGGGTCATTACACAGCGGGAGCGGCCTACGTCCCGGCGCTTAGCGAATTCAACATTATGGTCGAGAATACGGGAGCTATATTTCTCGGTGGCCCTCCAGTCGTGAAAGCTGCTACCGGTGAAGACGTATCGGCACAGGAGCTTGGGGGCGCCCACACGCATACGAGCGTGTCGGGCACGAGCGATTATTCCGCAAGCTCCGAGATGCACGCCATTGCGATCGCACGTGATATCGTTGCTCGATTCCATCGTCCCGCGAAGACTCCGATTGATCAAGCCGCCCCGGAGCCCCCCTGCTTACGACGCATCGGAACTATACGGCATTATTCCAACGGGCCCTCGAGTGCAGTTCGACATGCGGGAGATCATCGCCCGCATGATCGATGGTAGCCGATTTCACGAATACCAGCCGCGTTTCGGCACGTCCCTGCTGTGCGGTTTCGCGCGGCTTCATGGATATCAAATAGGGATTCTTGCAAATAATGGCGTGCTGCTCAGCGAAAGTGCGCTGAAGGGCGCTCACTTCATCCAACGTATGCGACAAGAACCGGACGCCCCTGCTCTTCCTGCAGAATACGACGGTTTCATGGTCGGCCGCGAATACGAGCGCCGTGGCATAACGAAGGATGGTGCCAAGCTGATCATGGCCGTCTCGGGGGCGTCGGTCCCGAAATTTACGGTCGTTTGCAACAGCTCGCACGGAGCAGGTACCTACGCTATGGCGGGACGTGCTTTCGATCCTCGGTTCGTCTTCACCTGGCCGCAGCCTCAGATCTCTGCGATGGGCGCCGAGCAAGCGGCAGGTGTGCTGAACCACGTTAAGACCAGACAACTGGCCCGTGACGGTGGGCGGCTCGCAGAGCAGGAGCTGGCAGCCATTCGAGGTCCCCTTCTCGACGAGTATCGGGAACTATCCAGCGCCTACTATGCAACCTCCGAAATCTGGGACGACGGAATTCTTGATCCAGTCGATACCCGAAGTGTACTCGCGATCGCGCTGAGCGCTTCGCTGAATGCTCCCATCGAAGCGCCCCATTATGGCGTATTCGGAATGTAGCCGGCAGGAGTCGAACGTCCGTCTCTGTAGTTCTACTCCCTAGCTGGGGTCCAAATCGACGCATCTCCCCGGCATGAGCCAGATTGGTGTCGTCCACATTCCGGGCAGAACTCGAATTCGCGACCTTGGTCAAATTAGACCAGCCCGTTTCTAAGTGGTGCGTTCAATTCGGTGACCACGTTTTCGATCAGGATAACGGGTTGCGCCGAAGTAGGCCGAGCTGGGGTCGCATAGCCCTGATTGGCCGCGCATCGAACCTCGCGTGGGGACTACGCAAATTGCGTAACACTCGAGATAATCTGCTCGTTACACTTCTAGTATTGCGTAGTGTATTGCGAGGCTCCTGCGGGTCGAAGCCATCGACATCTGGAGTTCGCGATGGATGCAAGCGCGGGCTGCCCTGCTGACTCTGATCCACTAACGAACGCGTTAGTCACATTAGATCTAAGGTGCGCCCTACTGATGAATTGTTGGGTCCATTCATCATCGACGATAACGGTCCTTGGGAGGAGACATGCAAGCCATCATACCGATCTCAGTCAACTATTCCACGACGGGCGGGGTGCAGAAGAGGTTGTCCCGCCATGCTCGACTATGGAACCACCCACCGTCTTGCCGTCCAATCGTCTGATCTGATCTCGAGCAAAGAACACTTGCTCCTTTGCAAGTGAACGCCATGGATAGCTTGATTCTTACGTAGCGTCAGGTTGTAGGATTGCAGAGCCGACTGACGTTCAAGCTGACACCACGCATGCCTCGACAACGCATACGCGGTCCGGCCGGACCGGTTGCCGAGCTGCATGCCCTCATTAACGCCCGTTTCGAATGAGGCCAATTGGAACGACTAAGCACGTGTAGAGCAATGAACGCCCTCAAATCGATCATTAGCAAAGTTGCTACAGGTGCCACGCTGACCCGCGAGGAGACCGCAACGGCCTTTGAAATCATCATGTCGGGCCAGGCGACATCCTCCCAGATCGGAGGATTATTAATGGGGATGCGGGTACGTGGCGAAACCGTAGAAGAAGTCACCGGCGCAGCCTCGGCCATGAGGAGCAAAATGCTCCGGGTCAGTGCGCCCCCCGATCCCGTCGACATTGTTGGTACGGGCGGTGACGCTTCGGGCTCAGTCAACGTGTCGACATGCGCCTCATTCATCGTCGCCGGGGCCGGCGTTCCTGTGGCCAAGCATGGCAACCGCGCCGTGTCCTCACTATCAGGCGCTGCTGACGTCTTGGCCCGCCTCGGTGTGAAGGTCGACCTCCCGCCTGTAGGCGTCGCTCGTTGTGTGCACGAAGCTGGCATCGGCTTCATGCTTGCGCCCATCCGTCATCCGGCTATGCACCACGTTGCCCGAATCCGAGCCGCACTTGGAACCCGCACGATCTTCAATCTAGTCGGCCCGCTCACAAATCCGGCCGGAGTCAAGCGGCAGATCGTCGGCGTGTTTTCGCGGCAATGGGTGCAGCCTTTGGCGCAGGTGTTAAAGAACCTTGGTGCTGAGTCCGTCTGGGTGGTGCATGGCTCAGATGGACTCGATGAGATTACCCTCACCGGGCCGACGTTTGTTGCCGCGCTAGAGAGAGATGCGATCCGCACCTTCGAAGTCACCCCCGAAGAAGCGGGCCTCGCCCGCTGCCATAACGAGGCGCTGAGGGGCCGCAACGCCGATTCCAATGCAATCGCGCTGCAAAGCGTGCTCGACGGCATGCCAAGTCCGTACCGCGATGTTGCTCTTCTCAACGCCGCCGCGGCAATGATCGTGGCCGGCCACGCAAGCAGCTTGAAGGACGGCGTCGCCCTTGGGCACGAATCCCTTAATAGCGGTGCGGCAGCCGCGCGATTGAAACACCTGATCGCGATCTCCAATGCTTGACACGGCCGATGTACGACATTTTTAACACCAACATCGAAGCTAACGAGCGCGAAGAGATTGCAAGCGCAAAGCGCGAGTTGCCTCTGCCACACGTCGAGGCACTTACCGCGGTTGCGTCACAGACGCAGCAGCCCCGCTTTCGAAGCGACGGGGAGCTGCAGCGCACCCTATGAGAAGTGAAGCGCCGGAGCTGCGCCCTTCGATCATGCCAAACCCTTGCCGCCGGGCTCGGCTTCGATTTGGTCGACGTCTTCACCAACGGCGTTTCCGACGGCGATTTTACAGCGTCCCGTACCGCAAGACTCGACGGCCTCGCCGTGACGGCAAGGGCGCGCATACCCACTATGAGCAGCTCTACATTTCGTTAGTTGAATCGCCTGGGCGCCTATAGCATCGGCTGGAGAAAATATCTACCCGGCGGCAGTAGAGCGCGCGCTTATGGAGCATCCCGA
Source organism: Bradyrhizobium sp. 160 (assembly GCF_023073735.1). Lineage (NCBI taxonomy): Bacteria > Pseudomonadati > Pseudomonadota > Alphaproteobacteria > Hyphomicrobiales > Nitrobacteraceae > Bradyrhizobium > Bradyrhizobium sp. 160. Next base: position 21,094 of record NZ_JADPKD010000025.1, read on the forward strand.
TGTCGCAGACTGCGCCGTTGTCGGTCGACCCGATCCGGCGCTGGGATGAGGTGCCGATCGCTTATGTGATCAGGCGGCCGGGGGTTCTGTTTGACGCGGAAGCACTAATGGCGCATGCAGGCTCGCAGCTCGCCCGCTTTAAGGTGCCGCGCGAAATTATTTTCACGGAAGAATTGTCACGAACGGCGTTGGGCAAGATCCAGCATTTCGCGCTGAAGGGGCTTACACGATCAAGCCAGCACAACGACGGCGAATGAAGATTTCGATCGGGTTTGGCATTTCCTTTACCCGCAGGCATGGCCGCTGAGGGCGCGAGAACCCCACGGGTCACGCGTCTATGCGAACACGGCAGCTGTGAGTTGTTCATTTTCGGCGCCTTTCGGTCGAATAACGTTGCCCCGAGGTCGCTGATGCCGCGGATCCTCATTATGAATGCCGGTACCGCGCAAATGTCGGGCTCTGATCTGCCGACAACCCAACTTTCGCTTGCCTCCAAGTCGGCTTGGTCTCCGTGTGGTTTGCACAGGGGGGAGATGGGGGGCCCAATTCCGGTATTGGTAAGTCAAGGATTCGCCGCCTGTTATCTCTGGATGCTCGCGCCGTTTGAAAGGAGAAGCATTAGAACGCGTCATTTAAACCTCAGGCACGGGAGAGAACGCTCCGTGGACGAGAAGGAAAGAGAGCTCAACAAAGCGGCACTCACAAGCCTTCTCGGCCCATGCGCCTCCTTTTCGGTCTGCAGAGCAGACCGCCGAGCTGCACGACGCCAGAGCTGGCATGCTTCGGAATGTCTCTTGAAATGCTGCTGGCGGCATACATTGCCATCCTCTCACCAAATATCGCGATTTACATCTCCTGCGCTTTGAACTTGCGAATCAGATCGCAAATGCCGTTGCAGTCGACGTATGTCGACGGTTCGCACGAGATGTCATCCATGTCTTCACAGGTGCCGCACTCTTCCAGGAAGTTAATAGAGGTGCTGAGCCGGAGCGACGTCGCCAGTTGGGGTACCCGTCCTCACTCAGCCGATATTCCGATCGTCTATCATTTTTGGCCCCTCGACGCCGCCGACGCCCGCGTCAGTTAGAGCTTTGCCCGTGTTGCTGCCGGCGTATTCTGGGACGTGATCGAACTGCGCATGCCGTCTTTGGGAGCGCGATTGTATCAATCTTCCTATCAACCGATAAGTAGCGCGCCATTCGAACCAGTCCGGGTTCAAAAGGAGAGATCGCTCTTGCGAGCCTGCGTTGACGCTCGCCCTTGACGAGTGCTTGCAGCAATCCCGCACCAGCGCCTTGCTGAATAAAGCTTCTGATTATGCCCGGAAAAATTAGCGACCTGTCGATCGCAAGGCGTCTTGAACCTGACCTGACTTGTTCGGCAGTCCGAAACCGCACAACAAGTGCAGCCTCATAGTGTTAGCCTCGGACATTGCTGTTGAGGAGCATGCGCCGAGCCAGATGGAAGTGCTGGAACGCGGCCTCATTTAATCGGACCGCATCGACCCGGGCCGAGAGTGCGAGGATGGTCGTTACCGCTCTCACCGCGTGGAAAGCGATTATGCTTGATCCAAGATGAGGGCGTTAAGGGTCACGGCGAGATTGGTCACCAGCATGCCAGAGACCCCATTGGTAAAATGAAACCGGCTTTGACTCGGTCCAGAACAACTACAGTTTCGAGGCGCTTTATATCTGGATTTTCATTTATCAAGCGTCGGGTGAAATGCTCGTACTCTTCCATGTTATTTGCAGTCACCAACAGGATGAAATCAGCTTGGCCCGTGACGTAAAATCCGCTCATCACCTCCGTCATAGTGCGGATGCCCCGCTTAAAGCGATCAATGATGTCGGCGCGATCGCGCTCGAAGAAAATGAGGACCAGCATAGTCACGTTTCGGCCGATCGCCCTTGGCGAAATGATTGAGACGTCTGATTCTATCACGCCCTCTTTCCGTAGGCGCTTTAGTCGGCGCTGAACTCCGGATGCAGATAGGGCAACTTTCGCGCCGAGTTCTTCACTGCTTAGGCGATTGTTGCGTTGAACGAGATCAAGAAGACGAGCATCGATTTTGTCGATTTCCATGGCTGCATTGCGGACTCTCGAGCGCGACCGCCTCCTCCAGGCATGCGAGGTAGTGCCATTGAGCGTCCCGGTCATCTCTAAACCTCCTCCCTAGCACCTCTACCAATGTACGTCTTCAGCCGACAATGCGCGCACTGACGAGTTGAAAGGCTCAAACCTTATCGGGGACAGCCAACCACCGGTTCCGGCCTTGTGCGCGCCCGGTCGGCTTGCGTCGCGTTCCCTAATTCCAATAAGCCGCTAAAGCTCTTTTCCTCACGGCGCTGTTGGTGGAGGTGAATTTGTCTGTACCGCACCTCTCTTGATCCCTGGCAGCTGATTGAATGTAGTCCCTTCGGGAGCGGACATGTGGGCGGCTTAGCGTCACCAATGGAGCGCCATTGGATTGACCTCGCGGGCGAGCTAGTGCGGGGTGACTTTGCTTCAGCTATGTCACGTATTGAAATAACTAAAGCGCGGCATCTCCCGGGCAAGGCGCACCAGAAAGGACATTGTTAACGTCACGCCACTGAGCAGCGCATTCAGGACCAGGATCGAAATCTTGGCTGCATCTGCGATGCGGCCGAAACGATCGAGCACCGAGGGCGCGTCTGCGTTGAGGCTCACGCCGTGGTAGGGCGGCATCAGCATCAGAAGGCTTGCGCCACGCGCGGCCGCATAGCGGACGCGCTCGATTGCAAATTGCGTGCTGAAATGTTTGCATGTGATCATGACCGCCTTGCGACTACCCACATGAGCCAGGGACAAATCAACCAAAATATCGCACTCCTGCTCCGATAACAGGAACTGCTCGGAACAATGAGCCAGAATGCAGATCCATCGGCGCGCTCGTCGATCATGCATTCGAGCACGCGGCGCTGCCTCTCAAGGGCAAGAACTCCGGTTTGTGAAAGCCGGTGCGACTGGGAAGAGGCGGCCATAGGCGTATTTCCTTGCATTTGCCATGAGCAGGCGTCCAACAAGCAGATTTTCTTGATGGTCAGATATCTTTGGGCTCGCTCAGGTCATCAAGAACATTCGATGCGCCTCGAACAGATAATAGGATCCGAGAATGGTCCTCGCAGTGTTCGCCGCCTGCAAGAAAGGCCGAACCAATCATCGGGCGTCCAGCCACCGCGAAGACTTCGTAGTTATTGTTCCAGCGGGTCCACCAGAAACTAAAGGCTGCGTTGGTGTAGCTCATGCCATAACCCGCTTTACCTTATCTCTTCCGATGCAGGGCATGAGCAATCCCACGAGATCATTCCGGCTCTGCGGCAGCCTTTGCCGATGAGATCGGAGCGATGGACCTTTGTCCCAGCGGTCGTCCGTGGATACGCGGTGTTTTTCGCTCAGCGTTTTGGAGATGACTGGAACTGTCCTGCTTCGACCTTATGAGGCGCGGCCCTGCCCCGATCGTGATTATTCCAGATGAGGTCGCATTGGTCGCGGCGCCCGAACTCAGCATCTGGGTAATTTTGGGAAAGTATCCCTTGTAGGACGCAACCGTCTAATTCAGCTGCCAACTCAGACTTGTCGGTTTCTCGCGTATCGCAACGTGGACGGGATGATTCATCCTAACATATGCTGAGCGGTGTCTTCCGCTTGTACAGCTTTCGAAAAGCAGACGGCGCTAAAGGCTCCGCAGGAAAGAAATGCTAGCGAGCTTTTGTCTCCCTCCCATGGGCTCCTCCCGCGGCCAAGGCATGCTTCTGAGCGAAGCTTGTTCTTGTTCAGCTGAGAGAAGGAAACGACGCCCTATTATAGAGATCGTCAAATTGCCGGCCGTCTCAAGGATTCGAGTGCGCTGGCGTCCGCCAGTATCAGTCCCGTATACATCCTTGTCCACTGGACTCCGGCTGGACACTTTCGGAATGAAGCTGAGGCTTCGGCGATGGTCAGGCGCATCAGCGACAAGACGCTCGAAAGCCGCAGTGCACGGCTGGACAAGCCGGTGCGCAAAACGCCCGTCTTGGTATCAATCGGACGAGGCCTGTCGATCGGTTATCGAGAACGAGACCGCCGGCACGTGGGTGTTTTGCAAATCCGACGGATCGCGACTATACGGACCCCCGGACACTCGGACCCAACTGTCGACTACAGCGTGGAGTGCAACCGATCTAAGCGCGTGTCCATTACGGGGCCCGATGCAAAACCCACTGTCGACCTCCAAGGTCGCACCGTGCCGTTGTTTCTGAATCATGACCGATCCTGGGAGAACAACGCGCAGTAACCGATCTTAAGCCAGACCCCGTCGTGCCAGCAACGATTGACATAATCGTGTCATTGCCGAAAGTCAGAAGAATTGTAACCGGCAGGCCGTCGCCATGTCTTCGATCTGCGACAGACTCCCTGGCGCCACCCGCTCGATCGCATCGGCTGGACAGCCTGCAAACACCTCGATTTCGTGGCTAGCCACGATATCGATGAATCTCTTCGCTCATGCCAGCGTCACAGCTTGTTGCTTGAAGGTATCAACTGCCGCCCGGGTCAGCCGAAAAACGCCACGACCACGGGGCCGTGAGCGATAGGCAGAGTCGGCTCGGGCCTTGAGAACATCAAACCATTGGTCGGGCGTGAGCCTCGGCGGGCACTCGCTGATCTGGATCACCCTGCCATTCGGGGCGAAGCGGACGTGAATGATGATCTGCGGATTCATATCGTTCCCTTTTTTTGCCAAGGTTTAGAGACCGGTGGGCTGCTCGATTGTACGTGTTCAGTTTCGTCCCCTTTGGGTGGGTCCCGCGCCGCGACTTGAACTTCGCACCCGCATTAGTGCCAGGTGGGCGGTCCGGGTTGGCGGCGATAATCGCCCGTGTGTTAGGCCTCATACGTTCTTCGGCATTGCCCTGAGCTCGTTTCAGACCAACAGTCGATGTGGGCAAACTCCGCCCGTGCGTCCGCGAGATTGATGGGTATGGACGGCTTGAGAACGAATACGAGGAGGCGATTACCTGTTGCTCCGCTCGATACCGAGCGCCTTCAGGCCAAGCAGGAGCCCAATCGTGCGCTTGGAACCGCAACGCTATACTTGGAGCCAACATAGACCGCGAAAGCTGGTCCGAGCGTCTCAGTCGTCGACCGACTGGAAATTCGCTGCGAACACAATAGCGCTTCGACGGCAGAGAGACGACAACAATGATATCAGGATCCGAGAGCGGAATTGCATTCACCGCCTCCGCGTCATCGAGGCGATTCTCTGCGGGTCCAGTGCCGATCACCGCCCAACATGCCTTCTAGCCAGCACTAATCCAGTCGCTCGCGCCTGGTCGGCCGTAATCTGCATGCAGTGGTCAGATCCATCGATGAGATGCAGGTCAAACTGCGGAAGACGTCGGAATGGCTGCTGCGACAGATCCGACGCATCACATCGAACCAAGGTGAGCTGCGGAAAGCGGCGCCTTAGGTCAGCAACGACGCTAGTGTCTGTGTCAGCTGTCGCAAGCAGGCGTTCGATTTCGATCAATTGTTCTGTGGCGAGCGCCATTGTGATTCCTTATGACTGTTGCCAATGAGCATCACTGCCAGAACAGCCGCTCGGGATCCGTGTTCAATTCGTCGATAGCCGACGCAAGCCGGTGGAAAATGCTGTAAAATTTCTAGCTTCCTCGCGCATGATTCTTGAAGAACAATTTCCAGATCCCGCTCACGGCATCGTAATGAAATAGCGCGACATCGATCTGACCGCCATGTTGTCGATATTGCGCGAGCAGCAGGGACTCTCAATGAGATAGCCAGCCTTTACCGGCGTTACACTCGGCAAGACATAGCGATAGTGCTTGCGCGAGATCAAAGCACGTTCGATCCGCTTGCGATCTAGCTCGTTCGGATGCGCGATCAGCCCGACCGGTACCTCTCTCGACACTCTCATTGCGAGAACATCCCCTCAAAGGACTGTGATCTCTTCTTCAAGACAACCAACGACCAGCCGCTCACCAAAATCTACAAGATAAATCGGCACGCTCGCTTCGGTATGCATAGCGACCCGGACGATCTCGCCGATAGCACCGGCGCCGACCAGGATCCCATCAGGCGGCGAGGTAGCAACTGACTCGTCATTGATGAGATTGACTGCGGTTTTCACGCGCTGGCCCGATCGATATTTTGGAACGCGCGGCTCTGTCATGACACAGCCACTTCCGGCAATGGCAGATCATCTACGGCCTCGTCGACCGGATCGAGCTCTTTGCGCCCCATGCCGACGCGGTAGCCACTTTCAAGAAATTCGATACCGTAGATATAGAATTTCTGCAGGAACGTGCCGATGGAAACGACATAACCCACGTCGCCCTTCTTGGCCAGAATATCGCCGATCTCCTTGCCGCGAAGGGTGCTGTCATTGCGGATGGTACTGCTGGCCCGCACCCTTTCCCCGAAGCTGAACGCGGGCGGCCCGCTTAGCTGGACCACATCACTGTCGCGAACGATCATGTTCATGCACCGCCCCCTCGCGAACCTGCAGGGCGCACGGAGACGCGAGCAGAGGTGCTCTTCTGCAGCATATTGTCCTCGTCTGCGATGAGACATGCCGACTCGTCATCCGCGAGGCGAATCGCCACTTCGTAGCGGGCATGCCGTTCAGGTTCGCGGTTCAGAGAGGTTACCGAATGAGGTGAAAGCCGCTGCGCGAGCTCGGCCCGAGCCTTTGGTTGCGACCGCGGCCAGAAGCTTGACCGGCGTCGCCGCGCTTGACGTGCCGGATCCGCTAACTCTCCCTGCCTGGTCGTGATCCTCGCCGCAGGTTCATCCTCAATCTTGGCCTGATAAGCCTTGCGCGTCTCGAAGTCATATTGAACGTCCATGGCCATGACCTTCTCTATGGTGAACTCTCTGGTGCGATCATCTCCGAGCAGGCCGACGGCGTCAGCGCGGCGATGGCGGCAATGCCGCATCATCTTTATCTGACCTTTACAAGCATCCTGCAGGGCCGCCAATTCCTGCGCTGGTCGGGCCTCGCTGGCCTTTGAGCCCGAATGCTGTGCCGTGCTCGGGCGCGGAGATCAGTGGCACGAGAAGTCGTTCTCGGATTGGCCAAGGCATCGCCCGGGCCGGCGATACCGAGCACAGTCAGCTGTGGAATTCTGGTGGCGACCGCGAGCAGCTTTCTCGCCGCCTGCTCAGGAGTGAGCTTCTCACTACCAACACCCGGACGCGATTCATTGGCGCAGTCGTACTTACGATTGCAGTAGTTGCATTGAATATTGCAAGCCGGCGCTACTGCGACATGGATGCGAGCGTAATGATGATGAGCTTCTTCTCTAGCAGGGATGAGTCCTAATTTGTTCCAGATTTCGGACGGCAGATCGCCTGGGCCAGCCTGTGACCCATAGCTCCGTTTCCCATTCTTCGAAGAGCTCCGGGAACGCTTATAATCGGCGATGACCCGCATCCCGCCGCTATCCTCAGCATCTTTGACATGTTTTCCGCGTCCGGCAACAGCGTTCATATTCAATTCTCTACCAAGTGTGGCCATGGCGACCAGCCTGTGGCCACAGAACGAGAGTTAGCAACTCGCGTGCCATCTCGGACGGCGATGGCATTCTCGCCCTGTGAATGAGTTAGCTAGCCGTGATCCGCACAGTTGTGCACGCGTCAGCGACAGTTCACACGTCGCAAATGCGACAGGCGTCGCAATTGTGACGGAGATGGGCGTTGGGTTCTCATTGAGCTCGCGTGAAATCTCCTAACCCGCACCGGTCGTTTGCGATGCGACCTCTTCCTACTACCGGACCGGGGCGAGCAGCCCACCTTGCGCCGCTACTTGGCGCTCAACATCTCTATCGCGTGCGGAAGCCATATCGCGATCAGTGTCAGGTGTTGCTCGACCAGAAAGCAGAGTTCGTTGCGCGAGAGTGCTTGCGGATCAGACGATCGGTAATGGACGTCAGCCGAGCGTTTGGTGATCTGCCGCGCATAGTAGCAAAAAGCCGATCATTGAAGCGACAGCCGAAGAAGAGGAAGCTCCGTCCGTTCCGCCTTTCCTTGATGAGGTCGGGAACTGGTGTCTGGATGCCGATTTCGGTCAGAACACCTCAACATAATCAGCGTCAGTAACCAGAAAGCTCTTGACCGGCAGCACGCTGCCGTGCGGCTTGCAGCACAGTAGTGCCAGTGGGCATGCATATCTGGTCCGATCAACTCGGCGAGGCGAGGTCCGAGATACGGAACAATGCTGAGCTCTCATCCTCACTGCAAGATCAGTAAGAATTCGCCTTCGCGTCGGCTGCGTTGACAAACTCAATTCGCGGGAGCGCCTTCATCAGTCCCCCTGTCTTCCCCCGCGTCCTGGCATTTATTGTGATCGGGAGCGGCGTGTCGCTCGCCATCTCGGGCAGATCGAGCATCCAGCCATTGGCCATTCTGATCCAACCGCCCCAGAGCGTTTCATATTCGGATCCACGATCGGCTCTTCGAGATCTTTCTTGCGAAAGGCCCGCATCAAGAGAGCGGCGACTCAAGAGTTTCATGAGGTCAATTTTCTGGACCGCGATGCATACTTGGGTGGTTTAGCACGCTCCCGCGAGTTGGCGCGCAGGTGAGCCACAATGTTTGACAGTACGGAGACGACCTGGTCGACCTCTTCGAGGGTTGTCTCACGCGTCAGGGACAAGCGCACCGCGCCGTGCAGGCTCTTCTCCGGCAAGCCCCTGGCGTGCAGGACATGCGATGGCTCGATTGAGCAGGATCCGCAGGCTGATCCGAGCGAAGCGGCGATGCCCGCACGATTGAGATGGTGGAGAATTTCGTCTCTTCGCTAAGCGATCTCGGAAGATCTCGGCATCGAACTGGAGAACGTCACGCTCAACATGCTCGGTCGCACCAAGAAGGTGATGATCGACAAGGAGAACACCACCATCGTCAACTGCGCCGGCAAGAAGGCCGACATCGAGGCGCGTGGTCCAGATCAAGGCTCAGATCGAGGAGACCACCTCGGACTACGACCTTGAGAAGCTTCAGGAGCGTCTCGCGATGCCCGGCGGCGTCGCGGTGATCCGCGTTGACGGCGCGACCGAAGTGGACGTGAAGGAGCGCAAGGATCGCGTTGATGACGCGATGCATCAACCCGCGCGGCTATCGAGGAGGGCATCGTCCTGGGCAGCGGCGTCGCCCCGCTCCGTGCCTCCGAGCAGCTCAAGGGCGCCTTCAAATCATTCCGTCAGAAAAGAAGCAGAAGAGCTCTTCGCGAGGCACCATCAAGCTGGCCAAGGTGGCAAGTCGGCAGTCGAAAAGAGAATTATTGTCTTTGATCTCAAAAGCGATACGATGCCTTAAATTACTTAAGCTCTATAAGAAGAAGGCGAATAGGCTGGAACATAAGAGTATAAGTCCCGCTGCGGTCAGCCCCAGGAGGCCGCCGGAAACAAAATTATGCTTGCGCATGAGTGCCCCTAGTTGCGGTCCTGAATTGCAACAGGGCCCCTTTCCTGCGCCCGCGCGATCAGTTCTTATCCTGATTTTTCAAATAGTTCCCGCTGCTGCGCCTAGAAAATGCATTTTTGAGCACCGCACAAGGCTACTCGGCCGCGTTGCGGCACGAATGATCGCTATTCCTTTCGGCTTCAGCAAACGGCACCTGAAGAGCGGCGCGACATCCGCCCGCGACGCGTGCCGTTTGGCCCGGATGTGAGGGGTTCATAATTGCGATATGGGCTCTGAAGTAGTTTTTGGTCATGCGTGGGTCTCTGGTTTTCCTCGTGGTTTTTGCAATCATCTTGGCGGCGCGCAGGCAGCAGCAAGAACGCTTCGTGTTGCGCCCGACTGCGGCCATGCCGCCGGTCAACGTTCCTTGAGAGCAAGCGCACGGAACGTGTTGGCGACATGATGATCATTTGGCGCACCTATCTGGTCAATCAGATCCGACGGACCATCCACCGGCGGAGATCGTGACAGTCCATGTTGGTTGCGCCGGCCTCCTTAGCCAGCAGTTACTCTGCGGACCAGCCGGTTGAGCCCTTCGATGGCTGCATGCAGCAGCTTGCCGTCGGTCGGGAAAGTGACGGCTTGGGCTGCACCGTGGTATCCACGGTGACGCGCTTGAGATCGCGTCTGCGCAGTGCCCCGGCGTCGTGCGCCACCCTCAGGCTGTCGGCCAGCAGAAGCTCGAGCTTGTCACCAAAGCGCTTGCGTCGGATTCTTCGGTCGCATCGGCTCCTCCGATACGGCCATCGAATTAGGCTTTGCGATTCGACGGAAACTCAAACTGCAAATTGCAGGCTTCCGATGCTCAAACCTATCAAAGCCTGCAATCCGAAACGCGCCAACGTCCGGAAAACCGATTCCTAATCAGCACCTTAGGCGTTGTTCACGGGCGACGGTCTAAGAAGGATGTTTCAAGAACGAGGCCGGAGCGAATTGACGTGAGTCAATGCGAACCAAGCGTGTCGGCCATCGATCGCTTTATGCCGAGCGGCATCAGCGCTCAGATACTTTTGCCGGAGAGGCGGCGAGACTCCCGGGCACTCCGTCCCACTTGGCCGCGCCTGCGCCGTGGCCCCAGCCAACGGCTCACGCGCATAAAATCGAGGTCCATACATGAATGGCGCACTGCGCATCCCGGGATCTTGGACCTGATCGAAGCAACAGCACCTTTCCCCGATATGTGCTGAGATATCAGCACTTCTCGTTCGAGCTCTCCAATAAAAAGCTCGAACTCCACAACGGCATCGAAAATTCTCCTTCGGCAACCTGATCGTCGGGCGCGGCCTTAATCGCCTAGATAGTCGGTCTAAGAATGCGGTGCGCACGTTCGGCTCTTCGAGGACCGGCGCGGCCCCAGTCGTTCAGGCTGGCGCAGACGTAGTTCGACAGAATGGGATCGTGCCGGCACTGGCGATGGCAGCTCAGGAGCTCTCCTGTCCTCTGGCCTGGACTTGGGGCGTGCTAGGGCCCGGCTCCATCAGTTCGAGCACCGCTCGTCCCTTGTCCGTGATGCGCCACCCTCCATTCACACGCTCGACGAGTCGCTGCGAAAAAAGGTCGAGCTCGGGCACGCGGGCGCCCATTCTCTTGGTGCGCGCCGCCCAATCGGGACCGCTCGTGGCCAAAATGGCCATGTCTCGCTTGAGGTCCGGCATCGATGCGAACCCGTCCGGGTAGCTCACAAGGATCTTCAGCACCGTGACTTGGAAGTTCACATTAGCACTATCACTGTTGTCCGCACCTACCGCCACATTGTTGGCGCAGAGCGAAGAGCTTCCATGCCGACCTGCCTAAGGCGGTCCGCCGTGATCTCACCTCTGTTGGCGGCGTCCAAGATCTTGGAAGCGACATGGGCCCGAGTGCCGGTTTCGTTGCGAGGCAGACCCTCGCAAACCTCCTCAAGAACAGCACGCAAAAGCGCAGTGGTCGTTGCGTCCAACACTTGGCGACTCCGCAAGGCGCAAAGAATGGTAGCACGAGGAAGTACGCTGAAACTTTCGAATGAACTACTAGCTGATTCCAAGACTATGAACTTCACCACAGTTGCCGTTGTTTGTTGATTACCTGAAACGTCGCGGCCGTGTCCTCCTCATGGCGCATAGTTGTGATGCTCCTGCTCCGCCACGCCAGTGCCGAGGAACCACCTCCGTGATGGAATTCAGCCCCGGAGAGGCTCTTTTTGACGATTTTCATCGCGATGGCTTTGTCCTCGCCGCGTTACATGAACTCTTTCTCGTGGCGGCGCATCTTCAGCATCAATATCGCGCGCTGAGGCTAATTGAGCTCGCTCACCGGATGCTCAAGTGCGCGCACGGCCATTCGTAACTTGCCTTGAACTCCTTCTTTCTCGTTGAAGCCAAGGTTTCGTTGGGCCGAGACCACGTTCTGGAAGCGTGTTGCATAGAGATTGATGACAGACCGCAGGGAGGTCGCCTCCTTCATGGGGTCATCGTCGCGCAAATCGGTCACGAATCCCTCAATACGACTGGATGCTGCGAGCTGGCGCTAATGATTGTCGGCATGTTTCTTGATCGATTCTTCACTGGGCTTGCGCTCGAATTCGGTTGCAATTTGCCCGGATTCCAAGAAGGTTTATGACAACGATACGACATGACCTTTGAATTCGTTGCTGGCATTCGACTCACGTTGCGCCACGCTCCCGTAGAGCGTGCGACAGTGCAGGTTGCGCCTGTGACAATGACCCCTGAAATCCCCGTCAGTGCCAGCTGTTCGAGTAGCCCAACGTGGAATCCGCGACTCGGTGATGATGTCCAACGATTTCTGGTGGCGACTTTGCTCATTTTGCCCGTCAAATGACTTGTCCGGACGCGCCCGATGCTGGTTCGCACTGTCGCGCAGCTATCCTGCTAAATCGCCGAGCTCAACGTTTCTCTGCCGCTCGTGGACGCGCGCTGACTAATTTAGATTGATCCTGAAACCGAGCTATCGAGGGTACGGACGCGTACACCGAGCGAGTGTTCGATGGCCTCAATGAACAGTACGCAAGCGAATATTCTCGCGAGAAACGCTTCACGATAGCAGTTGCTGCAAACTTGACGAAATCTGCGCACAAAAACTGCAAGATATGGCTGCGAACGCCTCCAATCCTCCCAGGTAAATGAGTATCCGATGTCCGCTTGCACGATCTGACGACGTTTCGTGCAAGATTGGAGTTCCCAGTGAGTTCATTTACTTGCCGAGCTCCTATTCAGTGCCCTTCGGGGCGTTTCCTCCCTGACTCGGCCGCGCGGTATCTCGCGCGGCCTTTTTTCACGCTCGACGAAGATCTGATTGCTCGGATTTGAAAACCTCCAGGAGCAACGGGACGGCCCCGACCGCCGCCGCACAACCCACGCAAGGCTCGTCCATCCTGCGCTAGCGTCTGAAGGACCCGTCACTTCTGCCGGAGGCCTGCTACATTGATCGCGCCTGAGTCGGCTCACCTTGCCTTTGGTAAAAACGATCTGGCGATCGGCACCTCCGAGCAGGGCAAGCCGCTCTCCAAGGGCCCCAGGCGAAGTCGATATCGGTGGCGCCTATGTCGAGTTCTACACCGAAGAGGCGCGCCGCATCTATGGCGAAACGATTCCCTCGCCGCGCCCGGATGCAAGGCTGCTTGCGATCAAGCCACCGATTGGCGTCTGCGGCACCATCACGCCGTGGAACTTGGCCAATTCGATGATCACCCGCAAAGTATGGCTGGCGCCCGCCGCAGGCTGCACGGTGGTGCTGAAGCAAACCAGCAAGACGCCGCTCTAGGCGCTTGCGCCCGCGTCCCTCGCTGAGAAGGCCGGCGTGCCCAAAGGTGTCTTCAACGTCATCACCGGAGATTCGCGACCGATCGGCGAAGTTTTGTGCGAGCACGCGGGCGTGCGCTTTGTCGGCTTCGGCGGCTCGAGCGAGGTCGGCAAGATCCTCTACCGTCGCCTGAAGAAGCTCGGTCTCGAGCTGGGCGGTAAGGCGCCTTACGTGGTGTTCGACGACCCGATATCGATGCCGCCATCGAAGGCGTCATCGTCTCCAAATACCGCAACATGGGCCAGACCTGCGTCTGCGCCAACCGCCTCTACGCACAGGCAGGCATCTATAAGGATTCGTGCAGAAGCTCTCAAGGTCGCGGCGATAAAGATCCGCGAGGCTGCGGTTCGTGCCTGCACACTGTCCATGAGCGGCGCGATCGCGAAGGTTGTGCTCCGTTTCATAATTCGCTCTTGACAGCCGCAGCTCTGGTTTTGGCGGGCGCCGTATGGACGTGGACGCTATTCGACATTGGCGTGCAGCTCTACGCCCCACGCTGGGTTGCGGGCCAAGCCGTTGCGGCTTGGTAGGCTGCGTTCTCTGGGGGCCTCGCAGTTGGCAGTTTGGGCTGAGGGCGCCTCACCGATGCCATCGCTTTCGACATCACGCTGCTCGTCTCTGCCGGACTGATGCTGCTCTTGCGGCTGCTTGGGCGCTGGCTGCGCATGCCGGCCATCACTGAGCGCGGGATGACGCCGACATTCTTGCCGATCCTAAGGTGCGGCTCACGCTGACCACCGGAACGGCCCACTGGTAATTGAGCTCGACTATCGCGTGGCCTCGGAAAATGAGCGAGCCTTCCACAACCTCATGCAGGATGTGCAGCTCTACCGGCAACGCAACGGCGCCTATGGTTGGTCAATTGCGCGTGATATCGCCGCCCCCGAGCTGTGGACCGAGTGCTAGACTGGCCGACATGACTCGATATTTGCGCCAACGCAACCGCTGGACCAGTCGGAGCGCGCATTAGACGAGAATGCCACGGCTTTTCATATCGGGCCTGAGTCCCTGCGTATCCGTCGTATGCTGGAGCGCCCGCTTGGGTCGGTACGCTGGAAAAATAATGTGTTCGACCGCGCCGCGAGTGAGCTCTAGCTGCTGGTTGAGCGCGCGGCGCAGGCACTAGCTGTCGTCCGTTCCATCGCACCCGCATTCAAAGACCTCGGGCACGTTGACGCCCTTGCGCTTGGCTAAGCCTTCGCCGTCAATCAAGTTGGGTAGAGGACTTCCATCTCCGAGCTGTCGCTCATACTCGGCACACAAAAAGGGCCACTCTGATGAGCGGCCCAAGTCTGCGACGAAACGTCCCGTAGGGGACCTCTAGGATCAGGCCGCCGCCTGTTCGATCGGCGAGAAGGGAAGACCAAGGCTCTCGGCGACAGCCTTATAGGTTAGCCGGCCCCGATAGACATTTAGGCCTGCGCGCAGATGCGGATTTTCGAGCACAGCTGCAAATCCTTTACTGGCGAGAGCCAAACCAAAAGGCAGCGTAGCGTTGTTGAGTGCCTGGCTTGAGGTGAGCGGCACAGCTCCCGGCATGTTTGCGACACAATAGTGGATAACGCCATCCACCTCATAGGTTGGATCGGCATGTGTCGTGGCCCGCGATGTCTCGAAACATCCGCCCTGATCGATTGCTACGTCCACGATCACGGAGCCTTTGCGCATCGAACTCAACATACCGCGGCTGACCAGTTTCGGCGCGCTCGCGCCAGGAACGAGGACGGCACCAATGACAACATCCGCCGCAAATACCTCTTCTTCAACGGCGTCAATCGTCGAGAATCTGGTACGTACTCGCCCTTCGAACAGCTCATCCAGTTCGCGAAGCCTGGGAATCGAACGGTCGAGGATCGTGACCTCAGCACCCAAGCCTGCCGCCATCCGTGCAGCGTGAGTGCCGACAACGCCCCCGCCGATCACCACAATGCGAGCGGGTGGCACGCCCGGTACCCCGCCAATCAGCAGTCCCCGTCCGCCCGCGTACCGCTTCAGCGCCGCACCCGCGGCTTCAATCGCAAGTCTTCCCGCAACCTCGCTCATAGGGGCAAGCAGTGGAAGGCCACCGTGCGCGTCGGTCACAGTTTCATAGGCAATTGCGGTGCAGCCAGACTTCATGAGGCCCTTCGCCTGGTCCGGATCCGGAGCCAAATGCAGATAAGTGAAGAGGATCTGGTTTTCTCGAAGCTGCGTCCATTCGGAGGGCTGTGGCTCTTTGACTTTCACGATCATTTCGCTCGACGCGAATACCTCGCGAGCAGAGGTCGCAATCGTCGCGCCAGCCTTGCGGTAGTTATCATCTGTCGCGCCAATCCCGGCGCCGGCGTTGCTCTCGACCAATACGCTGTGGCCAGCTGCAACGTATTCGCGGACGGCCCCAGGCGTCAGGCCGACGCGGTATTCGTGCGTCTTAATTTCCTTGAGAATACCGACCTTCATTTGCAATCTCCTTGGTGAGCAGTTCGTTGTAATCGGAAGAGCAGTACAAACCTGCGAGGCGAGAAGCCAAATAGCGCAGTAATCCGGCGATCTGCCCCGCCTGCTTGCAGGATTTCGAACAGACGACCGAAGACCGCCGAGTTGGCAGGGATGCTACCACAGGGTGGCAAGACCTGATGCGGCCCCGGCGCCAAACCGGGCATTCGTGATCAGGATTGATCTACGCCGGACTGGATCGACTTCTTCGTTGTTTGCCTCATTCGCAACGATGCTCGATTCGCTAAGACGAGTGGCGCTTGCGAGGGTGACCCGCGGGTTCATCAAAGATGGATCGGGTTTTTCAAAGGTTTGCGGAACGATTGACCGAAAGCACGCATCAGGACGCAGCTCAGCAGAGCATGGCTGAGGTCGCCGCTGCGCTCAAGCTGTCGTGCTTCGCATATCTAGCTCTTCCCATGAGCCGGGCAGTGCTCCCAACGTGATCTCGACATATCCCCTCGTGGACCGCCATCTATCTGCAGCGTGGCTACGAATCCGTCGATCCGGGGTGCGTCGGGCAATGCGCCAGCCTAATCCCTTTCGATGGGGCTTGGATTTGAGGCGCGAAATCGGTCGGAGTCCGAACGCGCTTTGTTCGAAGAAGCCGAAAAATTTGGGATTTGCTGCAGGTTTACATTCTATCCACGATGACAAGGGCGCAATCGCCGCGCTGAGCTTTGCAAGTGACGAGCGTCGAACTGGTTTCGAGCGCGCGCTTGTCGAGCACGCCCAGAGCCTGCGATTAATCGCAACGTTTTTACATGAGCATGCAAAACGCTTCTGGACGATTGATCGCATGATCGGCGGCGTGGTGCTGTCTCCTCGCGAGTACCAGTGTCTCGAATGGTCCGCGCGCGGTAAATCGGCTGGGGAGATCAGGATCATTCTCGGCATCGCAGAGCCAACCGCGGGATTTCACCTAGACAACGCCCGTGCAAAGCTGGTGTCAGCTCGCTTCGTCAAGCGATCGTGCGGTTGACCGAATCAAAATCTCGAAAATGAAACACCGGCCTTCCATAAACACCTGTGGAACTGCACAGGATGCGCTTGCCTAGGCCTTCTGCTTAGTTGCCGAAACGAAGCAGGGAGGCAAAAATGATGCAGCTCATCACGCCGGAGTACATGGAAGTCGACAAGTTTGACGTCCTTGAGCGGTGGATCTACTGAACCGCTCGGGAGCCGGACGTATTCAAGGTTGCGTCCGGCTTTTGCCTTCGACCGGTCCAACCATGCTGGGGGACATCTTCCCGATCCTGCTGGACGGCCAGCCGGCGCCACGAAGCGATCGGATCTGGGGGAGCAGCCGATTCGCGCTCGATGTTCCCGCGGATGCGCCGAAGGCGAGCGGCGGACTTGCTGCTGCCAGTTACGAGCTGTTTGCGGGTATGATTGAATTCGGCCTTTCCATTGAATTGATCGAAATCGTCGCTGTGACCGACGCCCGCATGGAGCGCATTCTTCGCCGGGCCGGATGGCCCCTTGGCAGGGTGGGAAAACTCGGGGAATTCGTCCACGATCTCGCCGAGATGCACCGGCTGCGCTACCGCGTTTTCGAGCAACGCCTGGATTGGACCGTCGAGGTCAGCGGCAGCACCTATGTCGGACTCGAGCACGAGGCTTATTCCTGTCTTCATGCTGATCAGCCTTTTGATGATGCCGTGACTGACGAGCAACATCAGGAATTCCTGCAGGGCCGGATCTCATTGCCGGCGTGCCGATAGGCAGAAAACTCGAATCGGCTCGCACCCGCGCCATTGCGCAGCTTTCGGTAGACAAGGTCCGCCAAATTCGCCTCTCCGAGCGCTATTCCTCGCCTTCGATCGGTCGCTGACGCGCGCGGCGCGCTTTCCGGAAGCTCCTGTCGGCCGCCATGAACCGGGCCAGCATGGGCGCGATAAGCTTGGCCGGATCTCCGATCGGCTGAGCGGTCTCCTGTGCAAGGATCTGGGCATATGCCACGAGATCCCTGTGCACGCTCGCGGGCAGTTCATGCGTAATCTTGATCGGCTTGTCGTCTTCGATTGCTCCGATCTTAAGCTTTGTCATCGTCCTCAGCCTCTATACGGTTCGAGCATCAGGTCACGGTTGACGATCACCCGCACCGGAAATCCCGGACGGATCGTCAAAGTCGGCTGTATGTTGAGATTGCGGCGGACAACCTGCTGGCCTGTTTGATTGATCGAATCCCCAGCTCCACGGCGGAGGGCGGCAATGAGATCGTTGTTGGTATTGCCGTTATCCGCCCCGGAATTCACCTCCGTGCCGACGGAAAGCAGCGTCGAAAGAGCGGCCGCCCCCAACAGTTCCTTCCAATGATTGTCGACCTCGTCCTCAAGACCAGAGAAGCCTGCCGCATCTGCACCGGGCTGCCGTTCCAGAACAATCGACCTCCCATTCGGCATGATAAGGCGCGTCCAGACCAGGAGCACGCGCGACTGCCCAAATGCGACCTGGCTATCGTAGCTCCCGATCAGCTTTGCTCCCTGGGGGATAAGGCGAGCTCGCCCGGTAGGAGAATCGTACACCGACTCTGTGACTTGCGCCGTGATCTGGCCAGGCAGGTCGGAGCGGATTCCTGTGATGAGAGCGGCCGGAATGACCGTTCCGGCCTGAACGACAAAAGGCGAAGCCGGCCTCACAAGGCGATCGGAGCTTGTCGTCCGACGATCGACCGTTGCACTGACGAACGCAAGCTTTCGGTCTTGGCCATTCTGAGCAAATGCTTCGTCGGATGATGGCACGCCGCTCGAACGGGCTTCGCTCGATGAAGTGGCGGGGGCTTGTGGCCGGACATTGGTGCTGGCAAATACCTTGCTGGTCCGTGCCGCCTCGCTCTCCTGATTGACACGCTGCTGTTCGGCATCAATACCGAGCGAGCTGGATGTCGAAGATCCCTGTGCTGCGACGATCGGCCGACCGAGATCACCGGGCAAAGGCGGCCCCAGGCGCGGCACGTCCTTCGGGATCTCGGTGTAATCCTTCGGTAAGGTCGCGAGCTGATCGGCGACGTTATGGTGGTCAGTCGCGTAAAGCTCCTCGGGTGCTGAAGTACCTGACCGTTTCTCGTGCAGCGCCCAGAGCACCGCGCCAGTGATCAGCGCGAGCACAAGGGCGCTGCCGCCGATAAGGACTTTCCGCGAGAGGCGCGCAACTTTTGGCTGATCCGGCCGGAGCCGCAGGGTTTCGGCAATCTCTTCCGGCGGCTTGCCCCGAGGCGCTTCCTTTGGTGTATCGATCGCCTGGTCCGTATCGTTCAAAGCGACCTCCCGTCGGTTCGCACGATCCTGACCTTCTGCTGGTGCTCCTCCCCCAGCCTCAGTTCCGCGGCCGCGAACAGCCGGTCAACAATCAGCACATTTCCGTAAGCGCGGTAGTTGACGATCTCGGTTTTGCCGTCGGGCCCGATCACGAAGAGCGGCGGCATCTCGCCCTGACTGACGCCGGGGGAGAATTCAATGTAGGTTTTTCGGCCGTCATCATAAGCGTTGACGGGACGCCAAGGCGGGCTGTCGCCCTCGATGGCGT
Source organism: Bradyrhizobium sp. 160 (assembly GCF_023073735.1). Taxonomy (NCBI): domain Bacteria; kingdom Pseudomonadati; phylum Pseudomonadota; class Alphaproteobacteria; order Hyphomicrobiales; family Nitrobacteraceae; genus Bradyrhizobium; species Bradyrhizobium sp. 160. Next base: position 40,375 of record NZ_JADPKD010000025.1, read on the forward strand.
AGCGGTAGCGGCGCGCCGGCAGGTCCGGAATAAAGGGTGCCGGCGGTAAAGCTTGAGCTCGCCCGCCAGGATCCGGCGGATAGAACCAGGCGACCGAGGGCATATAGGGCTTTTCGTTGGCGCGAAGCTCGATCAGGTAAGTCCGGCGATCAGTATTGACGACGAGGTTGGTCTCGATCGAGGGACGGGTTGGCTTGACCATGATGTGAACGCGGCGGGCGACGCCGCTGCCACTCTCGGTGTCGCCGACCACCCAGCGGACGGTATCGCCTGCGGCGAGCGGTCCTGAGCCGATCAGCTGCTCACCGGGCTCGAGCGCAATGTCCGTAATTTGCCCCGGCGCGGCATAGATCTGGTAGAGCGCGCCCGGACTATAGGAAAACACTTGCACCGCATTGTAGTAGCCGGCTTTGCGAGGCTGCACGCGTGCAGCGTCATTTGCGGTTTCGATGCGCTCGACAGGCTCCTCGGCCTCCGCGCTCTTGCCGCCTCGTGCAGCCTTCCAGGTCGGTGGCACATGTAGCGGTCGCGGGCGATCATCGGCAAGCGCCGGCAAGTCCGGTGCCGGCGGGAGCTCGTTGTCGTAGCTGATTTGCGGCGGCCTGAAGGTCGTGCAGCCGCCGAGCGTCGAGACACAGACCAGAAGAGCCAGAGGCAAGCACGGCCGCGCTTTTCGTGACACAAAAACAAGACCTGACGGCATGTTAGCCGAGCTCCTTTGACCAGTTGATAGCGTTGACGTAGATGCCAAGGGGATTTTTGCGTAGGCGATCCAGATCGCGAGGCATTTCCACGACGATGGTAAGGATGGCAGTCCACCGTTCCGTTGCGGCAAGTTGGCCGTTATCGTAGCGGCGCTCGATCCAGGCGAGGCGAAAGCTCTCAGGCGAGGCTCGGATGACGCTCGAGACCTCGATCGCGATTTGAGACTTTCCGAGCTTAGCGAAGGGGTCGTTGTTGCGGGCATAGTCGTTGAGCGCGGCGGCGCCGCGATCGGTCGTGAAGTCGTAGGCACGCAGCCAGTTCTCGCGGAGGACAATCGCGTCCATCGGCAAGCCGCGGACGTGCTCGATGAAGCGCGCCAGGTGAAACGCTATTTGAGGGTCCGTCGGCTGGTAGGCAGCATTTGCAGGGGCAAGTGCTTTCGCTTCACCCAATTGATCGACCTCAACCACCCAGGGCGTGATCGTGCCATGGGCTGATTGCCAGACCAGAGCTCCAGCAAAGCCCGCGGAGAGGAACAGGCAGCCGAATGCCATGAGCCGCCAGTTCTTGGCCTGGACTCGTGCTGCACCAATGCGGTCATCCCAGACTTGAGCTGCGCGTTGATAGGGCGTGACCGGCTCCGGCGTGCGGCCATAGTGAACGGCCGATCGTTTGAACATTTGTCTGACCTCAAGGCATGGTTGGAAATGGATTTTGGAGAGACAGCGAACTCAGCGATTGTCTTGTGAGAGGTCCACCGATGCGCCGCTCCCGCCGTGATCGCCTGACCGAACCGCGTGCGTGGCCGCTGATGCTCCCTGTTGGATGGTCTGCGCACGCTTCATACGCCGAACCCAGGCTGGCGGGCTGTCGGGGGCGGCCGAGGAGCCCCCCTCCTCCTGACCGACATGACCAGTCGCTCGCCCAAGGCCGGCTGCGAGCGAACGCAAGGGACTTGCCGCGCCTGGCGCGCTCGCCTCGACGCCGGAGCTTCCCGCCCGCAACATGTTCGTCGCGCCACTTGCAATCGCGCTTCCACCGCGCAGCGAGCCCGCAATCGCGCCGGCGGCAAGACCTGCAGCGCCGGCGGCAGCGCCAGCTCCTGCCGCGATCACCCCACCGGCAGCGAGGCCCGTGCCGACGGCGGTGCCTGCGCCAAGCTGCGGACCTCCGGAGACGATGCCATTGGCGATACCGGGGCCGAAGATGCCAAGGCCCAAGAGGGCGAGCGCGCCCAGGACAAGTGCCATCGCATTCTCGATGGTCGGCTGGTTGCCGCCAAAGCCGCTCGTGAACTGCGAGAACAAGGTCGACCCGATGCCCACGATGACGGCAAGGACCAGAACCTTGACCCCCGATGAGATGACATTACCCAGCACCCGTTCAGCCGCAAAAGCGGTCTTGCCGAACAGGCCGAAGGGGATCAGGACGAACCCGGCAAGTGTCGTCAGCTTGAATTCGATGAGGGTCACGAACAGCTGGATCGCCAGGATAAAGAACGCGAGCAGCACCACGGTCCAAGCAAACAGCAGGACCACAATTTGCACGAAATTCTCAAAGAAGCTGACATAGCCCATCAGCCCAGAGATGGAGTCCAGGATTGGCCGGCCTGCATCAAGGCCTACCTGCGCAATGCGGCCCGGCCTTAGGAAATCTGCTGACGAAAGGCTTGTCCCTGAGGCTTTCAGACCTAACCCCGCAAAACTTTCGAAGACGATCCGGGCGAGGTTATTCCAATTGCCAATCAGGTAAGCAAAGACGCCGACAAACAAGGTTTTCTTGACCAGCCGGGCGATGATGTCCTCGTCCGTTCCGAATGACCAGAACAGGCCAGCCAGGGTGATGTCGATTGCAGCCAGCGTTGTGGCGACATATCCGACTTCGCCCCCGACCAGACCGAATCCGGAATCGATGTAGCGGGTGAAAGCTTCCAGAAACTGGTCGATGACGCCCGTGCCGCCCATGGCTCACTCGCTTTGGCTCGGAATGGAGGGAAAGCCGGACGGGAGGCGACCTTCGTCTTTACGCGGGACTGGAGAGGGGAATGGCGCCGCGCCGGTCCGGCTATGCGAACCATCAATTGACCTGCTTCCGCCTAAGAACTGATTGCGCTGCTCGGCCCAGATCTTCTGGCATTCAGGCAGAGCGTCTTTCTGCTCGTAGGTGACGGTACGGCATTGCTCGAGCTTTGCTGCGGTCAAATCCGGTTTTGAGGCTAGAGAGACGGAAGACTGGGTCGCGCTCTCGTCGGTGCGCAGGCGAATGGCGCAGGCGGCAACCAACAGGACAGCAAGACCAGCTGCTGCCGCGACAGGTAGTCGTTCAAATCGTATTTTCATGATCAGTGGAACATCTGCACGGTTGTCGGTTGATAGTTTTGGCCCGGATTGAGAAAGCGCCGCAGCTGCTCCCTACCCTGCTCCTGCGCTGCAGCCCGTTGGGCGGATTCGAGCGTCTGTGCGCGACCTTGCGCGGCAACAGTCGCCGTAAGGTCCGCAAGCTGCTGGGCTTGCAGCGCAAGGAGCTGGTTGCCGGCCTGACTTGCCTGGAGCGCACCCGCTGCGCCCTGGCTCGCCGTCACGAGGGCGGACATCTGGATGCGGTTGGCGTCGAGATTGCCGACAACGCTCGCTTGGACCCTCATGGCGTCCTGCAGCCCGGCAACTGAGTTCTGCCAGCGTGTTTGGGCATTTGCGACCAGGAGCCCATCGGACATGCTCGCCGATGCCGGCGCATAGGTGGTGGAAAACGCGCGATCGATCTGCTGGACGTCGTAGGCAATCCGCTGCGCCTGCGAGAGTAGCTGCTGGGTGCGTTGAATCGACTTCTCGAGCTGTTGCAAGGATGAATAAGGCAGGCTCGCCAGGTTCTTCGCCTGATTGATCAGCATCTGCGCTTGGTTCTGGATCGAAGTGATCTGATTGTTGATCTGCTGCAGCTCACGCGCGGCCGTCAGCACATTCTGAACGTAGTTGTTGGGATCGAACACGATCCACTGCGCCTTCGCTTCGCGGGGCGCTTGGATCATGGTCATGGCGATGATACTTGCTGCCAGAAGCGGGCGGATACAGCTCATCAGAGCGCTCCTTGTTTGGCGAACTGCGGAATGAGATTGCAGGCCCAGCCGAGGTCGCGCGCCTTGAGCCAGCCGGTGACGAACTCGTCCCTTCCGTGCTCGGCAAGCACCCGATCAATCAAAGCCTGGTCGGCTTTGGACGAGGCGGCCGCGAAGGCGAGCGCGATTTCGCCAAGTCCGAGCTCGAACAGGCGGTTGCCGCGGCGCGATTGGCAGTAGTAGTCCCGCTTCGGAGTGGCGCGGGCGAGGATCTCGATCTGCCGGTCGTTCAGCCCAAAGCGACGGTAAATCGCCTTGATCTGCGGCTCGATGGCGCGATCGTTTGGCAAAAGGATGCGGGTCGGGCAGCTCTCGATGATGGCAGGCGCGATTTTGGAGCCATCGATATCGGCAAGCGATTGGGTCGCAAACACGACCGAGGCGTTCTTTTTGCGGAGGGTTTTGAGCCACTCGCGGAGCTTGCCGGCAAAATCGGCGTCATCGAGCGCAAGCCAGCCTTCGTCGATGATGAGCAGTGTCGGACGGCCGTCAAAGCGGTCCTCGATCCGGTGAAACAGATAGGCCAGAACTGCGGGCGCGACAGAGGTCCCAATCAATCCGTCGGTCTCGAACACCTGGACGGAGGCTTCACCCAGCCGTTCATATTCGCCGTCGAGCAACAGGGCGTATGGACCACCGAGGCAGTAGGGCTGCAGCGCGCGCTTGAGAGCGTTGGACTGCAGAAGAACGGAGAACCCAGTCAGAGTCCGCTCCTTAACTGGTGCCGAGGCGAGTGAGGTCAACGCCGACCAGACATGATCCTTGGTCTCAGGGGTGACTTCGATCCGCTCGCGCGTCAGGATCGATGCGATCCAGTCGGATGCCCAGCCTCGCTCGCCGACATCGTCGATGCCTGCAAGCGGCTGGAGCGAGACGAATTCTGAGGATTCCAGGGCGCCGCCGAGATCATGCCAGTCGCCCCCCGTGGCGATGGCCGATGCGCGGATCGAGCCTCCGAAGTCGAACGCAAAGATCTGCGCCTCGCGATAGCGGCGGAACTGCAGCGCCATGAGCGCGAGCAGCACCGACTTACCGGCGCCCGTCGGCCCGATGACCATGGTGTGGCCGACATCTCCGACATGCAGCGAAAACCGGAATGGCGTGGAACCCTCAGTCTTACCGAAGAACAATGGGGGCGCGTTGAGGTGGTGATCCCTGACCTCTCCGGCCCATACGGCAGATTGCGGGATCATATGGGCGAGGTTCAGGGTCGAGACCGGCGGCTGGCGGACGTTTGCGTAAGTTTGTCCCGGCAGGCTGCCGAGCCAGGCTTCGACGGCATTGACCGTCTCGGCCATGCAGGTGAAGTCGCGGCCTTGGACGACCTTTTCGGCGAGGCGGAGCTTTTCGTCGGCTGCGCGAGGATCCCCGTCCCAGACCGTGACCGTTGCCGTAACGAAGACCTGTGCGATCTGATCCGAGCCCAATTCCTGGAGCGCACTGTCGGCGTCCATCGCCTTGTTGTGGGCATCGGTATCCAGAAGCGCGGAGGCCTCGTTCGTCATCACCTCCTTCAGGATCGCCGCGGTCGACTTGCGCTTGGCAAACCATTGCCGCCTGATCCTGGTGAGGAGCTTTGTGGCATCTGTCTTGTCGAGCATGATCGCCCGCGTGGACCAGCGATACGGGAATGCCAGCCGGTTCAGGTCGTCGAGAATTCCGGGCGTGGTCGCGGTCGGAAAGCCCACGAGCGTCAGAACGCGCAGATGCGCCTCGCCCAGCATGGGCTCGAGACCTCCTGTCAGGGATTGATCGGCAAGCAACGCATCGAGATACATCGGAATTTCTGGCACGCGCACGCGATGCCGTTTGGTCGAGACCGTCGAATGCAGGTAGGTCAGCGTTTGCTCGTCATCGAGCCAGCCACATTCCGGCATGAAACCCTCGACGAGCTGCAGGACGCGGCCGGTCCGGTCGACAAAGCCGGCAAGCACCTCGCGCGCATCCGCTCCCGCAGCGCGATGGCTGCCCTCGTACAGCAGGCGCTCCGCCACGGCCGCACTCTCTGCCGGAGGCAGATAGAGGAAAGTCAGATAGTAGCTCGACTCATAGTGGCTGCCGGCCTCCTCGAATTGCGCTTTCCGCTCCGCATCCACCAGCGCCGAGGCGACGTCCGGGAATGTATCCGGCGGATAGCGTCCTGCCGAATGCCGTTGCGCCTCGACGAAGACGGCCCACCCCGATCCGAGGCGACGGAGCGCATTGTTGAGGCGGCCTGCGACAGCAACAAGCTCGGCCGGCACTGAGCTGTCGAGATCCGGCCCTCTGAACCGGGCCGTTCGCTGAAAGGATCCATCCTTGTTGAGAATGACGCCCTCATCGACCAGGGCCGCCCAAGGCAGGAAGTCGGCAAGGCGCGTGTTTGAACGGCGATATTCGGCAAGATTCATCATAGGCAACTCTAGGACCTGAGGTGGCTTGGAATACGGACGTGCCGGCGCACGACTTCCACGAAATCGGGATCGCGTTTTGCGGCCCAGATGGCGGCCATGTGGCCGACGAACCAGAGGAGGAGGCCGGCAACCCACAGGCGCAGCCCAAGACCGAGTGCCGCCGCTAACGTGCCGTTGGCGATCGCCACGGCGCGCGGCGCACCGCCCATCAGGATAGGCTCGGTGAGCGCACGATGCACGGGCGCGATAAAGCCTGCGACAGGCTCCTCCATTAGATCACCACGCCGCCGCCGAAGGAGAAGAAAGACAGAAAGAAGCTTGATGCCGCAAAGGCGATGGACAGACCGAACACGATCTGAACCAGGCGACGAAAGCCACCAGACGTGTCGCCAAATGCGAGCGAGAGCCCGGTGACAATGATGATGATGACCGCAATAATCTTGGCGACGGGACCCTCGACCGATTGCAAAATCTGGTTGAGCGGTTGCTCCCACGGCATATTTGAGCCAGCGGCGCACGCCGGGATACTGCTCAGCCAAAGGGTCACAATTGCCGTGGCCGGAATGCTGGCGCGGCGGAGAGATGAAGGCATCGTCATGATCGGTCTCCAATTGCAGAAAGGCTGTAATCGCCTGATGCTTCTAAGCCGGTAACGCGGGCGAGCTCGCTCAAGCGGCGTTCGGCGCCGCGGCCGCTGAGCACCGCGATTACGTTGATTGTTTCGGCGATAAGCGGCCGGGGGACTGTGACGACAGCTTCCTGGACTAGCTGCTCGAGTCGGCGTAGCGCCCCGAGCGCCGTTCCGGCATGGATCGTGCCGATTCCGCCCGGATGTCCGGTGCTCCAGGCCTTGAGCAAATCGAGCGCCTCGGCTCCGCGCACCTCACCAATGGGAATTCGATCGGGGCGCAGACGAAGCGACGAACGGACCAGGTCGGAGAGCGAGATCAAGCCATCCTTCGTGCGGAGCGCCACGAGGTTTGGCGCCAAGCACTGAAGCTCGCGCGTATCTTCGATGAGAACGACACGGTCAGTCGTTTTAGCCACCTCGGCGAGAAGGGCATTGGTCAGTGTCGTCTTGCCGGTCGAGGTGCCGCCGGCGACCAGAATGTTCTTGCGCGCGCAAACTGCATCCCTCAATGCACCGGCCTGATCCGGCGTCATAATGCCGACTGCGACGTAATCCTCGAGGCTGAACACGGCGACCGCCGGCTTTCGGATCGCAAATGTTGGCGCGGCCACGACCGGCGGCAGCAGCCCCTCGAATCGCTCCCCCGTCTCGGGCAGCTCGGCAGAAATCCGTGGGCTCCCGGGATGAACCTCGGCACCCACGTAGTGAGCCACCACGCGGATGATTCGCTCTCCGTCAGAAGGGGATATATTCTTGCCAGTATCCGTAAGGCCGCTCGACAGTCGGTCGATCCACAGTCGGCCGTCGGGATTGAGCATCACCTCGACGATTGCCGGATCTTCCAAAAACCATGCGATGGCGGGCCCCAACGCGGTACGCAGCATACGCGCTCCGCGCAAGTTCGCTTCTGAATCAAAAGAATGGATCGCCACGATTTGCCCCAAGCTGCTGAGGCCGCTTCGGCGCCCTCATCTGAAGGCAAATAAAAGATAGGTCGTGTCTTACCGCAACAAAGGGAATATGCCGTTCGAAGTCTAGCGTAGAAAAAGGAACATTTGAAAAGAGCGCCGGCTTGACGCGCCGACCCCTCGACGGCGAGGCGAGAAATCGAACCACTGTCGCTGCCGCGCGTAGGCACGATTGAGCTCCCGCTTTTGGAGGACGTCAAACCCGGGATAATGAACCACATCAGCCGGCGGGCTGCCGCAGGTACCAATGCCGACGCTGGTCTGGTGCACCACCGTGAGCGTAATGACCCTGCACCATTCCCCCTGGAATCAGACTGGCCCTGTACTGCACGACGATTGCCCCCCAGAATGCAGACATTCAAAGAGTGATTTCTAGTCCGCAATGGCCGAGCTGAGATCGCAGGTCTACTTGAGCTGCGCGTGTAGCGAGACATGGTCGAGTTCGCCTTCCCACCACGACACAAACACCGCGGCAATACCGTTTCCGATAATGTTGGTAAGCGCGCGCACCTCGCTCATGAACTTGTCGATCGAGAATACGATCGCAATGCCCGGGACGAGGTCAGGACTGACCACGGTCAATGTTGCGGCCAGTGTGACGAACCCGGCACCGGTAACACCACTTGCGCCCTTCGAGGTGAGCATCGCCACAACCAGTATCGTGAGCTGCTGGCCGAAGTCGAGATCGACCCCGAGCGCCTGCGCGATGAACAAGGTCGCCAACGTCATGTAAATGTTCGTCCCATCCAAATTGAAAGAGTATCCTGTCGGCACCACCAGGCCAACGACCGGCTTGGAACAGCCCAGCCGTTCGAGTTTTTCCATCAACTGCGGCAGCGCGCTTTCGGACGACGACGTTCCGAGGACGATCAGCAGCTCATCCTTGATGTAAACGATGAACTTTAGAATAGAAAAACCGACCAAGTGCGCAACCAGACCAAGCACAATGATCACGAAGAGCCCGGCTGTCACGTAGAACAGCGCAACCAAGCCGATGAGTTTACCGAGCGCGGACGGTCCGAATTCGCCGATAGTGTAGGCCATGGCGCCGAACGCCCCGATTGGCGCTGCCTTCATCACGATCCTAATGACACCAAACACCGCGTGTGCAGCATCGTCGACCAGACTGCGCATCCGCTCACCCCGCTCGCCAAGCGCCATCAGCGAGAACCCGAATAGGATGGCAAACAGCAGCACCTGTAGCACGTCGCCTCGGGCCAGAGCGCCAACTACGCTATCCGGAATAATATTAAGGAGGAAATCGACCGCCTTCTGCCCTTCCGCTCTTTTGACGTAGTTGGCTACCGCCGCGGCATCAGCCCTGGGAGCCAGCCCATGGCCGGCCTGAACGAGATTGCCCATCACGAGACCCAGGATCAGCGCGAAGGTTGAAACGATCTCGAAGTAAAGCAGCGCCTTGACGCCGACTCGGCCGACCTTTCGTGCATCCTGAACATGCGCAATTCCGGACACAACAGTGCAGAAGATGATCGGCGCGATCACCATTTTGATCAGCTTGATGAATCCGTCACCAAGCGCTTTGACCCAGCTGTTCGTCCCCACAGCAGGCCACAACCAACCAACGAGAACGCCAATCAGGATCGCGATGAGTACCTGGACATAAAGAACATTGTACCAGGGGCCGGATGGCTGGAACAGGGCGGCGGCTTTGACAGAGCGGCGCTGGCGGTGATTGTGCATCACGCTCGCCCCGGCGCCGTGGTACCAAAGAGGGGTGACAATGAAGGCACGGCTTGGCTCAGTGTTACCTTAGCGCGGCGCGCACAGGGCACTGACCGCTTTAAACGACCCCGTCCGTTGCCAGGGTTTGCCGCCTCTCCCGAATGGGCTTGTGGCCAACGCGAAACGAAGTGCTGAATCCCTTCTGAAACCAGCCATAAAAACTTGAGAAAGCTTCCTTGAGAGTTGGAATGCATCAACGTCACCACCCATTTCAATCTTTTTTGGTTGTTCGAAGATGCCACCAGCATCTTATAAGACGCCACCTTTAGCAGCCCGCGACCACTCTTCACCTGGACAGGCATTCTCGCCGCTATCGCACCGGATCGCGACGTACGTTGAAGAAACATTCATCGTAGAGAAGTTGTGGTGGTGCGGCTCGCCTGCGTTCACCCCTCACTCATCCTATCCTCGCCTCAGGTGAATGCCCCGACATCCCCAAAGGCATCGACGTCGATCGCAAAACCACAAGGGCCGAGAAGACATGGCCAGCAGCATTGCTCACGCTGCCTCCCTTGGCGATCCCGGTTGCGGCTTTTCGGGAGCTGTGTTTTGCGGTGTCGAACAACACTCCTCGTAACAGAGCTTCTCACTCCTGTAGCTCGCCAAGGCCTGGAGTGAGCACTGCACGAGATCCCGTTTCGCTACATCCGAGGCAGGCGCTGCATCCAGCCATTTCAGCGCCACCTCGACCAATTCGATCGCGCGATCCCTGTTACCGGTCTCGTAATAGTACCGAGCGACCGCCCCGTACGAGAGAAACTTCGCGCCCTCGCTGCCTTGGGGCGGATTCGCCGCCAGGATGTGTTCGGAGAGGTCCTTGCCCATGGCAAAGCGCTCGGCATGTGGAAAACCGGAGTAGTCTTTCGCGGGGTCGAAGAGCTGGCGGATGGCCACGCTCATCCAAACCACGGATTTCTTGTCGATCGCATCGCGAACCAATTGGCGCAATACCGCGAGGCCGGCCCGCATGTCGCGTATCTTGTGAAGCAACAATTCCGCATGAAGCCCACGAAAGGTGACCTCGTCCGGCATCGCAGCGAGTGCCTCCTCAACCCCTGAAAGGGCTACCGCCCAATCCTTACTGTTCATGGCGGCTTCAAGTCTGGCAAAGATCGGCTCCACCAGCGCTCGCTTCTGCGATAGTTCGCGCTTTCTGCGTCGACCCTTGGTTATCCTCTCCGCATCCAGGGCTTGGGCTTCGTCGCTCACTGCCCAGGAGCCGTCAAGAACTTTGGGCAACGCGTTATCGAATTGCGTCGGATGGCCGATAAGGGCGAAGCGGCCGTCACGATCGATCACGAATGACGAGGGAATCCCGACAGAAAAGCTGGGATCCATCCAAAGCTTGTTCATTTCGCCGGCGTAGTCGAATGCGATCGCGAAGTTCAGATTTGGCAAGCTCTTCGTCAACCAAGCGTCCAAGCTGGCTCGCGCTTCATCTGCCGTCGAAGCTTGTTCGTGAGCCGCGATGCCCACCACCTCAACTCCGCTGCTCCTGTATTTGCTTTGCAGGATCACCAAATTCTGCATCGAGGCGATACATGGTCCGCACCACGTCGCCCAAAACTCGATAATGTATACTTTCCCAGGTTCGAACGTTGTAACGGGCTGGCCACGTAGCCAGTCCTCAACTTTGATGGAGGGAGCCGGCGAACCGACTCTCAGCACATTCTCCGCACCGACTTGCCTTGCGCTCTCAGTCACACTGGTCATTGCTCAAATTCGCTTTACCTGGCTCTGCGGAAAACAACAGCAAGTCGCATGCCAGCCAGCGCTCATTGATATTACGCATGTTTCGTATCTTTCCTGTCGACCTTGTGACGCATGTCGCATATCCGACCAGCTGTTTGGAGCTTCTCAGGCAATCAGTCGGCCGGACGTTCTTGACGCGCCTGTAGACCGGCGAGGCGGGTCAGGCAGAGGGCCGACTTCACCACTCCACATCTTGATCGGTTTTCAGGATAACCATTTCGGCGATCGGGATAATGACGTGAACTGACCTGCTTTGGCCCGTCGACTTGCGCTTGAGGGCGATCTCAGATTTCCAAATCAACTCTTTGAGCCGAGGGGCGATGAACCAGACCAGGGCGACCAGCTGCAGCACAACATTGATACTGAACGCCGTCTGATACGCGATTGAGGGGTAGTGTCCGTCCTTTGCCGGCCATTGCGCGAGAATTAACCCCGTCCCGTACTGGACGAGGAAAGCCCACCCGAAATGCAGAACGTTGAGCACGCCGTTCGCGCGCGCGATCAGTTGGGCCGGAAAGTAATCTCCGATGATCGCGTAGCTGAGCACGATTGCTGATCCGACCACCGCCACAATGATCCACGACGGTAGCGACGGAAATGGCGGATGCAATATCAGCGCGAGTTCGGCTGCAATGAACACAGCAGCTATGATTGCGAGCAACGTCTCAATGTTCTTGCCATGCCGACGCAGCGAATCGGCGACCACGCCGAGCAGCAATGCGCCAATGCTTAGGGCTATCGCCATGACGAGCAATTGTGTGACAAGGCTTGTTCGATCCAACCCTTCCACATCGTTCAGCCAGGACGCTGCCCACAAGGACTGCAGGGCCCACGCGGACCCAATACATGTTGAAGAAATCGGCGCAATTCTCCAGAACCGCCCATCCGTATAGACGGTCTTCAGGCTGACCGTTCCTGGAGGGCTCTTCGCAGTTGCCTCATGCTCTGGAACCAAAAAATAGATCGAAGCGGCCGCGGAGGCACTGGATGCGGCAAGCAGCTCAAATAGACCGCGCCAGCCTATCCAATTAAGCAATGCCTCGGCTGGTGCGGTTGCCGTTACCGCGCCCAGTGCACCCAGCATGATCATACAGCCGTTGATGAGCGCCACGCGCTCTCTCGGAAACCAGAGCACGACTGTTTTCAGGCCAGACATGAGGGAAGCTGCGGTGCCAAATGCTATCATCGCGCGAGCAACCAGAAGCGACAGAAATCCACTCGATAATCCGAAAAGCGCAGCGCCTGCTGCAGCCAGCAGCAAGAGCGCACCCTGGACTCGGCGCGGACCGAAGCGATCCAAGAGCATGCCCATCGGAATCTGGCTGCCGGTAACGACCAGAAAGTAGATCGAGCCCAACAGCCCCAAATCGGCCGTACCAAGCTCCAATTCAGACGCGAGGCGGCCACAAATTAGCGTGTTGATCATCCGAAACAGGTAGGAAAGATAATATCCCGCGGCAAAGGGAAGGAACACGCAAGAGATGATCCGCCAGCTCCAACCCCGGTTGACCGGCTTCTCGCCTGATATCAGCCCAGCGGCATCGCTGCGCGTGTTGCTCGGAACGCGGCCACTGGCTTTAACACAAGGCGTTGGCAGCTGTCGAAAGTTGATATTGCTGCCGCCCTCCTCGGCGACAGCACACGCCTCTGAGTTTTCACCTACGACGGCCACACAGTGGGGTTCTTCTTCAGCTGGCGCTCGTCGAACGGCGCGTGACGCTCCGCCTCCCATTTCAGACCCGGATCGGCTGGAATTTCCCGAGCGATCAATTGCCTCCTGCAGCAAAGGGCGGCCAAACCGTACGCGACGATCGACCTGCTCGGCAAACGCCTTGAAGCGCTCGAGCCCGAGTACGCACGCCTCGTCATGCTTGGATGGCGGCATCGGCGGCGTCAGCGTGAGGTGGTGTCGCACATGGAGAGCCACTATTTCCGCGATCATCGCGATGTCCGTCCGCAGACTGAGCACCTGCTCATTCGTTCGCTCGATCGCCTCGAAAACAAGGCCCTCTATAGGCGGCGCCGGATCCAGGAAGCGCTCAAGAGCCGCCTCGATGGCGACGCTCTTGCCCATACCAGCGCGCTCAGTCGCGGCTTGGAGTCGCTGAAAAATGCACTCAGAAAGTTGAATCGTTATCTTTCTGGTCTGCTGAGCATCGCTTGGACTCGGCTGCGCGTCTACCTCAGCTTCATTCCGACTTGAGGTCGGTTCTCCCCGGCGCTCGCCGCTAATCTGCATACTCCAGCTTCCTTCTCTCTGCGACTGCACACCGCCCGCGCTTGCACGCGCGTGGTTTGTATGTTCGGTCGAAACGGATGAATCGCGCTGCGATGACGCACGACAAAAGCGTCGAGACCGCATGCCGCTTCAACCGCGGGGACATTCTGGTCGCAGTCTGGCGTACCGAAAGAAAGAAACGGCGGACTCTCAAAGACCAGCGCCAGACGTCTCGTAGCCTCTTGTCCCTCTAGACTGTCAGGTCGCCGACAGACGAGCGATTTCGCGGACGGTGCGTGCACCCTTACTTCAAATCGAAAAAGTCACCGATCCAAAAAAGAGGCGCAGGCGCAATCTAGACAGCGCCCTCGCGCCCCCGACGTCGCGAACGACCCCCGCGGACGCACCGGCGTTGTTCCCTATGGGGTGATGCGCCTCATAAGAAGCGCACCAGCTCATGCGCGCGACCAAAATACACCTGCGCCTCACCGATTTCCGGCATGCATCACCAGCGTGCGATAGGACTTACAACCGTTCGCGTGCCGCGCGTCCAGCCCAGCTCACGGCCGTTGAAACGTATCTGCTGGCCCGGTGCGACCACTCACTTCTCGGGGCCTTAGGGGAATGGTCGGCCGCACTGGCAGGCGGCTAAATCGCGTAGCGGGTCCCCCTCGCTATGGCGGCAGACGTAGCGCTCGTTGTGCCCGTCCTCGCCAGCCAGGAGATCCATCGCTCCCTCCGCACGCCGGGCATTGCTTCCGCATCTGATGGAGGACTGCCATGTGAATTGTCCCTGCCGACAGCGAGCTTACTCGCGCCAGATCGGCTGTTACAGCACGTCGCAGCACATTCCGCGCAAGGCCACTGCTCGCCCGCCTTGACGTCGGAGCGGCCGATGTACTTAAGTGCATCCTGGTAGCGTTGAGTTGGGGCACACCATGGATGTTGAGTTCCACAGCTTTGCATAGCGGGCGCGCGATCTGGCCGGTAAGGCCGACCCGTTCACGCGAAAGCGGCTTCTGGTGCTGCCCGCGAGATACGATGCCAAGCTCGGCAACCCTTCGTCGGCCAGCCGCGATCTTCAACGCACGCTACCGCTGCCCCGCACAGTGCCAGCCGTGAGCGCCATCTCCGATGCCGGCGAGGCTTGACGAAGACCGCCGGCAGCGGCAGCAAACATCACCGCTCCAAGGCGCTGGATTTTCCAGGGACGGTACACGAACTACATCGGGAAAGGATGCGCACCCAAGCCGGAGTGAGCACCCGGATCTCACCAGTCGACCGCCCTCACCGCACTTCGGAAGCACTGCGGCCGCCGAGCAGCTTGCCGGTGTAGGCATTCACGAAATGGACCGAGGAGCATGCCAGACAAACGACCGGCAGATGAGTGTCGGGACCGATCTGCTCCAGTGCCGTCAGCAGGTGCTGCACGTTCATGCCCGGCGTGGGCACCTGAAAAGTACTCTTTGCTCCATCCGGCCAGCATAGGGCTGGATACTGCGCCCTGAAACTGCGGTTGTTTACTGAGTGTCGGGCGACGTGGAAAATTGACCCCCTGACGACACGAGGAATTGACCCCCTCGCGACACGGTCAGAACGGGGGTTTTATGCAGCGACTCAGTTCAGGTCCTCTGCGGTTCAAAGATCCGC
>NZ_JADPKD010000007.1:0-54715 GCF_023073735.1 Bradyrhizobium sp. 160
GACCTGCGCGGCGAATCCTACGGCCTGCTCATCGACCAGATCGGCGAGGTGCTGCGCCTGCCCGAGGACGGCAAGGAAGACAACCCCGTCAACCTCGACCCCCGCATGGCCAAGCTCGCCGGCGGCGTCCACCGCCTCGACGGCCAGCTCATGGTCGTCCTCGACGTCGATCGCGTCCTCGAGCTCGAAACCAAAGTGCAAATGGCTGCGTGAGCCAACCGAAACATCGAAGCCGGAGAACCGAAATGAAGACGTGTTTGGTGGTCGATGATTCCAGTGTCGTGCGCAAGATCGCGCGCCGGATCCTGGAAGGCCTCGAGTTCGAGGTCACCGAGGCCGAGGACGGGTCGAAGGCGCTCGAAATCTGCCAGCGCAAGCTGCCCGATGCGGTGCTGCTCGACTGGAACATGCCCGTGATGGACGGCTTCGAGTTCATGGGCCACATGCGTCGCCTGCCCGGCGGCGACCAGCCCAAGGTGGTGTTCTGCACCACCGAGAACAACGTGGCTCATATCGCCCAGGCGCTCAGCGGCGGCGCCAACGAGTACATCATGAAGCCCTTCGACAAGGACATTATCGCCGATAAATTCGCTGAAGTTGGTTTGATCCCGGTCGGACAAGCCATGGTCTGAGTGTGTCTGGCCCGCGTGTCTTGGCCAGAGTGTCCCCTGTACAGTTTCGAAGAGGCCATCAGTGACGCCGACCGAGTATGAGTATCTGCGCAAGTTCCTAAAGGATAATTCCGGTCTCGACCTGTCCGCGGACAAGCAATACCTGATCGAAAGCCGTCTCCTGCCGCTCGCCCGCAAGGCCGGGTTCTCCGGCATCGCCGAGCTTGTGCAGAAGCTGCAAGCCGGCTCGCGCCCGCTGATCACCGACGTGGTCGAAGCCATGACCACCAACGAGACCTTCTTCTTTCGCGACAAGGTGCCGTTCGATCATTTCCGCGACACGATCATGCCCGAGGTCATCAAGGCGCGCGCCGGCCGCCGCAGCGTGCGCATCTGGTGCGCCGCCGGCTCGACCGGGCAGGAGCCCTATTCGCTGGCGATGTGCCTCAAGGAGATGGGCGCGGCCCTCACCGGCTGGCGCATCGAGATCATCGCGACCGATCTGTCGCAGGAGGTGCTGGAAAAGGCCAAGGCCGGGGTCTACAGCCAGTTCGAGGTGCAGCGTGGCCTGCCGATTCAGATGCTGGTCAAATATTTCAAGCAGACCGGCGAGACCTGGCAGATCAATCCCGAATTGCGGGCGATGATCCAGCATCGGCAGCTCAATTTGCTGCATGATTTTGCCCAGCTCGGCACCTTCGACGTGATCTTCTGCCGCAACGTGCTGATCTATTTCGACCAGGACACCAAGATCAACGTCTTCAACCGTCTGGCGCGCCAGATCGAGCCCGATGGCTTCCTGGTGCTGGGTGCAGCCGAGACCGTGGTCGGACTGACCGACACGTTCAGGCCGATTGCGGAACGGCGCGGCCTCTACAAGCCGAACGATCCGCGCACGGCGGCAGCCAAGCCGGCTCTGGCCGGCGTGGCCCCGCGCCTCGCGGTGATGGCAGGACGGTAAGCATGGCCGAGGATGGAAAAGGTGCGGAGCGCGTGACGTTCAGCCGTGGCTATGACGTCTGCATCATGGCGATCGACGGCACCTGGCGGCGCGACTGCAAGCTCAACGCGATCTCCGATACCGACGCCATCCTCACGGTGGAAGGCTCGATCCAGGGGCTGAACCTGAAAGAGTTCTTCCTGCTGCTGTCGTCAACCGGCCTCGCCTACCGCCGCTGCGAGCTGGTGCGCGTCAACGGCGCCGAGATGGACATCCAGTTCCTGCGCGGCAAGAACCGGAAGAAGCGCGGCGCGGCCGGAGGCCATGACGCCGCGGCCTGATCGGGGCGTGGCTGCCGCCGCGCTTTCCGCCATGTTGCTTTAGATTTGCTGAAACATCCGAACCAATTTGCCGGAGCAGCTTTACGTCATCTAAGCGCGAGCCGTGTAGCCATTGCTGGTCTCAATCTCAGGATACGGCAATGCCCAGAAGCTCTCTCTCCCCGATCCCGTCAAACCTGCCCGACGTCGCCGAGCGGCGTGCGCTTCAGCTCCTGGTGGTCGATGACGACGCCACGCAGCGCAGCCTGATCACAGTCGCCGCCAAGCAGGCCGGCCACGAAGTCACCGTGGCGCCGTCGGTGGCGGAAGCGATCAAGAAGCTTCGCGCCGCGCGCTTCGACTGCGTTACGCTCGACCTCGTGCTGGAGGATGGCGACGGCATCGACGTGCTGCGCGAGATGAAAGAGGCGAAATTCGCCGGCGCCGTGATCGTGATCAGCGGTATGGACGGCAAGCGCCGCAGTGCTGCCCGCAGCTTCGCCCGTTCCGTCGGGATCGAGCTCCAGAGTCTGCCGAAGCCGCTGGATCTCGCGGCCCTGCGCATCAGCCTCGCTAATCTTAGCAAGACCGCGATGGGCTTGCCCGCCATCCATACTTGGGGTGGTGTCGCCACCGAGGCGATCGTGGAACGGCACCGCGCCTGAAGCATGATCCGGATCCGAAGGGCCGCGTTAGCGCAAAGTGCGAAGCGGTTTTCCGAAAAGATCATGCTCAAACAACAGCCTAAAGCGCGATGACGATTGATCCTGATCTCGTCGCGCTTTAGCTGCGGAGCTGCCATGCGATCGGATGTGGCGGCTGCGCCGCCGCGCTGATCGCGATCCTACACGTCGCTGGATTCCGATAGGCATTGCAGGGCGTGGCGAAGCCCCGCCCTGCAGGCGCCGAGGGCGACGCTCGCGGTGGCGTATGGGGGCGTGACGTCGTCGAGGATGAAGACGTCCGCGGAACTTTCCGGATCGTCGCCGTGTTCTTGATCCATGGCTGCGGCGATCCGGCGCATGCTGGTCTCGATCTGCGCGATCAGCAAGCGAAGGTCAGCCGCAATCAGCTCACGGCTCTCGACTTCGGGCGTTGCGACCAACGGCGGCGTATCGGCCAAATTTAGCATGGATATTCTCCGTCCTCTGCAATTAGGCGCCATGCCGCTACTTGTGCGTTAAGTCCGTGTCCCGTACAAATACGGGTGGGCCGAATCCGCGCCGAACGCCATAACGGTTGGCGCGGACGCGAGTCCTTCATGCCAACCGGATGTGGCACATGGCCGAACAAAGCTCTCGCGGTGAAATCTTCGTGGTCGACGACGACCCTGCCGTTCGCGACACCTTGTCGATGGTGTTGAAGGCGGCGGGCTATGAGGTGATCTGTTTTGCGGACGGCGCAGCGCTGCTATCCGTCGCGCGAAACCGCACACCGGCTGCGATCCTGCTCGACGTGCATATTCCCGGAAAGTCGGGCCTCGACATTCTCAAGGAATTGCACGGCGAGGACTATCCGGCGCCGATCTTCATGATCTCCGGGCAGGGCGACATCGCGATGGCGGTGGGCGCGATCAAGAGCGGTGCGCTCGACTTTATCGAGAAGCCATTCCGCGGCAGCGAGATTGTCGGCCGACTCGACGAGGCGATCGGCGCCTATGCACGACGGCAGGCGGAGAACGCGTCGCCGAAATTCGGTTCGCTGCATTTCCCCGGACGCGAGCCGTTGACGCGCAGGGAGCGCGAGGTGCTCGAGCAGTTCGCCTCCGGTGCATCCAACAAGGAAGCCGGCCGTACGCTCGGCATCAGCCCGCGCACCATCGAGGACCACCGCGCCAACATCATGAAGAAGCTCGGCGCGCGCAATGCCGCCGACCTGATCCGCATCGTGATGACCGCAGCCCAGCGCGCGTCGTAGGACGAGATCTCTCTTTCGTGCCCCGGACCCAGCGCGTCACGCACTGATGCGCTGCCGAGCCGGGGTCCATCTTTTCAACTAATCGCAAGAAGTTCTGGGTTCCGACTCTGCGGCGCAGTGTTCCACGTTGCGCGAACATACCTCACTCGCTCAATGCCTTTCGGATGATCCGCGCCAGATCGGACTTGCGATAAGGCTTGGCCAGCAGCAGCACGCCCGCATCCAGCCGGCCGTGATGGATGATCGCATTCTCGGTATAGCCGGAGGTGTAGACCACCCTGAGATCGGGGCGGGTCTTCTGGAGCTCGTCGGCGAGCTGACGCCCGTTCATCTTGCCGGGCATGATGACGTCGGTGAACAGGAGGTCGAACGGCTTGCCTGCGGCAACGATCGCGAGCGCCTCGGCCGCGTTCGCGGCCTGCAAAGTGACGTATCCCAGCGAATGCAGCTGAGCCAATACGTAGTCACGGACCAGCCGGTCGTCCTCGACCACAAGGATGGTCTCGTGCCCGCCCTCGATTGGCGCCGCCGTCACACCCTCGCCGACCGCCGTCGGTGTCTTGCCCGGCGGCAGGTACATCTTGATCGTGGTGCCGTGGCCTTCCTCGCTGTAGATCTTGATGTGCCCAGCGGACTGCTTGATGAAGCCGTAAACCATTGAGAGTCCGAGTCCGGTGCCCTTGCCCGGGCCCTTCGAGGTGAAGAAGGGATCGAACACCCTGGGCAGCATGTTCGCAGGGATTCCGGTGCCGGTGTCGCTCACGGCAATCAGCGCATAGTGCCCCGGCGGTACGTCGTTGGCGCTGGCATAGACCTCGTCGAGATAGGCGGCGCCCGTCTCCAGAATCAGCTTGCCGCCGCCTGGCATGGCGTCGCGGGCATTGAGCGCGAGATTGAGGATCGCGGTGGTGAGTTGGTTGGGATCGACGATCGCGACGCAGCTCTCGTCCTCGAATGCCGATTCGATCTGGATCTGCTCGCCCAGCGTCGGGCGCAGCAGTTTCGCGGTGTCGACGATCAGCGAATTGATATCGACCTCGCGCGGCTGGAGCGGCTGCTTGCGCGCGAAGGCGAGCAGGTGCTGGGTCAGATCGGCGCCGCGCGCGGCCGCCTCGTCGATCATCTTGGTGATGGCCGCGAGCTGCGGCTCCTTCTCGACCGCCTCCGCCAGGATCTCGATGGTTCCGGTGATGACGGTGAGGATGTTGTTGAAGTCGTGCGCCACGCCGCCGGTAAGCTGGCCTACGGCCTCCATCTTCTCGGCATGACGGATGCGCTCCTCGGCGGCGATCTTGTCGGTGAGGTCGCGGTAGAAAACGTTGAACAGCAGGCCCTCGCGGCGCTTCAGCGCGGTGACGCTGAGCTCGGCCCTGAACTCCTTGCCGTCGTGGCGGCGGCACATCAGCTCGCGGCGTCGATTCAACGTCCTGTCGCCCTCGTGTTCCAGGAAGTGCTTCAGGCCGGTCCAGACCCTGTCGCGTTCGCTTTCGGCGACGATCAGATCGATCGTGTTCTTGCCGAGCACCTCGTCGCGGCGCCAGCCGAACAGCCGTTCGGCTTGCGAATTCCAGTTCAGGATGCTGCCGGTCTCGTCGGTCTGCACGAAGGCGTCGAGCGAGGTCTCGACGATGTTGCGGGCGAGACGTTCGCTCTCGCGCAGCGATTCCTGCGCGAGCCGCGCCTCCGTCATGTCGCGTCCGACGAAGAAGAAGCGCTGCGCCTGCTCGGACCAGTTGCCGAGCCAGGACAGCCAGACCTCGTGTCCGTTCTTGTGGAAGCAGCGCGTGTCAGCGAGCTTCGGCCGCTCGCCACGCCGCATCACGCGCATGTTCTGGCGAGACTGCTCCAGATGGTCGGGATGAACGAAGTCGGCGCCGTTGCGGCCGATCATCTCCTCCGGCGGGTAGCCGAGAATGGCCTCGCTGCTCGGGCTGATCTGCGCGATGTGGCCGTGCGCGTCCATCACCATGATCAGGTCCTGCGACGTCTCGAAGATCTGCCGCCGCTCCTCGAGCTGCTGCTGCAGCGCCCGTTCGGCCCGCCGCGCCTCGGTGAGGCTGCGTGCAGATCCGGAGGCGCCGACGATCTCGCCCGACGGTCCCCGGATCGGCGAGAGGCTGAGCGAGATCTCGACCGGAGTGCCGTCCTTGCGCAAGCGCACCGTCTCGAACCGTTCTATCGGCTCGCCCCGGGCGATCCGCTGCAAATAGAGCTTGCCCTGCTCGCGGCGATCGGCAGGTACGATGATCGCGGTGGATTTCCCGATCGCCTCGTCCGCCGAATAGCCGTAGAGGCGTTCGGCAGCCGGATTCCAGCCCGTGATGATCGCATCGAGCGTCTGCATCACGATCGCATCGTCGGATGATTCCACTGCGGCGCTGAACAAGCGCTCGCGCGCTGCATGATGGCTTCGAGCTGCCTCGGTGCGGCGATGCTCCTCGATCTCGCGTTGGAGCGCGGCCGTTTTCGCCCGGGTCTCCTCGACCATCTGGGCAAAGGCCCGTGCCAGCACGCCGGTCTCGCCGCTGGCGTCGACCGGTATGTCCGCGGGACGCCCGCCGCCGATGGCTTCCACGGCCGCGGTCAGGCGCCCGATCGGGCGCGTCAGCGAGCGCGCCAGGAGCACCGCGAGTAAAGCCGCAGCGAGCACGGCAAGCCCGCCGACGAGCAAGGACGTTCTTTGAATGGCTGCCGGCACGAGGCCGAACACCGGCGGGGGAATCGTCTCGATGATCGCAACCCATTCCTTGCCCACGAGCAGCGCCGGCGCGATGGCCGCCCCGCTCGGGCGGCCCGATCCGTCGGTCATGAGCCGCGTGGATCCTTCCAGCGTCCCGGCCAAGGCTGCAAAATATGGAAAATCCTTGCGCCAGTCGTTGGGACGATCATGCAATGCGCCGAACTCCCGGGTGCGATCGGGATGGACGAGATAGTCGCCGCGCGAATTCACGACGTAGATCTCTCCTCCTGAGGCAGCCGTCGCTCGGACGCGCTCGAGGGCCGGACGCATGTCGATATTGGCAATGATGATGCCGAACGGCCTGCCGTCCGGCGTGAACAGGGGTGTCGCGACGCGCAACGTCGGAATGTGGGAGGCGGTGGTTCCCCCCTGGCGCGTGGCGAGATTGATCGGTGAAACATAGATTTCACCCGCCGCCAGTCGAATCGTCTCGTGGAAGTAGGCTCGTTCGCCCTTGCGCTCCAATTCGTCACTGGGGACGATCCGCGCCTTTCCATTCGGGCCGGAGCGATCGACGCGGACCAGCTCGCGCTGGTCGTCGTCCAGACCGATGATGCGAAACTGTCCATAGCTGGGCTTGGCGTCGATCTCGGCGGCGAGCCGCGCTGCGATGCGCTCGCGCCAGGTTTGTTCCGAAACGCCGTCGGATGGGTCGATGCCTCCACCAATGTGAGCGCGGATCAGGCCGTTGATGGCTGCGGCAGAGCGGTAGCCGAGCAGATCGCCGCGCGCGCCGGCAACGTAGGATTCGAGATTGGTTGCCAGCAGCCGTGACTGGGCTTCGACGCGTTCCAGCACCCGCGGAATGACGGCCTGGGTGGTGTTGCGATAGCCGAGCCATCCGACAGCGGCCACGGTCACCGCCACCAGCAGGATCATCGCGATGGCAAGCCGCGTTGCGAGCGTCATGGGGATATTCGCACCGCTTCCCG
This sequence comes from Bradyrhizobium sp. 160, assembly GCF_023073735.1. Taxonomy (NCBI): domain Bacteria; kingdom Pseudomonadati; phylum Pseudomonadota; class Alphaproteobacteria; order Hyphomicrobiales; family Nitrobacteraceae; genus Bradyrhizobium; species Bradyrhizobium sp. 160. Next base: position 7,461 of record NZ_JADPKD010000007.1, read on the forward strand.
AATGGCCGTGCCTGTTCCGGCCTGCAACGGAATGAAGCTCCTTGTCATCGCTGGCCGATGCCGACATCCGGATTCCCCAGCGATGCCGCCTGTGCCGTGCCTAGGCAACCATCGACCGCCGCGAGCAGTGCGCCTGGTCGGAACGGCTTTTGCAGGCTTGCCTCCGCGCCGAGCTTGGTTGCCATCTTCAGGAAATCCGGCTCCGCATAAGCGTCCGGCGTGGCCGAACGGCCGGAAATGACGATGATCGGGATGGCTGGGGCCAGCGCCCGGATATGGCGCATCGTTTCCAGCCCGTCCATGCCGGGCATGAAAATGTCGAGAAACAACAGGTCGAACGGGCTAGCCTCGAACAACGCCAGTCCCTTGTGGCCATCGCAGGCGACGGTGACGTGATGACCGGCCCTCTCCAGGAGCAGCCGGATCGTGATCTGCACGGCCGCGTCGTCATCCACGATCAGGATGTTGGCCACGTCTGAAATCCTCCGGACCGAATGGAACATTCCCAGCGGCCCAAATCAAATCATCAAACACGAAATTGTTGCGCGGATTCTGCCCAGCCTGCAAGCACTTCGCGAGCGACACCATTCCGCTCGAGACTAACCCGATCCCGCCGACTATATGCATGCTCTCGTGCATAAGAGGCCAACTCGGGGACTCCTAGTCGGTCAGATACTCGGGATAGCGGCTTCGAATCTTGTCCAGCTCGCTCAGCGTCCCCGACAGATGCTTGCGCAGATGCTGTTGCGCGGCCTCGGCGTCTCCAGTCTCGATCGCGCGCGCGATCAGTCTGTGGTGCCGGACGATGTTCTGGGCCTTGCCAGGCGAGGGCAAATGCAGCCGTCGCAGTCGATCGATATGTCCGCTGCGGCTGCGCACCAGCGTCCAGAGCTCCTGCTTGCCGGCGGCCCCATAGAGCTGCGCGTGAAAATCATTGTCGCCGGCGATGAAGCTCTCGAAGTCGCCGGCCTTGGCGAATTGTTGCTGCAGCGCGATCGCGTGGTCGAGGCGGATGACCAGAGCCGCGTCATCCCTTTCCGCGAGCAGACGGACGATTTCGAGCTCCAGCGCCTGGCGCAGGAAATGCGCCTGCTCGGCGCGACCGACATCGACCCGGCTGACCACGGTCGCGTGCTGCGGAAACACGTCGACGAGCCCTTCTTCCTCCAGTCGCATCAGGGCGTCGCGGATCGGCGTCGAGCTGACGCCGAACTGCGCGGCGAGATCGGTGCGCGACAACGGCGCGCCCGGCGGCAGCTCGAGCGCGACAATCGCGTTGCGCAGCCGCTCGAATACCTGCGGCGCGGCCTGCCGGGCCCGGTCGAGCCGCGCGCGGGAGCGGGCGGCGGCATGGGACGCGGGATGGGTTGATTCCATGGCGACGGCTCCGGCGGGCTTGCCATTGATGCACTAATGCATTAGTGCATCAATGGCAATGGCATCGCACGTCAATGGCGGCCGGAGGAAACGAACAACAATGATGAAGCAATTGCAGAGTGGGTTTGCAGCCATCGCCCTGATCGCCGGGACGGCCTTGGTGGGCTCGCCGGCCAAGGCTCAGCAGAAATCCGAAGTCGCGCTGTCGCGCCAGCCCGGCATCTTCTACATGCCGAGCCACATCATGGAGAAGCTGAAGCTGATCGAGAAGCACGCGGCTTCCGTCGGCGTACCCGGTGTCACTACCAAATGGATCACCTTCTCCGGCGGCGGGGCGCAGACCGACGCGCTGCTCGCCGGCGGCGTCGACATTCTCAACACCGGCACCGGCAATCTGCTGCTGCTGTGGGATCGCACCCGCGGCGGCGTGAAGGGCATCGTCGCCACCTCGGCGCAGCCGATGACGCTGATCAGCCGCGACGCCAACATCAAGTCGATCAAGGATTTCGGCCCGGGCGACAAGATCGCGGTGCCGACCGTGAAGGTTTCGACCCAGGCGATCGTGCTTCAGATCGCGGCCGCCGAGGCTTTTGGTGCCGACCAACGGTCGAAGTTGGATGCCAGCACCGTGCAGCTCGGTCACCCCGACGCCTATGCGGCGCTGTCCAACCCCAAGCATGAGGTGCACAACCACTTCTCGATCCCGCCCTTCACCTTCCTGGAGCTGAAGAACGTGCCGGGTGCGCATGTGGTGCTGTCGTCGCCCGACGTGATGGGCGGCCCGCTCAGCCAGGCCCAATTCTTCACCACGACGAAGTTTGCCGACGCCAATCCAAAAATCATCCAGGCCGTGCGCGACGCCACCAAGGAAGCGCAGGATCTGATCCGCAGCGATACCAAGCAGGCGGTCGAGATCTACAAGGAGATCACCGGCGACAAGACATCGGTGGAAGAGCTGCTCGATCTTCTGAAGGAGCCCGGCATGATGGAGTGGCATCTCGAGCCGCAGGGCACGATGAAATTCGCCGCCCATCTCTACAAGACCGGAACGCTGAAGAATCAGCCCAAGGCCTGGACGGATTACTATCTTCCCGTCGCCCACGATCTGAAGGGCAATTGATGGCACTGCTCGACGTCAGCGGCGTGACGCTGCGCTACAAGACCTCCAGTGCCGTCGTCACCGCCACGGAAAAAGTGAGCTTCACCGTCGATCGGTCCGATCGCTTCGTGTTGCTCGGTCCCTCCGGCTGCGGCAAGTCGACCCTGCTCAAGGCCGTCGGCGGCTACATGATTCCGGGCGAAGGTCGCATGACCATCAACGGCCGCGAGATCGTTGGTCCCGGCGCCGACCGCATGATGATCTTCCAGGAATTCGACCAGCTCCTGCCCTGGAAGACCGTGCTCGCCAACGTGATGTTCCCGCTGCTCACGGCGAGAAAGCTGTCGCGCAAGGACGCCGAAGCGAAAGCGCGGGCCTATATCGAAAAGGTCGGCCTCACCCGCGTTGTCGATGCCTATCCGCACACGCTCTCCGGCGGCATGAAACAGCGCGTCGCGATCGCGCGCGGCATGGCGATGGAGCCGGACATCCTGCTGATGGACGAGCCGTTCGCCGCGCTCGACGCGCTGACGCGCCGGACCTGCCAGGACGAACTGCTCCAGCTCTGGAGCGAAACCAAATTCACCGTGCTGTTCGTGACCCACTCGATCGCGGAGGCGATCCGCATCGGCAACCGCATCCTCTTGCTGTCGCCGCATCCCGGCCGCGTCAAGGCCGAGGTGGTCGATGTCGACAAGGTCTCCAATGGAGACGGCAGCGCCGGCCGGCTCGAGAAGGAGATCCACGATCTCCTGTTCGCCTCCGAAGCCGTGGCGCATTGAGGGAGTCTCTGATGGGTGAAGCGAGAATCCTGCTGCGCGACGCTTCGGCTGCCGCATCTTCCGGCGCCGGCGAAGTCGAGCGCAAGCTCAGCGTGCCTGAGCTGCTGTGGAACGACGGTTTCGTCCGCAAGACCGTTATTATCCTGTTCCTCGCGGCGGTCTGGGAGGCCTACGGCGTCACCCTCGACAATCCCCTGCTGTTTCCGACGTTGCACGACACTTTCGTCACGCTGTTCGAGCGGGTCAAGGACGGCACCATTCCGATGCGGGCCTGGACCTCGCTGAAGGTGCTGTTCATGGGCTACTCGGCCGGCATCGTGCTGGCGGCGATCTTCACCGTGCTCGCCATCTCGACCCGCATCGGCACCGACTTCCTCGAGACCGTGACGGCGATGTTCAACCCGCTGCCGGCAATCGCGCTACTGCCGTTGGCGCTGATCTGGTTCGGCCTCGGCAACGGCAGTCTCGTCTTCGTGCTGATCCATTCGGTGCTGTGGCCGGTCGCGCTCAACACCCATTCCGGCTTCAAGAGCGTGTCCAACACGCTGCGCATGGTCGGCCGTAATTACGGCCTGCGCGGTCTGCCTTACGTCGCCAAGATCCTCATACCCGCGGCCTTCGGCTCGATCCTCACCGGCCTCAAGATCGGCTGGGCGTTTGCCTGGCGCACGCTGATCGCGGCCGAGCTGGTGTTCGGCGTGTCCTCGGGCCAGGGCGGGCTCGGCTGGTTCATCTTCGAGAACCGCAATCTGCTCGACATTCCTGCTGTCTTCGCAGGCCTCTTGACCGTGATCATCATCGGGCTCTTTGTCGAGAACCTGATCTTCCGCGCCATCGAGCGGAACACCGTCCAGAAATGGGGCACCCAATCATGACCAACAACAAGAAGAAAACGCCCGACCAGCTCCGCAGCGCGCGCTGGTTCGCGCCCGACGATCTCCGCTCGTTCGGCCACCGCTCCCGCACCATGCAGATGGGCTACGCGCCGGAAGAGTGGAAGGACCGGCCGATCATCGCGATCCTCAATACCTGGTCGGATGCGCAGCCCTGCCACATGCACTTCAAGTCGCGCGTCGACGACGTCAAGCGCGGCATCCTGATGGCCGGCGGCCTGCCGCTGGAGCTGCCGGCACTGTCGCTGTCGGAATCGCTGCTCAAGCCCACCACCATGCTCTACCGCAATCTGCTGGCGATGGACGCCGAGGAATTGCTGCGCAGCCATCCCGTCGACGGCGTGGTGCTGATGGGCGGCTGCGACAAGACCACGCCGGCGCTGCTGCTAGGGGCAACCTCGATGAACATCCCGGCGATCTATCTGCCGGCCGGTCCCATGCTGCGCGGCAATTGGAAGGGCAAGACGCTCGGCTCGGGCTCAGACGGCTGGAAATATTGGGACGAGCGCCGCGCCGGAAAAATCTCCGACAAGGACTGGCTCGATATCGAGGCCGGCATTGCCCGCAGCTACGGCACCTGCATGACCATGGGCACGGCCTCGACCATGACGGCGATCGCGGAAGCGATCGGCATGACGCTGCCCGGCGCGTCCTCGATTCCGGCCGCCGATGCCAACCACATCCGCATGGCCTCCGAATGCGGCCGCCGCATCGTCGAGATGGTGTGGGAGGATCTGACGCCGAAGACGATCCAGACTCGCCAGGCGTTCGAGAACGCGATTGCGGTCGCGATGGCGATGGGCTGCTCGACCAATGCCATCATCCATCTGATCGCGCAGGCCCGCCGCGCCGGCCAGGACATCAGCCTTGACGATTTCGAGATCGCGAGCCGCAAGGTACCGGTGATCGCCAACGTGCGGCCGAGCGGCGATACGTACCTGATGGAAGATTTTTTCTATGCCGGCGGCCTGCCGGCGCTGATGGGCCAGATCAAGCCGCATCTGCATCTCGGCTGCGTCACGGTCACCGGCAAGACGCTGGGCGAGAACATCGAGGGCGCCGAGGTCCACAATGCCGATGTGATCCGCTCGGTCGACAATCCCATCTACAAGGAAGGCGCGCTCGCCGTGCTCAAGGGCAATCTCGCGCCCGACGGCTGCGTCATCAAGCCCTCGGCCTGCGCGCCGCGCTTCCTCAAGCACACCGGACCTGCGCTGGTGTTTGACGATTACCCCGCGATGAAGAAGGCGGTCGACGATCCCAATCTCGACGTCACCGAGGATCACATCCTGATCTTGCGCAATGCCGGGCCGCAGGGCGGACCGGGCATGCCGGAATGGGGCATGCTGCCGATCCCGACAAAACTCGTGAAGCAGGGCGTGCGCGACATGGTGCGCATCTCGGATGCACGCATGAGCGGCACCAGCTATGGCGCCTGCATCCTGCACGTTTCGCCTGAGTCCTATATCGGCGGCCCGCTGGCGCTGGTCCGGAACGGCGACCGCATCACGCTCGACGTTGCCGCGCGCAGCATCAATCTCGATGTCCCCGAAGCCGAGCTGGAAAAGCGCCGCGCCGCCTGGAAACAGCCCGAGCCCCGTTTCGAGCGGGGCTATGGCTGGATGTTCACAAAACACATCAAGCAGGCCAATGACGGCTGCGACTTCGACTTCCTCGAGACCGGTTTCGGCGCGCCGGTCGGAGAGCCTTCGATTTACTAGTTTCACCGTCGTTCGGGGCGATGCGAAGCATCGAACCCGGAACCTCGAGATTCCGGGCTCGCTTCGCGCCCCGGAATGACCATTAGAGAGAGTGCACCAAATGCCCAAACTTACCGAAACGACCCGCAACAAGCTCAAATCCGTCTCCACCGCCACGGTCGCCACCGCGCTGTTCAAACGCGGCCTGCGCATCCAGATGATCCAGGATGTGCGCCCCTTAAGTCCCGACCAGCCGACCATCGTCGGCGAGGCCTTCACGCTGCGCTACATGCCGGCGCGCGAGGATCTCAACACCATTGACGTCTTCAAGGACCGTTCCCATCCGCAACGCAAGGCGGTCGAGGATTGTCCGGCAGGCAGCGTGCTGGTGATGGACAGCCGCAAGGACGCGCGCGCGGCCTCTGCCGGCGCGATTCTGGTCACACGGCTGATGAAGCGCGGCGTCGCCGGTGTCGTCACCGATGGCGGCTTTCGCGATTCCGCCGAGATCGCAAAACTCGGCTTCCCCGCGTTTCATCACCGCCCCTCGGCGCCGACCAATCTGACACTGCATCAGGCAATCGAGATCAACGTGCCGATCGGCTGCGGCGATGCGCCGGTGTTCCCCGGCGACGTCATTCTCGGCGATTCCGACGGTGTCATCGTCATCCCCGCGCATCTTGCCGACGAGATCGCCAACGAGACGTTTGAGATGACGGCGTTCGAGGACTTCGTCACTGAGGAAGTCGGCAAAGGCCGCGGCATCTTTGGTCTTTACCCCGCGACCGATCCGCAGACGCTCACCGACTTCGCGGAGTGGCGGAAGAAGAACGGGCGCTAATTTCTTCGCTTCTCCCCGTTGCGATCGGGGCAATGGCACATAGGAGCGATTTCGTCTGTGGCCATCCTTCGAGACGCCCGCCGTTGGCGGGCCCTCAGGATGAGGAAGCGAGTGCGCGGGCGCAGTTCAACGAGCAACAACGCTGCTTAGCCTCATCCTGAGGAGACCGCGAAGCGGTCGTCTCGAAGGACGAGGCGCGCCCCCAGGTCGCGCTAAACGCCATATGGTTGCCGGAAAGGGGAGAGGCAGAAGATCACGCTTCCGCCATCCCCGCCGCCCACAGTGCGAATGCGTAGACGATCGCGACTTCATCGAGTCGGTCGAAGCGTCCCGAGGCGCCGCCATGGCCGGCGCCCATGTTGGTACGCAGCAACACCGGCCCGCCGCCGATCATGGTGGCGCGCAGGCGCGCGATCCATTTGGCAGGCTCCCAATAGGTGACGCGCGGATCGGTCAATCCGCCCATCGCCAGGATCGCCGGATAGTCTTTCGCCGCGATATTGTCATAAGGCGAGTAGGACAGGATGGTGCGAAAATCCTTCTCGCTTTCGATCGGGTTACCCCATTCCGGCCATTCCGGCGGCGTCAGCGGCAGCGTGTCGTCGAGCATGGTGTTGAGCACGTCGACGAACGGCACTTCGGCAACGATGCCGGCGAACAGTTCGCCGGCGCGATTGGCGACCGCGCCCATCAGCATGCCGCCGGCCGAGCCACCATGGCCGATAATGCGTTTGGCGCTAGTGTACTTCGCATCAATCAGCGCCTGGGCGCTGGCGGCAAAATCGTCGAACGAATTCGTCTTCTTCTCGCGCTTGCCGTCGAGATACCAGCCCCAACCCTTGTCGGCACCGCCGCGGATATGGGCGATGGCATAGACGAAGCCGCGATCGACCAACGACAGGCGGTTAGCGCTGAACGAGGCCGGCATCGCCATGCCGTAGGAGCCGTAACCATAGAGCAGCAGCGGCGCCGAGCCGTCCAGCGTGAGCCCGCGACGATGCAGGATCGACACCGGCACCTCGGCGCCGTCATGCGCCTTTGCCATGATGCGCGTGGTGACGTAGTCAGCGGCATCATGGCCGGACGGAATCTCCTGACGCTTGCGCAAGGTGCGCGTGCGCTTGACCATGTCGTAATCATAGACCTCCGACGGCGTCGTCATCGACGAATAGGAAAAGCGCAGATTCGTCGTCTCGAACTCGTACGAGCCCATCGTGTCCAGCGAATAGGCGGCCTCGTCGAAGGCGATGGCATGCTCCTCGTTCGTGGCGAGATCGCGGATCACGATTGCCGGCAGCGCATTGGCGCGCTCGAGCCGCACCAGATGACCGGCATAGAGATCGAGGTCGATGATGTAGATGCCGGGACGATATGGGATCAGATCGCGCCAGTTCTTGCGCTCGGGCGCGCCGAGCGGCGCCGTGACGATCTTGAAGTCGATGGCATCGTCGGCATTGGTGAGGATGAAGAGCTCGTCGCCGCGATCGGCCAGCGAATATTGCACGCCCTCTTCGCGCGCTGCGACCAGGCGCGGCGGCGCCTCCGGATTGGCGAGGTCGATCAGCCGTTGCTCGGAGGTCTCGTGGTCGCCGCCGGCGATCACGCAGAAGCGGCCGCTGGTGCTCTCGTGCAGGTGGGTGAACCAGCCGGCATCCTGCTCCTCATAGACGAGTGTGTCGTCGGCCTGCTTGGTGCCGAGCCTGTGCCGCCACACCTGCATCGGCCGATGATTGTCGTCGAGCTTCACATAGAAGAAGCTCTTGCAATCTTTGCTCCAGACGATGCCGCCGTCGGTCTCCTCGACGATATCGTCAAGGTCCTTGGCCGTAGCCCAATCACGCACGCGGATGGAAAAATATTCGGAGCCCTTGGTGTCGGCGCTCCAGGCCTGGAGCTTGTGGTCGTGCGAGTGCCGGCTGCCGCCGAATTTGAAGTATTTGTGGTCCTTGGCGAGTGCGTCGCCGTCGAGCACGATCTGGCCGTCGCCGCCGTCGCGCGGCATGCGGCCGAACAGCTCGTGCTGCCCGCCCTCGCGAAACCGGCGGAAATAGGCGAAGGGACCGTCGGGCGAAGGCACGCTGGAATCGTCCTCCTTGATCCGCCCCCGCATCTCGCGCACCAGCGTCTTCTGGAGAGTGGCGGTGTGGCCAAGCAGGCTCTCGGTGTAGACGTTCTCCTCATCCAGATATTTCCGGATGTCGGGATCGAGCACGCTGGGATCGCGCAAAACCTCCTGCCACTTCTCGTCCTTCAGCCAGGCATACTCGTCGGTCACGGTGATGCCGTGCCGCGTGAAGGAATGCGGCCGGCGCGGGGCGACGGGCGGCTGGAAAGGTGTTTTGGCCTGTGTCACTCGATCCTCGTTCATGTCTCGTCGGAACCCAGATCGTCATGCGCGGGCTTGACCCGCATCCATCAAGAACGAAGTTCGGAGTGATGGATGGCCGGGTCAAGCCGGGCAATGACGGCCATGGGCGGCGGCAGGTCGCGCATCATATGGCGACGAGACCGCGAATTGCTAGCGCAGCTAGCGGCAAGGACCGTGCCAGATCGCCGGGTTGTTGACCTCGCCCTGGTATGCTTTACGGCCCATATCCCCGCCGCCGGTGCAGCCTGATGCTGTTCAATTCCTATCCGTTCATCCTGCTGTTCCTGCCGGCCGTGCTGGCTGGCTACTTCTGGCTCGGGCGGCGCAGCAATCTGACGCCGGTGATCTGGCTGGCGGCGGCCTCGCTCGCTTTTTACGCCACCGGCAGCTGGCCATTCCTGGCCCTGTTGCTGATCTCGATCGCCTTCAACTATGGCGTCGGCCATCTCCTCATCTTGGCGAAGCTCACGTCGCCGCACCGAAAGACGGCGCTCGCTCTTGGTGTCATCGGCGATCTCCTCGTGCTCGGCATCTTCAAATATGCCGGCTTCGTCACCGAGAACATCAATGCGCTGGCCGGCACGCATTTCGCGGTCCATATCCTGCTGCCGGTCGGCATCTCCTTCTACACGTTCACCCAGATTGCGTTCCTGGTGGACGCTTACCGCGGGCAGGTCGCGGCCTATGCGCTGCCGCACTACGCGCTGTTCGTGACCTATTTCCCGCATCTGATCGCAGGACCGATTCTCCATCACAAGGACATGATCCCGCAATTCGATCGGAAGGAGAGCAAGCTTCCGGATGCGCATCTGATCCTGTGCGGGGTCATCATCTTCGCCATCGGCCTGTTCAAGAAGACGTGTCTTGCCGACGGCATCCAGCCACTGGTCGCGCTCGCCTTCGAGACGCGCTCGCCGAGCTTTGACCAGGCCTGGTGTGGTGCGCTCGCTCGCCTACACGTTCCAGCTTTATTTCGACTTCTCCGGCTATTCCGACATGGCGATCGGGATCTCGCTGATGTTCGGCATTTTCCTGCCGGTGAATTTCAACTCGCCCTACAAGGCGGTCAGCATCGTCGAGTTCTGGCGGCGCTGGCACATGACGCTGTCGCAGTTCTTGCGCGACTATCTCTACATCCCGCTCGGCGGCAATCGCAGGGGCCGCGTGCTGCGCTACGTCAATCTGATGCTCACGATGCTGCTCGGTGGGCTCTGGCACGGCGCGGCCTGGACGTTCGTGGTATGGGGTGCGCTGCACGGCGTCTATCTCTGCATCAATCATGCCTTCAACGCGCTGGTGCCGGACGTTCCATCGCTTCTTGCGAGGCCGGTCCGCATCGCTGGCGCAGTGCTGACCTTCCTCGCCGTCGTCGTCGCTTGGGTGTTCTTCCGCGCCGAGAGCGTTGCCTGGGCGTTGCGGGTGCTCCACGCGATGGCTGATCTCTCGAACATCGTCTTCGGCCGCGAGGAGATCGCGGCGCTGGTGCAGGTCACGATTTACGCCGCACTGGTGTGGCTGGCGCCGAACACGCAAGGCATCATGGGATACGATCACGCCAGCCGCAGGGTCGGCGAGGACTTGCGGGCAGGGCGGATGCGGCCGCTGGTGCTCTATGGGGCATCGCTGGTGCTCGCGTTCGGCATTCTGGGCATCCAGAGCCACAGCGAATTCATCTATTTCCGGTTCTGATGCGCACGCCGTTCACACACCTAAGGCGTCTTCTGCTCGCGAGCATTGCGTGCGTTCTGGGCGCGGCGGCACTCAACTACGTCGTCGATCCCCTGCAACTGTTCCGCCCTTCGTATTTCGTCGCAGCCTTCTATTCCGAGGACACGCGCGTGCAGAATGCCGGGCTGATCCGCAGCCAGTCGTTCGACACCGCCTTCATGGGCACCTCACTCGCGATCCATTTCCGCCAGAGCGAGATCGATCGTGCGCTCGGCGTCCGTTCGCTCAAGCTGGCGATGACCGGCTCCAATTCGCGCCAGCAGGCTTTTGTGCTGGAGCAGGCGATCGAGCGCGGCGCAAAGCGGGTGATCTGGGCGATGGACGACTTCATCTTTATCGATGCCACCGACATCGAGGCCGATCCCTATCTGGTCCGTCGATCTCTATCGCAGGACGGCCAGGGGGATCGGGTCTTATCTTTTCAGCGCTGCGATGGCGAAGGAATCCGCGTTCGCATTGCTGCGGTCGGTCGCGTCATTGCGAGAGCCGCTGACCCGGGCGGCGCCTTATCTCCCCCTTAGGTTTGCGCTGCCCGACGTCGATGACATCTACGCGCTGCCGCGGGATTTCGACGTCGCGAGCGGCTACAATGCGCAGCGGACGCTTGCCGCCTTCGCCTACATCACCGCTCCCGCCCGCAGCCGTTTCCTCGGTGAAGGCTATGGTTTCGATGCCATGGTGCGGCATTTCGAGCGCGATGCGGTCGGCCTGATCACGCGCCATCCGGACGTGACCTTCGACATCTACTTCCCGCCCTATTCGATCCTGCAATTCGTCGCGATGCGCGATGCATCACCCGAGACGCTGAAGATCGTCACCGATCTCTCCGCACGCACTGCGCAAATCCTGACGCAGCTTCCCAACGTGCGCCTGCACGATTTCCGCGCGATCAAGCAGGTGACGCACGATCTCGGCAATTACAGCGACGTCATCCACCATTCGCCGGTGATTGATGCGAAGGTGCTGAAGTGGCTGGCGAGCGGGGAGTATCGCGTCGATCCGAAGGCGCCGCTTGCACCGCTGAATGAGCTAAAGGCGCAGGTCGCGGCGTATCGCATCGGGCCCTGACCTTCTCCCACAAGGGGAGAAGGAAGAAACCCGCGCGGAACGTGCCGCGCCTACACCGCCACTTCCTCGCCAAGATACGCGACGGCCGCCTCCAGCCCGCCCTTGCCGTGCGGGATCTTCAGCGCATTGAGCCCGATCTCGATCACGCCCAACGTGCCGAGCAGCATCGGCGCATTCACATGGCCCATATGGGCGATGCGGAAGGCTTGTCCCGAGAGATCGCCGATGCCGGTGCCGAGCACGACGCCGCACTTGTCTTTGCAATAGCGTTGCAGCACGGCCGGATCATGGCCGTTGCTCATGGTCACCGTGGTCACGGTGTTGGAGCGCTCGCTGGCTTCCGCCACGTTGAAGCCGAGCACCTGGCCTTCCGACCATACGTTGACCGCGCGGCGCGCGGCTTCGCCGAGCAGGCTGTGGCGGCGGAACGCGTTCTCCAGTCCTTCCTCGTGCAGGAGATCGATCGCCTGGCGCAGCGCGAACAGCAGATGCACCGGCGCGGTGCCGGCATATTTGCGATAGTGCTCGGTGCCCTCGCGCTCGCTCCAGCTCCAATAGGGCGTCGCCATGTTGGCCGTCTTGTGCACCTCGCGCGCACGCGAATTAGCGGCGACGAAGCCGAGGCCGGGCGGCGTCATCAGACCCTTCTGCGAGCCGGACATGGCGACGTCGATGCCCCATCTGTCCATCTCGAACGGCATGCAGCCGAGCGAGGCGACAGTGTCGACCATGTACAGCGCGGGATGCCCGCTGGCCTTGATCGCCTTGCCGATCGCCTCGATGTCGTTCTGCACGCCAGAGGCCGTGTCGACCTGGACGACGACGACCGCCTTGATGGTGTGCTCCTTGTCGCGGCGCAGGCGCTCCTCGACCTCGTGCGGCCGCACCGCGCGGCGCCAGTCGCCCTTGAGCACCTCGACCTCGGCGCCCATCAGCGCCGCCGCATTGCCCCAGCCGATCGCAAAACGCCCGCTCTCCAGCACCAGCACCTTGTCGCCGCGCGACAGCACGTTGCTCAGCGCCGCTTCCCAGGCGCCGTGGCCGTTGGCGATGTAGATGTAGGACTTGCCCTCGGTCGAAAACAGCTTCGAGATGTCACTGAGCAGGCCCTCGGTCAGGTCGGTCATCTGCTTGGAGTAGATGTCGATCGCCGGACGGTGCATCGCCTGCAGCACCTCGTCGGGCATCGTGGTGGGCCCGGGGATGGCCAGAAATTCCCGGCCCGCGCGAACGGTCATTGCTGTTGGTCCTTGTTTTTGGAGGACAGGCTGGTAGGTCGCTGAATCACACTTTTACGCGGCGGCGCGCCCATAGAAAAGCACGTTAAACGCAGGGCTGTGGCGCTTATCTCCTGGTCTCGCGGCAGCCGGCGGCTTCCGCCTCTTCCACTGAGCAGAACCAGCGGGTGCCCTTGCTGATCTTCATCCTGATCTGGGTGTACCAGCGGCTAGTCGGCTGGTGGTAGATGCATTCGCCGGCGCTGTTGACGTTGCCCTTGATGGTGCAATCAGGTGAAGGCGCGACCGGTCCCGAGGCCGAGGCGAGCAGCACCGCATGGGCGCCGTCGGGCGGCTTGGTGGCGCCCAGGATGGCGGTCTTCTTGTTGCGGACGCGCCAGTCCCAGGGCGCGATGAAGGCGCCCTGCCACATCCCCGCCTTCGCCTCCCGTGCAGCGGCTTCGTCCGCGTCGTAATCATGGGACATGCGGGTGTAGGCCAGCGCCCAGCCGCTGCGCACCAGCCATTTCTGGATGTCCTCGCCGCCGACCTCGCAGCGCGCCACGGTGCGGCCGCGCCGGTCGATGGCGCGGGTGTGGCAGACCCAGCTCTTGCCCTCGGTATGTTTCGCGAGCTCGTCACGCGCGGCGACGCCGCAGGTCCAGCGCTCGGTCTTGGTGTTGAGGCAGAGCTGGTCGAGCGCGGGGGCGTCGATGCCGCCGAGCCGGATTCGCGTGTTCCCGATCACGACGGTATCGCCGGCGCGTACCTTGGCCGTGCCGGTGATATCGGCGGCCTCGGCCAGCGAGGGGAGGGCGAGGAAAGCCAGCGCAATCAGGACGTTTCGCAACATGCCGGTCCGCAAGTCCCAGGAAAATCTCGATAGAGCCTGCGATTGTGTCAGCTTTTGGCTACTCGGCCAGCGTATGCCGGACAGATAGGCTTTCAACTTCCCGTCATCAAAGCGGGCGAGTTGCGAATAGGGAGTGGCGAATAGGGACGACCCCTATTCGCTATTCGCCATTCACCATTTGCCTCCGCGCCACCGCTAGCCCCATCAGCACGAAGGCCGACGTCACCTCCGGTCCGCCAACCAGAATTCGCGTCGGCGTCTTCATCTTGTTCCATTCATAGGCACGGAACGGGCCACGGCGGCCGCCTTCGCCGATGGCATCGACGATCACGTTCAGCGCCGGCGCAAAGGCGCGCGGGTCGGCGCCGAGATGGCCGAGCGCGATCAGCGCCAGTGCGGCGTCGAACGCGTTCATCTCCGCGGCCATCAACTCGCCTTTGACGTAGGACAGCACGCGGTGGCGGATGAAATCGAAATCGCCGTCGGGATCGATGGCGGCCTGGGCCGACAGTGGCAGCGCCAGGAACGCTGCGTAACAACGGCCGAAATAGGCACTGTAGAGCTCCGGCAGATAATAAATGTGCGAGCGCGGATTGGCGAAAGCGCCGCTGGCCGCCAATCGCTTCTGGAAACCGATGATGCGATGCACAGTGGCGAGCCGCGATGGCGTCTCAAGAATCTTCCAGCGCGCCAGGTTGCGAAAGCTGACCTCGAGAACGTCGAGATTGAGCGTCGGATCGAGATCGTTGCCGTAAGGACGCTCGCCCGCGAGATTGTCGATCCAGGTCGCAATGCCACCCTCGTAGTCGATATGGTCGTTCAGCGGCACCGTCACGCGCGGCGCGTTGACGCCGGCGCGGACCTGGTAGCCGGCGTAGAAATCCAAGAGCGGCTGGTCGATGATCGGATCGGTGCAGCCGGCCTGCGTCGCTGCCGAGATCGAGCAGGCCGTGGTGTCGCAATCCGGCACGTAGATTCCGAAGCCGAGATCCTGCTTGATCTGGGCGAAGAAGCGGGAGAAGCGCGGATGCGGTGCCGGCGCGAGCGCCGTGATGACATTGAACCGCACGCCGTCGATGCCCTCGACCTCCTCGCGGCTGATATTGATGCAGAAATCCACCATGTCGGCGATCGCGCGCTCCGCCGCGACCTTGTCGGCGGGTGAGGCCAGCCCGGTCTCGACATAGCTCAGCAGCGCCTCGATGAAGAACGCATCGTAATAGGCCGAGCGGTGGCGGATCTGCACCGGCTCCCACATCGGCTCGGCAACCCCTCGCCAGGGCGGATGGACCACGGCGCGCGCCGGCGAACGCGCGATGAAGACGCGGGCGAGGTTGAACAGCAGCGAGGAGTTCTTGTAGCCGCGCGCGTTGAGGCCCGTGAGCGCCATGATCAGCTCGCGTCCGCGACAATCGGGATCACCAATCAGGTTGAAGGCGGCGTAGGTCGGCAGGAAACCGTTCTTGCGGTACGAGCCGAGCAGGTGCTGTGCGCAATCGCGGATCACGCCATCGATCTGCGATTGTTGCGGCGCCTTGCCGACGAACATGGCCGGCGGCGGCCTGGGATGGTCGAGCGCGATGCTGTCGACGAGATCGGCCACGGGCTGGCCGACGGCCGCCCAGTCGGGCTCGGCCTCGTCGCGGGCATGGGCAAGCGCTTGGCGCAGCGCCGCCAGCCTCGCTTCGTCGCGCAGCTCGGGCAGTCCGGCCCGTCGCAGCAGCATCCGTAGCGCGGGATTGCCGAGCGCAGTCTTGTAGAATTTGGCCAGATGCGGATCGCCGCCGGACGCGCCCGACAAGACGGGATCGCAGACCTCGTAAAGCGAGGGGCCGTCCTTCCGCGCCGTCAGCGCCCGGCAGGCGGCGCCGGCAAAATATTGAAAGCTCATGAAATACCTGGTCGCGGGGCATTGGCCGGGGGCCGGCCGGCGCGCTCCCAGCCGCGCGCCACCCCCTGCAAGTCGTTGAAAAAGCTACCCGGATTCGCAGGAAATACAAATGTGATGGGAGTCACAGAAAAAGCCGGGACGAAGGCTGCCTGATGCCGCTCCGGAAGGCTACGGGGAGCAAAAAATGGAGAAACCCAGGCCTGAGAATTATCTAACATCTTCAGTGACTTAGCTCAAAATTTGAGCAATCTATTGCCCGGGGGCCTATATGCGGTTAAAGGTTTGTTTGGTGCGGCGCCGCAAATTGCGCGCAATTCGGGGGCACATCCCCGGCCGATCCCTCAAACCTAAAGACGCTATCGCGCTACTCAAACAGTGTGCGCGCGCTTGGCTGGTCTTTGGCACAGGAACGAACCGAGATGAATGTAAGGCAGCTCGACCTCTCCAGACGCACGATTGCCGTCGCCGCCGCCCTCATCGGCACGGTGTCGCTCGTCATCGGCGCGCATGCTGCTCTCAACATGCGGGCGATCGATGCGGCCAAAGCCGTCTCGACCGACCAGATCACGGGCTCGATCGGCCATGCCACGCATCTGGCGCTGGTCATCGGCAATGGACATTATCCTGACGCCAACGCGCCGCTGACGCAATCGATCAACGACGCCCGCGCGCTCTCGTCGTCCCTGCGCAAGAACGGCTTTGACGTCGACATGGTGGAAGATGCGACCAAGGACGACATGGTCCGCGCCGTCAACCGCCTGAAGTCCCGGATCAATCGCGACAGCGTCGTCATGCTGTTCTTCGGCGGCTACGGCGTGCAGGCCGGCCGCGAGAGCTACATGCTGCCGGTCGATGCCGTGATCTGGAAGGAAAGCGACGTCCGTCGCCATGGCGTCTCCATCGACGGCGTGCTCGAGATGATGAAGGAGCAGGGCGCCAAGGCCAAGCTCGTCGTCGTCGACGCCTCCCGCCGTAACCCTTACGAGCGCCGCTTCCGCTCCTACAGCCACGGCCTCGCGCCGATCAGCGCGGCCGACAACGCCTTGATCCTCTCCTCGGCCTCGCCCGGCAAGGTCGTCGACGACGGCAAGGGCGAGCACAGCGTGCTCGTCAGCGAGCTTCTCAACAACCTCAATGCGCAAGGTAGCAGCGCCGAAAGCGTCTTCAACAAGACCCGCGTCGCCATCTCCCGCGCCAGCGAAGGCGACCAGGTCCCGAGCATCTCATCGTCATTGCTCGAGGACATTCGCTTCGGCGAAGCCGGCGGCTAGTTTTTCTTCTTCAATCTCTACTTCGCCGCTTCCGCGCTCGCCATCACCGGGCGCACCGGATCGCCCTCGCGCAGCAGCGCGCCGGCGCGGGCGACGACGACGTCGCCATCGTTGAGTCCGTCGCGGACCTCGATATTGCCGCCCGACATCAATCCGATCTCGACGCGCTTGGTCTCGACGCGGTTGCGGCGGATCACCTGCACCACGGTGCCGGCCGAGGAATATTGCACGGCTGTCAGCGGCACCGCGACATTGCAGCTCTGTCCGGTCTTGATCAACGCGCGGCCGCTCGCATTCAGCAACAGGCGCTTCTGCGAGGAGATGCCGATATAGACCATGCCCTGCTGGATGTTCGGCTCGACGGTCGGTCCGATGCGGCGAATCTTGCCATCGATGTCGTCGGCGCCGGCAATGCGCACGGTGGCCTGCTGGTTGACGGCGAGCTTGCGCATGTCGGTGGTCGCGACCAGGCCGACCAGGTCGTATTCGCTGCGCGCCACGATCGTGAACAGGGCCTCGCCCTTGGCGGAGGCGAAATTGCCGATCTGCGCGGTCGACGTGGCGATCACGCCCGCCACGGGCGCGGTGACCTGAAGCGTGCCGCCTTCCGGCAGCGCCAGCCGCGCCAGCACCTGGCCGGCGGTGGTGGTCTGGCCGGCTTCCGCCAGCACCTCGGTCACCTTTAGGCCCGGACGTTCGGGCCGCACCGACGTTTCCTCGCGCGCAATGATCGTGCCGGTCGCCTCGACGATGTCGGAGAAGCAGGATTTCGCGACCTTCAGCACCGTGACCGCCGGCCCCTTGGGGGCATCGTCCTCGGCGGCTCCGGCCGGATATTGGCCGAGAGCGAACACTCCGGCGATGGCTGCGGGAAACAGGCTTCGGGCAACGGCACGGGGCAAATGACGCATCGAAAATTCCACGGGGTTATAGCCCTTCAATCGATAGCAGATGGCAACGGGCTGGACTACGGCAGCGTTGTCCCACGGCGGGGTGCCACACCGGCGCGGGCCGCCGCGGCAAGTCCTGATTAGTCGCGGGATTGGAGATCAGGTTCGCTCCCGCCGAATGGGGCAGGTTGCGGCGCAGGCCGGCCGCGCCTCCTTCACGGCAGGCTCAGAAACTCCACCCAGTTCGGCTTCTTGCCGGTGGGATAGGATTTCAGCTTGGCGAGCGCGCCGCTGCTCTGGTCGATCGCATAGACCGTCATGCCGTCGGAGAGTTCGCCGACCGCGGCGAGATAGCGCCCCGAGGGATCGACGTTGAAGCCGCGCGGCTGCTTCTCGGTCGGCACGCTGCCGATCGTGGTCAGCTTGCCGCTTGTTGCATCGACCTTGTAGGCGGTGAGCGTGTTCGTGGTGCGCTCTGAGGCGTAGAGGAAGCGCCCGTCCGAGGTGATGTGGATGTCGGCCGCCCAAGGCTTTCCGTTGAAGCCCTCGGGCAGCGCGGTGGTGCGCTGGGTCTCGGTCCAGGCGCCGCTCTTGGCCTCATAACTGAACGCCGCGACGTCGCCGTTCAGCTCGTGAACGAGATAGACGAACTTGCCGTTGGGGTAGAACACGAAGTGCCGCGGCCCCGATTTTTCCGGCACCTTGTGGGCCGGTGGATCGCTCGGCGTCAGCGTGCCGGTCGTGGCGTCGAACGCAAAGCTCAGCACCTGGTCGGAGCCGAGATTGGTTGCGAACACGAAGCGGTTGTCAGGCGAGGGCAGGAAGGCATGGGCGTTCAGCCCGGTCGGGATTATCTGCTTCGGCTCGCCGGCGACGCCGTTTGCGCCAAGCGGATTGAGCGCGACCTTGTTGCCGCCATAGGAGGCGCTGAACAGGAATTTGCCGCTGCGATCGACGGCGATATGGGCCATGCTGTCGGCGAGCGGCCCGTTGCCGATATGGCTGAGCTGGCCCGTCTTGGGATCGATCGCGAAGCTCACCGCAAGGTATGGCTGCGAGCGGATTCCGGCGATCAGCACGCGCTTGTCAGGCGTGATCGCGAGCGGCGTCGAGGAGCCCGACTTTTCGATGCCGGTAAAAGCTGCCGTCTGCACCGGTGTCATCTCGCCGCTCTCGGCCATCTTGAACACGCTGATGTCGTTGCTGTCGGCGTTGCCGACATAGGCGAAGGTTTCGGCCATGCCGGCACGGACTCCAGGAATGAGGGCGAGAAAAGCCAGGGTGGTGGCGATCGCAGCGCGCGGCAGGCGCGGCGCGATACGTCGGGTCGGTCTCAACATGGTCTCCTCCTCAAAGCCGGTGCGGCATTGTCGTTTTGCCGTCGAGGATAGCGGGAGGCGCGCCGTCGCACCAAATTCCAGTTGGGATTGATCGATGCCGAAATTGTATCGGTGGCTCAGGATGGCTACCGCACCGCCGCCGTCACGCTGCGGGAGGGCAAATGCGGGCCGGGCGGGCGATTAGGCGGCCCGAGCACGGTCCATACGGTGACCGCAAGCAGCCCGCAGGTCAGGATGGTCCAGGCGATCAGTCGTGTCCGCATCAGCCCTAATCCGCCGGTCGAAATCGCGATGCCCCGGGGCAACGATCGTGCACCGCAAACCGCGGCGATCCTATGACCTCGTTCACAGGCGAACCAATGCCGTCCCAGCGCATTGAAGCATCATGCCCCGTGAAAACGATCTCGAAGGCGAGCCCGATATGGGCGGCAAGCATGGCGGTCAGAAAGGCCAGCCCAAGCCGCCGTCGCGTCCGCTTGAGGGCGAGCGCGACGAGGACGTCGTGGCAAAGCGCCACACCGGTCAAACCGGTCGCAGCTCCCCGCCGACCAAACAAAAATAGCGCCGCATTCGCACCGGGAACGGCAGCCTCGCCTTGCCGTTATCCCGATCCCGCGAGCGGAGGAGATCGAAACGGAGGGCTGGCACGTGTTTTGGATCTATTGGGACACCGCCTGGTCGCTGATCATCAGCGGCATCATGTTCGCCACCATCGTCGCCCACCCCGACGCCGAGATCGCCGAAGTCCATGCCGCAAAAGGCCTGATGTGAGCTTTCGTCCCTCCGGGACGTCATCCTGCATGCTGCGCGAAAAAGCGCGATGAGATCGGGATGTGATCGTCACCGCGCGTCCTTTCGTGTTCGAGCATGATCCTTACACCGGCGCGCACTCGCTTTCGGATCACGCTTCGTCATTCTCGCTCCCTGACCGAGTCGAGCTTCAAGTCAATCGCGTTCGATCGCATTCAGCCGCATCACGATCGTTCGATGCCAATGACCCCACGGACATCGCGGATGGAGCGGCGCGTAATGAGCGCGCCGCTAAGCCGCCGCGGCCTGCGCCGACAACAGCTGCTTCAGTTTCGCCGCCGGCACGGCCGGGCTGAACAGCCAGCCCTGCATCTGGCTGCATCCGAGCTGTCGCAGCACCTCGCGCTGGGCCTCGGTCTCGACGCCTTCGGCGGTCGTCGCCATGTGCCGCGCGGCGGCCATGTGCACCACCGCCTGCACGATCGGGGAGGAATCATCGGGCTCGCCGATGTCGCTGATGAAGCTGCGGTCGATCTTGATCTTGTCGAACGGGAAGCGGTGCAGATAGCTCAGTGACGAATAGCCGGTGCCGAAATCGTCGAGCGCGATGCGCACGCCGAGCTCGCGCAGCTGCTGGAGGATCGTCAGCGCCTCCTCGTCGTCGCGGATCAGCACCGTCTCGGTGATCTCAAGCTCGAGCCGCCCCGGCGCCAGCCCCGATTCCGCGAGCGCCGCGGCGACCTTGAGCGCCAGCGTCCGCGATCGGAACTGCACCGGCGAGACATTCACGGCGATGTGGATCTGGCCGGGCCAGCTCGCGGCCTCGGTACAGGCCTGCTTCAGCACCCATTCGCCGATCTCGCTGATCAGGCCGGTGTCTTCGGCGACCGGGATGAAGTCCGCGGGCGAAACCATGCCGCGCTCGGGATGGCGCCAGCGCAGCAGCGCCTCGCAGCCGGTGACGACATTGGCCGCGAGGTCGACCAACGGCTGGTAGTGCACCTCGAACTCGCCGCGCGCCAGCGCCTGGCGCAGATCGAGCTCGAGCTGCCGGCGCTGCCGCGCCTTGGCGTCGTATTCGGGCGAGAAGATGCGAAAGGTGCGGCGCCCTTCCGACTTCGCGGCATACATCGCAAGATCTGCGCGCTTGAGCAGGTCGTCGATATTGTCGCCGTGATCGGGCGCGATCGCGATGCCGATGCTGGCATCGGTCGGGATCTCCTGGCCCTTGCAATTGACGGGTGCTCGCAGCGCATTCAAGATCGTCTCCGCCAACGCGGCCAACTGAGCCTGATCGTTGGTGCCGGCCTTGATGATCGCGAATTCGTCGCCGCCGAGCCGTGCGACCATGTCGTTGCCGCCGGCGCAGGCGCGCAGGCGGCTTGCGACCTTGCGCAGCAGCTCGTCGCCGACCTCATGTCCGAGCGAATCGTTGACGCCCTTGAACTCGTCGACGTCGATATAGAGGATCGCGAACGGCTTGCCTTGGCCGAGTTCGGCGACGCGGCGCTCCAGATGGCCGCGCATCAGCACGCGGTTGGGCAAGTCGGTCAGCGCGTCGTAATGCGCCATATGCGCAATGCGCTCGTCGGCGCGGATGCGCTCGGTGACGTCGTCATGGGTCGCGAGCCAGCCGCCGGCCGCGCCCGGCTGGTTCTTGATCTCGATCAGGCGGCCGTCGGCGGTCTCGACGATGGCGCTCTGGGTGCGCCCGATATGGCTCAGGATATCGTCGCAATAGGACTCAACGTCGCCGTGGAACGAGCCGGTGTGGTGGCGATGCCGGATCACGTCGCGGAAATGGACGCCTGGCTTCACCACGTCGGCGGACAGCGCGTACATCTCGATATAACGCCGGTTGCAGACGATCAGCCGCTCGTCCTGATCGAACATCAACAGGCCCTGCGTCATGGTGTTCATCGCGGTGTCGAGTCGTTGCTTCTCCAGCGAGAGCCGGTGCGTCACCTGGCGGAAGATCAGATAGAGCGTCAGCACGAGCAGCCCGATCGACAGCACGGCCACCGCGACGAAGAACTTCGTCTGCGTGCGCCAGGTGGCCAGCGTTGCATCCAGCGACTTGGTCGCGACCACGACCAGCGGCTCACCGGTGAGGAGGCGCGCGGCGACGATGCGGTCCTTGCCGTCGATCGGGCTTGCGAGTTGGGTGGTGACGAAGGTGCGCTCGAACACCGCCATCTGCTCGGGCGTGCCCTTGCGGAAGTTCTGCCCGATCATGTCATCGACATGCGGGATGCGTGCGAGCAGCTGGCCGTTCTGGTGGTGCATCGCAATCGAGGATTCCTCGCCGAGCCCGGTCGAGGCGAAGAAGGATTCGAGCTGCTCCGGCGCGATCGCGCGCGAGACCAGCCCAAGGAATTCGCCGTGCGGGCCGGAGACGCGCCGCGCGAACACGATCGCCGGTCCGTTGCCGAGCCGGCCCCGTACGATCTCGATCTCTTCCTGCGCGGCCGGATCGTTCTTGAGGCGATTGAAATAGCCGCGGTCGGCCACCGAGATCGCGGCAACCGGCCAGCGCCGCGACGAATTGATCAGCACACCCTCGGAATCGAACACATTGGCGCCGGCGACGTCAGACCAGCCGCTGGCCTTTGCGCGCAGCACCTCGTGCAGGGCGAGCGTGCCCATCTCGCTGCGGAAGACGTCAGCGGATTCGATGCCATGACTTTCGAGCTCGGCGATGATGCTCTTCTGGAGCACCGCAAAGTCCTCGAACTCACGGTCGAAATGCCGGGCGAGCAGGCGGACGGAGTTTTGCAGGCTCTCGCGGCCGCTCTCGATCGCATTCTGCCGGAAGCGGTCGACGGTGAGCGCGGTGCCGACGGCGGTCGCGGCCATCAGCACGAAGCCGCCGACGATCAGCCATGTCAGCGGTGCCCCGCGCCAACGGCGCAGCAACGCGCGCATCCGCGCGGTCCATCCAATCGATGTGCCCATCCAGCCCTCCCGTGGGACGCAAGATGCAGCAAAACCGCCAAGACCCCGTTACCAGCGAGGGTTAGGAAAGGATGAATTGGAGCGCGCGAGCCGGCGCCGGTTCATCCGGGCGCGCCTGAGCGGAGGCTTGTCATCCCAATGATCGTCTTGCTGCCGCAGCCAAATCGGCGCAATTTGCCGCGTCCGCTGATTTGCGGCCCAGGTTCTGACCAAGGTTCGTTTCCGATGATCACCGCATCCAAGGCCTTCATTGCATTCTGTCTGCTCGCGGTGGGCGGTACCGCGCTGGTGATCGGCCCCACCGACCTGCGCCGCGTGCTGCTGACGGGCGAGGCGAAAACCGAAGCCGCCGCCAAGCCGGAGGCAAAGGTCGAACCCAGACCGGAACTCAAGCCGGAAGAGCCGAAGCTTGCCGCCAGCGCGCCGGCCGCAACCGCCTCGCCCGAGCCGAAGGCGGGCGCGTTGGCCGAGACGCAGAAACAGGTCGCGGCGCTGGCCGATCTCGCGCCGGTCAAGCCGCCGGCGGCTGCGACCGATGCGGGCCCCCGTTTCGACGTTGCGCGGATCGACGATCATGGCGAAGCCGCGGTGATCGCCGGCCGGGCCACGCCGGGTGCGAAGGTCGAGCTCTTGCGCGACGGCAAGCCGCTCGATTCGGTCGTGGCCGATGCGTCGGGGCAGTTCGTGATGACCCCGCCGCAGCTTCCGGCCGGTTCCTATGAGCTGACCCTGCGGGCGAAATCGACCGACGGGACCGTCACGCAATCCGCCCGCTCCATGCCGGTGACGATCGCCGAAGCCGCGCCGCCGCCCGCGCGCCCGGTACCGGCCGCGCGGCAGGAAGCGAAACAAGAAGCGAAACAAGCGCCGAACCAGGCCGAGAAACCCGACGACAAGCCTGATGTCGTGGCCTCCTTGCCCTCGGCGTCGCCGCGCCTGGCCTCGGCACCCGACGGGCCCGCGGCTCGGCCCAGATTGACTGGCGCGCCGAAGCCGAAGGTTATGGCCCGGGCGCCGGCAGCGACTGCAGTGGCATCGGCTTCGCCGGCGGACGCGCTCAATGGTGCACCGGCGGAAGCGGGTGGCAGCCGCGTGATCTCCCGCGGCGACAGCCTGTGGGCGCTCAGCCGGCTCGCCTATGGTGACGGCGCCCGCTACGCCGTGATCTTCAACGCCAACCGCAACAAGATCCATAATCCCAATTTGATCTATCCCGGCCAGACCGTCGTGATGCCGCCAAAGGCGCAGTGAGGCGGTTCTTCTTCTTTCTCTCTTCTCTGCGGCCATCCTTCGAGACGCCCGCCTCAGGCGGGTCCTCAGGATGAGGAGATGAGCGCGGCAGCAGTTTCAACGGGCACCGATGCTGCCTAGCCTCGTCCTTCGAGACCACCGCTCCGCAGTCCCTCAGGATGAGGCGAATTGGCGTCGGAGCTGTTGAAATGCTGCCGCACATTCCGCCCTCATCCTGAGGAGCCCGCCAAAGCGGGCGTCTCGAAGGATGTGCCGCGAGGAGAGTCCCGGTTCCCGTAAGCGATTGCTTGCTTCTTACCGGGAGAGGTAAGCAGCCACCCGCGACGCTTTGCCCTTTGCCGCTCCGGAACAATCGGTTCCCCCAGGCGTCATTGTGACGCGACGCAATGCGCGCTTGGCGCTGGGAGGAGGCCGAGGTGGTCGGGTCAGCTTTCGTGTCCAGACGCATGGGACTGGCGTTGGCGGGCGCTGCCCTCATGTGTGTGGCAGTGCTGCTGCCTGACAAGGCCGAGGCCCAGTTCGGATTGCGCGGCGGTCCGCTCGGCGTTGCACGGTTTGCCGTCGGCCACATGATCGGCATGTCGCGCTTGCGCCATGCCCGCATGGCGGTGCGCGGTGGCCGATACCGTTCGGCCGCGCTGAGGTCGCAGGATCCCCGCGGCGCCGAGCGCGGCCAGCCTGCCAACCCTTACGTCCTGCGTGCGGCGCTCACGGCGCAGGCTGCGCTGTCGGGCTGGCAGGGCGGTCGCCGTCAGCAGGGATGGTGGCGCCATCCCGACGGCAGCTATGGCTGGGTCGGTCCGGTGTTCTGGCCGTTCGCGCATGATGATCTCACCACCGCGATCATCTTCGGCGACACCACCAGCCTCTCGCTCTATGGCTATGGCGACATCTATGCGGCGATCTTCGCGCCCTACGTCGCCACCGAGCTTGCTGCCTACGTCGCGCCGCAAGGCCGGGGCGCGCGGCGAATTCCGTCCGCGGAGACTCTTTGCGAAGCCAGCGACGCCGGCAGCCTCCCCGTCGAGCGGATCACTGCCGCCGTGGCGCCGAACGAATTGCAGCGCACCGCGCTCGACGAGCTCGCATCCGCCTGGAACGCCGCGCGCGACACCATCCGTACCGCCTGCCCGACGCAGGCCCCGGCCACGGCCGCCGAGCGCCTCGGCCTGATGCGCGAGCGGCTCCAGGCCATGATCAAGGCCATTGACGCGGTCGCGCCGCCGCTTTCGAAGTTCGTCAGTCTCCTCAATGACGACCAGAAGACAAGACTCAATGCGCTCGCCAATGAGCGTCGCGCCGCGCTAGCGGCGGCTCTGCCCAAGGACGCGCCGGCGGCCGCCGCCTGCAAGCCGGACTATGATCCTCGCTATGACGAAAAGGCGCAGCGCCAATACGAGCAGCTCGTGCAGCAGCAATGGCCCGTTGCCGAGATTGCTTCCGCGCTCAAGCTCGACGAGGTCGCCCGCGCGCGCCTTGACGTGCTCCAGGACACCACTCTGCGCACCATGGAGACACTGAGCGCCTGCCCGGCGGAGGCCGCCGCGACACCGCAGGCCCGCCTCGCCGCCGTGAAGGCGCGGCTGGAGACAATGCTGCAAGCGGTCGGCGGCGTCAGCGATGCACTCGACGATTTCGAGGCGGATCTGAGCGACGAGCAGAAGGCCGGCTTCGAGGCGATCGGGCCGAAGCGGGGGGCGTGAGCGCCCAGCTCCAAGTATCTGCAACGCAAATGTCGGCGATGCTGCGCACCACAGACAATCCATGCCCGTCTTCGAAGGCCTGCCGTCCTGCAGATCCTGCGATGAGCCCTGTGCTCCTGCCGCGGCACTCGGATGTTCTTCCTTAGGCGACGAAGGACGCCGGACGCATCGATAAGTCGGCTGCTGGGCCTCTCGAAACTGGATGATATCCAGGCCGTGATATACAACAATTTTTGTATATCATGAGGGTTCCATGCTCGTTTGCAAGTGGGGAAATAGCCTGGCCGTTCGCCTGCCCAAGGCACTCGTTGAGGCTCTGAAGCTTTCACCAGGCGACGAACTCAATGTGGTGGCAGCCTCGAAGGGCCAGCTCGCAGTGGAGAAGATCGACAAGCGGGCGGAATTTCTCAGGCAGGCGGAGCAGTTCCAGTTTGCGCTGCCCGAAGGCTACAAGTTCGTCCGCGACGAGGCGAACGAGAGGTGAGCGCCTTCTTCGATAGCAACATCCTGATCTACGCCTACTCGACCGACGCCCGGCGCCAGCGGGCGCTGACTACGATCGCCGGCGGTGGCGCCATCAGCGCGCAGGTGCTGAACGAGTTCACCAACGTGTTCCGCAAGAAGCAGAAGCAGGGCTGGCTCGTGATCGAGGCAGCTGTGCAATCCCTCCGCTTTCGTTTCCCCGACATCGTGCCGCTGACATCAGACACGCACGCTGCGGCGCTTGCGCTTGCCCGCGATCACAGCCTTGCGTTCTATGATGCTCTGATCGTTGCCGCGGCAATCGAGGCCAGCTGTGACACGCTCTACAGTGAAGACCTGCAACATGGCTGCAGCATCCGCGGGCTCACCATCGTCAATCCGTTTCTTGGGGACACGCCGTGAACGCTCGCGCCAGCACGGCCTCGCGGATTTCTGGGTCATCGGGCGCTCCGCCGTCATACCGCACGACGATGTCAGCGCCATGCACGCGATAATCCTCCGGCAGAAGAAGCGTGAAGCCGTGCATCAGCGGATAGCCGCTGACCGGATCGAGCGGCCATTGTTCGCTCGTGATGCCCGGCGGCAGCCAATAGACCCAGCCGTGATCGCGCGCACGTCGGCGGGACGGTCCAGCATCTGCAAATCATACGCACGCGTAGGCAAGGCAAACGCCACGATCGTCTCCATCCGATTCTGACCTCGCCGTTGAGGCGATGGTCAGTCGCGAGGAGGCGGGATGTGGTTCGTGGGGATGCTGCCATCCTCCCAGTGTTTTGCCTGACGTGTCAAACCACGCCACCACCGGCGCGAGGCCCTCGTAAGTCATTGATCTTGCAGCCCCCGCCTACTGTGCATGGGGTTGTTTTCGCACTTTTGTTTTGGCTACCCTCGCCGCCGCACCGCGGCCGCATCCACCACGTTCTCCACCTCCTCGCGCCAGGACAAGATCTCCATCGCGAGCACGGGGTGATTGAAGCCCTTGAGATGGAGATCGTCGAGGGCGCGGGCTTCGACCCAGGGTTCGACCATGCCGTAGACGCGGCGGCTCACCACGATCTGGTTGGGCTTGGCCTCGCCGCAGAGGCGGGAGGCGAGGTTGGTGACGCTGCCGATCGCGGCATATTCCAGCCGCTGCTCGAAGCCGACCTGGCCGAGCGTGGCATAGCCGAGCGCAATGCCGATGCCGAAGCCGAGGCTATGGCCGCGGTTGCGCCAGCGCTCGGTCAGCGGGCCGATCGTGTCGCGCATCTCCACCGCCATCTTCACGGCGCGCTTGGTGTGGTCCTCGAATTGAATCGGGGCGTTGAACAGGATCATCACGCCGTCGCCGGCATATTTGTCGAGCGTGCCCTCATACTTGAAGATCAGCTTGCCGAGCGCGGCGTGATATTCGCGCAGCACGTTCATCGCCTCTTCCGGCTCGGTCGCTTCCGTGAACGCGGTGAAGCCGCGCAGATCGCAGAACACCACGGTCACCTCGCGGCGCTGGCTGGTGAGCAGCCCCTCGGGGCTGTCCGAGGAGGCGATCAGCTGCGCGACCTGCGGCGCCAGGAAACGCTCGAGCTTGCGGATGCGCTCGATCTCGCCGAGCTGGGTCTTGACGCGCTCCTCCAGCGACTTGTTCCAGTCCTTGAGCTGCTCGGTCTGCTCGCGCAGCTTGTCAGCCTGGGCGCGCACGGTCTCGTTCGCCGCCTCCAGCGCGCGGCTCTTGTGGTCGACCTCGGTGAACAGCCGCGCATTGCGCATCGCCAGCACCGCCTGGTTTGCAAAGGTGCGCATCAGGCCGATGATGCTGGGGGCGAAATCGCCGCTGGCACGGCGCAGCACCACCAGCGAACCGAGCGTGCCCTGCTGATCGACCAGCGGCACCACCAGCACCGAATGGAAGCCGGCATTGACGGCGACGTCGCGCAACGGCTGCTCGAAGGCATGTTCGAGATCGGCCAGCGCGATCGGCTCGCCGCTCACCGCCGCATCGCTCAGGATGTTCTCGCCTTCCTCGATGGTGAGGTGGGCACCGTCGGCCGATTTGCCGATGCCATTGGCCTCGACCAGGCTGAAGCGGCGCTCATCCGCCTCATAGCCGTAGATCAGCACGGCATCGGCACGGGTGATCTCGATGGCGCGGGCGGCGATCGTCGGCAGCACGGCATCGAGATCGAGCGAGGAGGCGACCGCGCGGCCGACCTCTTCCAGCACCTTGAGCTCGTGAATCGACTGCGCGAGATCACGGGTGCGCTCCTCGACCTTGGTCTCCAGGTTCGAATAGGTCTCCTGAATCTGATCGGCCATGCGGTTGAACTGGCTTGCGAGGTCCTCCAGCTCGTCCGAGGTGCGCACATCGATGCGATGACTGAAATCTCCCTCGCCAAGCTTATGGGCGCCGTCGCGCAGCGCCGTGATCGGGATGATCATGCGGCGGGCGAGCAGCGTGCCGGCGAGGATCGCGACCATCAGGCCCATGCCGATCAGGAGCGCGATGCGCACGAGCTGGTCGCGGATCGGCATCAAGGCCTGCGTGGCCGGCTGCTCGAACAATACGCTCCAGCCGAGCTTCGGCAATGTGCTCGCGGCGCTCATCACCGCATGGCCGTTGAAGTCGGTGCCCGACGTGTCCGGCTCGCGGCCGGGCGCGATCGCGGCCGCGACCTGCGGCAGTTTTGACAGATCCTTGCCGACATCAGGCCCTCTAGGGGACGTCGCCAGCACGCGGCCGCGCGGGTCGACCACATAGGCAAAGGCGGCCTTGCCGACCTGGGCGTCGGACAGGAGCTCGGAGAGGAAGCTGAGATCGATCTCGGCGACAGTGACGCCGGCGTTGAAGCCGGAATGCGCCACCGAGATCGACATGTAAGGTGTCCGGTCGGCGAACCAGGCCGGCGCGTAGCTGACGCCGCGGGCGACGGTGTCGGTGAAGCGCATGTCGCGGGAGAGGTCGGCATTGCTCCCCGTCGTGGTCGACTGGCGCGAGACGCGCAGCACCTCGCGGCCCTCGCCGTTGAGCTGGAATAGCTGGCTGACGACCGAGACCTGGTGCAGGAGCGACGCGTAGTCGGCACGGCGCTTCTCGAGCGTATCCTGGCTCGCCCGCGTCACCCAGCTGATCTGGCGCTCGAGCTCCGAAATCGACTGCTCGACCCGCCGGGCGGCGCCTTGCGCCTTGTCCTCCAACCCGTCGATCAGCTGTGTCCTGGTGGCGCGATAGGAGATCCAGGTCTCCATGGCACCGTTGACGGCGAGCACGAACACGACGAGGCCGACGAGGGAGACAACGTATTTGGCGAACAGGCCCTCGCGTAAAAACCGTGTCTTGTCGTTCGCTCCTACCATCCCGATCCTCTCGCGCCGCCATTGACGCTGCGCGCTACGGGCCCTACCGGCGCTGGCAGCCTTCTACCACAATTCGGGCCAAGGATTGCCAAGGCGGCCGGCCGAGCCGCCGTTGTGGTTACCCGCTGCCGATGTAAGGGATCGCTGTGGAGCCCAGTGCGCGGGTCCGCCAATCACCGATTGAAGAGCTGCCGCAGCACGTCGTTCATTGGCTGACTGTCCTGCTGTACCATCGGCGGGTCCTCCAGGGCGGGGGCGGCAGGCGAGGCCTGTGGCGCCGACGTTGATGGCGTCGCCGGCAGGCTGCGGCTGCGGCCGGTGCCAGCTCCCGCGCCGCTGGAAAGCCCCTGCTGGATCAGATTGCCGATGGCTTCGCCCAGGGGACCGCCGAGCGGATTGTTCTGTCCCGGCTGCGAACCTTGTGGATTGGCATTGCCGCTCGCGCTGCCGCCGCCCGGTGCGGTGGTGCCGCCCAACCCCAGGCCGCCCAGGATATTGCCAAGCCCGGCGCCATCGGGGCCGAACAGGCCCTTGCCCATCTCGCGCAGCTTGGCATAGGCGGCATCCGGATTGTCGAGCACGCCGGCCATGTCGGGATAGATCCGCGGCTGCGACCAGGTGCCCTGGATCATCACGGGGATGCCGAAGCCGACCGGGTCGGAGGTACGGCCCTGACCCTCGGTCGTCATCACGAGCTTGGGCTCGACGCGGAAGCCCATCATCTTGGTGTCGAGGGCGATGGTGCCGGCGCCGGTGACGCGCACCAGCGGCCCGGTCAGATTGAGATCGGTCGTCACCGCCTGGCCCTTGTCGATGCGGAAGGAGGCCGAGAGCTGCGACAGGTCCGTGCTCTGCTCCTGGCTGGGGTCCTGATTTTCCTGCCAGCCGGACAGCGTGCCCATGGTGAGCGAGCGGATCATCTGTGCGACGTTGATGCCGCGGATCGCGCCGTCCTGGAAATTCACGAAGGCCGTGCCCTGCATGTTCGCCATCAGCGCGCGCTGGCTGGTGCCGGCGCTGCGCAAAGCGAGCTTGGCCTGCAGCTTGCCGTCGATTCGGTCGAATTCGGCAAGGCCCTGGAGCAATGGCCGCGCGCGGACACCGACGAGATCGGAATGCATGGCGAAACTCGGTGCGCCGGTGGTCGCATCCAGGATGATCTCGCCCGAGACCTGACCGCCATAGGCGCCGAGATTGGCGGTGCTGGCCTTCAGCACGCCGCCGGCGAGTTTTGCATCGAGCGCGAGCGGCGAGAGGTGCGCATCGCCGATCACGGCCTCGTTCGCCGAGATCCTCACTTGCGCGTCGACATAGTTGAGCCCGGAGACGTCGATCGGCGCATTGCTCCAAGGCTGCCCGGCCGCGCCCTCCGGCGATTTTGCCAGCGGAATCGCGAGCCGCTGGAAGTCGAGATCGACCTTGACCAGCGGCTTGCTCGCGATATCGACCGAAGCCCAGCCGTTGAAGGGGCTGTCGCCGAGCCTGCCGTTCAGGCCGTTGATCATCACGATGTCGCCGCTCAGCCGGATCTCGGCGTGACCTGCGAGCTGGGACTTCAGCACGTCGGGCATGTCGATGGCGAAGTCGACCGGGATCGTCGGCCGGTCGCCGGTCGCCGCCGGCGTGGTCCCCTTGATGTCGAACTTGGTTGGATGTTCGCCGACGCGCGCGGCGCCGGTGATGTTGACTTTGCGATCGCCACCAACGACCGCCTCGGCGTTGATGGCGCTGATGCGGCCCTCGACGCGATCGCGCACGCGCGCGAATGCAATCTCGCCGTCGGTGATCTTGACGCGGTCGATGGTCGCGCCATTCGTGTCGAGCGCGAGCGGCTTCGACGCGGTGCCGGCATTCGGCAGGCGCTCACGCAGGAGCGGCTGGTAAAGCACGGGATGGATCACGACGAACTCGCTGATCTCAGGCCGGCCCGACCACACGCTGGAGAGCGACATGTCGGCCTGCAGGCTAGCGATCGTCAGGCGCGTGATGCCGCTGCGGTCCTTCGGGTCTTGCAGCGTGAGGTCGCTCAGAGTGACGTTCAGCGTCGGCCACAGGCTGATCTTCGTGGTGCCGTCGATCGACAGGCGATAGCCGGTCGCGCTCTCGACCCGCGAGGCAATCGTCGAGGTCAGGAAGCCGGAGGGGATTCCGACCACCAGAAGGATTGCAATCACGATGATGACGGCGGCCATTGCCGCGCCGACGAACTTCATAGCTCTCATGTCGACTTCCCAGCGACGGACGATCGGCGGCGAACCCGGCAGATTACCGTCATTTGCACGTGAGTTTATCCCGGGACGGGAAGCGGCTCCAAGCACGCAAAAATAATCGGGAGGTGCTGCAAAGTTATGTGACTTATGCCACACTTCTCCGGCGCGGTTTTACGCGATCCTAGGCTGATGGTTCCAAGCGATTTGCCAAGGACATTCACGAGTAAATTGACAAGGACATTGAAATGAGCAAGCAGGCCGAATTTGCGGTCATCCTGAAGATGAACGCGATGTTCGCTGACCTCGGCGCGGACGAGCTCCAGCGGCTGTCCGGTCTCTGCCACACCCAGCATCTGGCGAGCGGCGAGGTGCTATTTCAGAAGGGCGATCCAGGAGACGCGCTGTTCGGCGTGCGCCGCGGCCAGGTCCGCATCGAGACCGGCGCCTCCGACGGCAGCCGGCTGACGCTGAACTTCATGGGGCCAGGCGACCTGTTCGGTGAGGTCGCGGTGCTGGACGGCCAGAGCCGCACAGCCGATGCGACCGCGGGCGAGGCGAGCGAATTGTTCGTGCTGCGGCGCGAGGATTTCCTCGGTTTCCTCGAGCGCGAGCCGAAGGTCGCGATCAAGATCATCGCGCTGCTCTGCCAGCGCATCCGCTGGCAGAGCGAGCGCATGGAGGAATCCATGCTGCAACCGCTGCCGGTCCGGCTGGCGCGGCGGCTCTGCGCGCTCGCCGCCGATTTCGGCTCGGAGGTGCACATCTCGCAGGAGCAGCTCGGCGTCTTCGTCGGCGCCGCCCGTGAAAGTGTCAACCGCCAGCTTCAGGCCTGGCGCAAGGAGGCAATCCTCGATCTCCAGCGCGGCCGGATATTGCTGAGGAACATGACGAAGCTGACCGCGATCGCACGGAACGAGTAGAACTTACGAGCGCGCCTTGTCCCGACAGCTACTCCGCCGCTGGGCGCGCGAGGTTCTTCGGCGCTGGCGCGGTTTCCGCCGCTTCCGCCGGCGCTGCTCCGTGATGACCGGCGACCACCGCGTCCTCGCTGTGCACGATCAACCGCTTGGCGAAGCGCCAGATCAGGGCGCCGAAATCGTCCATCACCATGAACATCGCAGGCACGAACACCAGCGACAGGATGGTCGAGAAGATCAGGCCGCCGATCACCGCGAGCGCCATCGGTGAGCGGAACTCGCCGCCGGCACCGACCGCGAGCGCGCTCGGCATCATGCCCGCGGCCATCGCGATCGTGGTCATCACGATGGGGCGGGCGCGCTTCATGCCGGCGTCGATCATGGCCTCCTCGCGCGGCTTGCCGGCGCGAATGGCTTCGATGGCGAACTCCACCAGCATGATCGCGTTCTTGGTGACGATACCCATCAGCATCAGGATGCCGATCCACACCGGCGTGGTGAGCTGCTTGCCGGTGACGAGCAAGGCGGCGATCGCGCCGCCGATCGAGAGCGGCAGCGAGAACAGGATGGTGATCGGCTGGAGGAAAGTGCCGAACAGCAGCACCAGCACGGCGTAGACCATCATCAGGCCGGCCGTGATCGCGGTCGCAAAACCGTCGGACAGCTCGTTCAGGCTCTCGGCGTCGCCGGAGGGTGAGACTTTCACGCCTTTCGGCAGACTCTTCATCACCGGCAGGTCGTAGATCTTCTTGGTGGCATCGCCGAGCGCGGCGGAGCCGACAAGGTCGGCCGCAACGGTCGCCTGCCGCTCGCGGTCGTAGCGATTGATGCTGGTGGGGCCCTGGTCGAGCTTGACGTCGGCGATGACCGAGAGCGGCACGCCGCCCTTCTCGCCGTGCTCCCCGAGCGGGACACGGAGCTGCTCGAGCGTCTTCAGATTGCCGCGCGCGGCGTCTTCGAGCTGCACACGGATCGGCACCAGGCGATCGCCGACGTCGAACTTGGCGAGTGCAGGCCCGACGTCGCCGATGGTGGCGACGCGGATGGTCTGCGACAGGCTTTCGGTCGAGACGCCGAGCCGCGCGGCGAGATCGGCGCGCGGCTCGATGCGCAGCTCGGGTCGCTCCAGCGAGGTCTCCGAGATCACGTTGGCGATGGTAGGAATGCGCTTCATCTGCGTCGCAAGCTCGCTCGCGACGTTGTTGACGATGTTGGGATCGACACCGGTCACCACCAGCGAGATCGCGCGCAGGCCGTTCTCGTCCAGGAACCAGAAGCGGATGTCGGGAACGTTCTCCAGCTCCTGGCTGATCGAGAACTCGAGCTCGCGCTGGGTAATGTCGCGGCTGTCCTTGGGCGTGTAGTTGATGATCAGGGCGGCGCGCCGGACTTCCTGAGTCCCCGGCGGGACGCGCCCACCGTCGACGAAGATGCTCTTCACCTCGGGCCGCTTGCGCAGCCGCGCGACGATGTCCTCGGTGACCTTTTCGGTGTAGGCGAGCTGAGTGCCAGGCGGCAGCTCGAGGGCAAGCAGCGAGCGGGCGCTGTCCTGCGCCGGCAGAAAGCCCTGCGGCAGCAGCGTGATGCTCCAGATCGAGGCGGCGAAGACGCCGAGCCCGATCAGCACCGTGATAAAATAGTGCTTCACCGACCAGGCCACGATCCCATGATAGGACCGCAAGATGCGGCCGGGCGGCGGCTCCACATGCGTGTGGTGCTTGAGAAAGTAGGCGGCTAGCACCGGGGTGACGAAGCGGGCCGCCAGCAGCGAGAAGAATACTTGCACCGAAACGGTGATGCCGAACTGCTTGAAGAACTGTCCCGCGATGCCCGACATGAAGCTCGCGGGTGCGAAGATCGCGATGATGGTCAGCGAGATCGCGATCACCGCGAGGCCGATCTCGTCGGCGGCCTCGAGCGCGGCACGGTAGGGCGACTTGCCCATGTTCATGTGCCGGACGATATTCTCGATCTCGACGATGGCGTCGTCGACCAGAATACCCGTCGACAGCGTGATGGCGAGAAAGCTGACGAGGTTCAGCGAGAAGCCGAGCAGGTCCATCGCCCAGAACGCCGGGAAGATCGACAACGGCAGCGAAATCGCGGCGATGATGGTCGCGCGCAGGTCGCGCAGGAACAGGAGCACAATGACAACGGCGAGGATGGCGCCTTCGAACAGGGTCGAGATCGCCGCGTGGTAATTGCCCTTGGTATATTCGACCGAAGTGTCGATCAGCTTCAGATCGACGTCGGGATAGGAGGCCTTCAGCGCGTCGATGCGCTTTTGCACGGCCTCGGCTACCTTCACATCGCTGGCGCCCTTTGAGCGCTTGATGCCGAGCGCGACCACCGGCTCGCCGTTGAAGCGGGCGAAGGTGCGACGGTCGGCAATGGTGTCGGTGACGGTGCCAAGATCGTCGAGCCGGACCTCGCCGCCGCCGAACAGCGGGATCATTGTGCCGGCAAGATCGCCCAGCGTCTTGGCGCCGGCGAGCGTGCGGATGGCCTGGTCGTTCTTGCCGATCTCGGCGCGGCCGCCGGCGACGTCGACATTGGTGCCGCGCAGGCTCTGGCTGACATTGACCGCGGTCAGGCCCATCGCCTGCAATCGATCGGGGTCGAGCGAAACCAGGATCTCGCGCTCGACGCCGCCGATGCGCTCGACCTGGGCGACGCCGCGCACACCCTGCAGCGCGCGCTTGACCACGTCGTCGACGAAATAGGAGAGCTGCTCGGGCGTCTTGCCGGGCGAGATCGCGGCATAGGTGACGATCGGCAGGCCGATGACGTCGACGCGCTGGATCAGCGGCTCAGTGACGTTCTGCGGCAGGTTGGAGCGCACACGCGTCACCGCGTCTTTGACGTCGTTGAGCGCGCGGTCCGTGTTGGTCTCCAGCGCGAACTGGATCGTGGTGACCGACAGGCCGTCGGTGATCGAGGAGGTGATGTGCCGCACGCCCTCGACGCCGGAGACGGCGTCTTCAACCGTCTTGGTGACCTGGGATTCCAGCTCGGCCGGCGCAGCGCCGAATTGCGATACCGCGACCGAGATCACGGGAATGTCGGCCGACGGCAGCCGCGTCACCGCAAGTTTGGTGAAGGAGGTCCAGCCGAGGATCAGGAGGATGATCGAGAAGACGACCGACGGCAACGGATTGCGGATCGACCATGCCGAGATATTGAGAGCCATCAGCGTACCCGCGTGCGATCGAGTTCATCGGCGAACATGGTTTTGATCTGGTCGCCGTCATGGAGCGAAGAGCCGGCGTCGGCGACGACGATTTCGCCGACCTCGAGCCCTTCCAGGATTTCCGTCGCGCTGTCGGACGACAGTCCGACCCGCACCTTTCGCGTCTCGACAATGTTGCCCTTGACGACTTGCACGGTGAGATGGTCGATCGCGGTCTTGGGGATCGAGACGCCGCAGCTTCGCTTGGCATCGATCGAGGCGCGGGCGAATACGCCGACCTTCAGCGAGGGATTGTTAGTGACGCTGATGCGCACGCGCCCGAGCTGGGTCGCGCGGTCGATTTCGGGCGCAACCAGCCGGACCCGGCCGATCAGATCGGGCGCGTCGTCGCGGCTGATGCGCACGGTCGCACCGGAGCTGAGCTTGGGCATGTGAACCGCCGGGACCTGGGCGTCGAGCTCGATTTCGCTGTTGACGGCGATGCGGAACATCGGGCCGGCCTGCGGCGAGGCCGGCGCGCCGACGATGGTGCGGACCTCGGTGATGAGGCCCGGCGCAGGCGCCTTCAGCGAGATCGGGCCTTGCGGGCCGGGCCGCTGCGGTTGGCCCGGCATCTGCGGCGGCGCGGTCAGGCGCGCCAGTTCCTGATTGTCGGTGACAACAGTGCCTTCGGTGACGAAGAGGTCCGTAACCCGCGAGCCTTCCTGGTCGGCCACGACCACGGCCTCGCGGCGCGGCACGAAGAAGCCGGTCACCCGCACGAGGTCGGAGAAGCAGGCATTGGTCGATTTCGTCACGATGACGAGCGCCTCGCCCGGCGTTTCCTTTGCCTCAGGGCGATGCCGATGCTCAAACAGATAATAGCCGAGGCCGAGCGCCACGACGAACACCACCGTTCCCGCCGGCTTGAGATATTCGGAAAGGTTCATCGCCGGATCATCCTGGCCTGGCTCACGGCCGTCCGTACGAGGCCTATCGAGAGCGTTTCCCTGAAATGAAGCGGCGTCCCGCAGGGCTGCGGGACGCGCTCTGGAAGCGAGACGTTACACCACATCACGACTTATCACTGCAAAGGATTGCGTCGTGCTTACTTGGATGCGGTGGTCTTGTTTTCCATGTTGACGACCTGCACGCGGCGGTTGACCTCCGCCATCGGCTGGCTCGGATCCTTCAGCTTGCTCTTCCCGTAGCCGACTGTGACGAGGTCGGTCGCGGAGATGCCGTACTTGTCGACGAGGTAGCGCTTGATCGAATCGGCGCGGCGTTCCGACAGGTCCTGGTTGTAGGCTTCGCCGCCTGCGGCATCGGTGTGCCCGGCGACCACGAAGGTCGAGCCCTTGAGGTCGGGGCTGGTCAGCGCCCGGCCGAGCGCCTGCACGGACGGCATCGACTTGGCACTGATATTGGCGGAGTTGTAGTCGAACGTGATCTCGAGATCGATGTTCGGCTTGTCCTTGGCGACCGAGGCGATTTCCTCGCGCTCGCTCGACGACAGCGAGCGCGTCGAGCGGCCACGCATGGACTGGATCAGCTTGGTCTCCGCCGCGTTCGGCGCGGGATCGGCCTGCGGAGCGATCGAGAGGCCGCGCGTCAAAGGCTTCTTTGCCGGCGGCGCGAGCGCGCGGACGATCTCGTCCTCGGTGACGTTCTTGCTGTTGCTTTCGTCGCCCGCGACGGCGGGCGGAGCCGGCAGCGACAGAGCGGCGCCGATGGTGATGATCGACAGGATCGCGGTAAGTCCCTTTGCAGCCAATCTCATAGCAGTCCCTCCTGCGCAGCCAGCTCGCGCGTTTCCAAATTCCTGCAATAAGCCCTCGGGAAAGCCCCCTTGCGGCATCCGCCCATTAGTCTTTCTTGGGCTGTTCAAGGTTCGAGGCGTGTCTTCCCTCAACTCAAAAAAATATCAACGCACTCCGTAACTTGCGAATTCCTGAACGATGTTCGGATCCATCGCCTTGGCATTGGCGATGTCGAGCGCACCTTCCTGGGCGGAGCCGTTGCGCTGCTTGGCAAGCCCGCGTCCGTAGAGCGAGGAGGTCAGGCGGGGATTGATCTTCAGGGCCGCGTCGAAATCGGCGATGGCGTTCTTGACCGCTCCCGATTTCAGGTTGACGAGCCCGCGGCTGTCCAACGCATCGACGAAGTTCGGCCGCAGCCGCAGCGCCTCGTTGCAATCCTTGAGTGCGCCCTGAAGGTCGCCGACCACGGTGCGGGTCCAGCAGCGGTTGTTCAGCGCCTCGACGTCCTTCGCGTTGATGCGGAGCGTATCGTCGAAATCCTTGATGGCGAGGTTGTAGGCGCCCTTGCTGGCATAGACCTGGCCGCGCCGGTACAGCGCGTTCACGTCGTCCGGATTGGTGGCAATCTTGGCTGTGAGGCTCTTGATCGTGGGGTCGTCAGCCAGGACGGCGGGGCTCGGCCCGCCGTCCGCGTTCGGCGCGGGAGCGGGATCAGCCGGCTTCGCGGGCGGCGGCGGTGGCGGCAGGGCGGCCTCGACCTGCGGCTTCGGCGAGGGTGCCGGTGCAGGAGGAGGGGGTGGCGCCGGCGACGCAACCGTGTCGGCCGGCTTCGTCGGCGGAGGCGGTGTCGGCGGCCCGGGTGGTGCCGGCGGCGGGTTGTTGGCGACCACGGCCGGCGGCGCCGGTGGTGGCGTCGTCGACGGCCGCGATCCGCCGGCCCCCGGAATGAACGAGAAATCTTCAGCCAATGAAGAGGATATCCATGGTACCTGCTCGCCGCGCGAGGCGCGGGTAACGCCCATCTTGGTGCGGTTCAGCGTCTCCTCGGCCATCAGGTCGGGAACGCGAATTTCCTTCAGCAGCTCCTGGACGAACAGGCTGTGCTCGCCGCCGGCATCCGAGACCACCGAGGCCAGCGCCGCCGAATACATCACCAGGGTGCCATTCGGCGCGATGACCGGGGTCAGGCCGGCCGAGAAGCTGCGGAACCGGCGCTCGAACGGGTTGCGCCTGGAGGCATCGATCAGCGCGATCTTGACGCCGGCACCGCGGGTGTTGAGCTCGCCAAGCACGCTCTCCAGGCTGAAACCGTCGCGGCGCACGTCGGATTCGGTCCAGATCTGCGCATCGACCGGCAGCAAGTAGCTCTGACGCGCGGACTGGATGCCGAACCCGCTGAAGAACACCAGCGCCACCGAACCCGGCTTGATCTTGCCGTAGAGCTTGTCGAAGGCGCGGCGCATGCCGTCGCCGGTCAGGTTCTCGCCGATCTCGACGGAAAAGCCGTCGCGCTTGAGCTCGTCGGCGACGTCGCGCGCATCATTGATCGGTTCCTTCAACGGGGCATCCGCATCCGGATATTTGGCGTTGCCGATCACCAGCGCAAAGCGGTCGCCAGCCGCAAGCGTCGGAGCAGTCGGGATAAGCGAGATGAGCAGGGGCAGCAGAAAAAGGAAGCGATTTTTCATAATCAGCGCGGTCCAGCCAAAAAGGCGCCGTTCCAGCTTGCGCCGCGGCGACCTTAACTTACGCTCTAGGCATTATCAAACCGGGGACGGGGGGCGTCAACCGCTTGGACATTCGGCTTTATCGCGACGATCGACCGCAAGGCATGGGCACGCTGCGAGTGGAATAAAGGGGGCTGTCATGGTTGTGCTCGATGCATCTGGCGCGATCCTGTCTGCGGGATGTTAGGACAGCCAGGGCGACGAAAATGTGATTGCTCTCACATTGCAGGACTGCGGCCGTTGCAACCCCAGGTGTTTGACCTTTGCTGCGGACAATGGCTTGGTGCGCCGGCTCGTCCCGCAGGTCCACTCAGAAAAAAACAAAGAGCACAGGCATGGGAAACGTCCACGAGATCTACGCACTGCGCTATGCGACGATGTCGCCGCGCACTCCTCACATGAACTTCCTCGTGCCCGACCCGCATGACAGCGCGGCACAGGACCTCGATTACTTCGTCTGGCTGATCCGCGGCAGCGGTCGCGACATCCTGGTCGATACCGGCTTCAACGCCGAGGAGGCGAGCGCCCGGGCACGCAAGCTGACGCTCAATCCTGTTGACGCGCTGGAGCGCTTTGGTGTCGCCGCGGCCGCGATTCGCGATGTCATCGTGACGCATCTGCATTACGACCATGCCGGCAATCTCGATCGCTTCCCGCATGCGCGCTTCCATCTCCAGGAGCGCGAGATGGCTTACGCGACCGGCCGCTGCATGTGCAATGGCCTCTTGCGCCATCCGTTCTCGGTCGAGCACGTCACGCAGATGGTGCGCCATGTCTATGGCGAGCGAGTTACGTTTTATTCGGGCGACGGCGAGGTCGCGCCCGGCGTGACCGTGCATCGGGTCGGCGGCCATTCCGACGGCTTGCAGGTCGTCAGGGTCGAGACCGCGCGCGGACCGGTGGTGCTGGCGTCCGATGCCGCGCATTACTACGCCAATCTTCAGCGCAAGAGCCCATTCCCGATCGTCTACAATGTCGGCGACATGGCGCAAGGCTGGGAGACGATCGAGCGCCTCGCCGGTCACCCTGATCGATTCATTCCCGGTCATGATCCGATCGTGACGGAGATCTATCCGCGCGCCAGCGACAGGATCGATGCCTGGGCGCTGCACCTGCCGCCGACGCGATCGTTTGCGAAGTGACGCGGTAGCGTCATTCCGGGTTCGCCGCTGTCGCAGCGCCCCGGAATGACAGTATCGCCTAATACGCCTGCTTGGCGTCCGCCTCTTCGCTGGTCTGGATCAGGTCGAGGCTCTCTTCGATCTTGCCGAGCAAAGCCGAGAGCTGCTTGCGCTCCTGCGCGGAGAGGCAGGCGAGGATCTCGTCTTCCCGTCGCAGCAATTGCGGGAACAACTCCTCATAGAGCGCGCGGCCCTTTTTCGTCAGTTGCAGGCGAAATTCGCGGCGATCGGCTTCGTTCTCGACCCGCTCGATCAGCCCCTGCTGCAGCAGCGCCGTCACCGCACGGCTGATGGTCGATTTGTGCGTGCGGGTGCATTGCGAGATGAATTGCGCGCTACAGGCGTCGTTGCGGAAGCCGAGCGTGGCGATCACGCGCCACGCCGGAATATCGAGGCCATGCCGTTCCTGATATTCCACCGCGAGCGCGGAACTCACCTCCGCCGCGAGCCGGTTGAGGCGGAACGGCACGAACTTAAACAGATCGAGTCGAGGCTTTGGCCGCGATGAAGCCTCTTCGGCTTCGCGTGTCCTCAGCGCGATGTCACTGGATGTCCTTGCCAAGCAGAGCGCTCCGAATTCAGTTGACGGCCGGCCGGCTCCGGTCCAAAATAGTTGCACGTGAGACTATCTAGCAGATCAGTCCTCTCCTGACCAGAGCCGAGGTTAGTGCATGGCGCAGGCCAAATCCCAGTTCGGCTACCAACGCCACCCCGATCAGGATCGTTCGGGCCAGGACCCGGCCGCGCATCCGCTCGTGGTCGTCGGTGCGGGTCCGGTCGGGCTGTCGCTGGCGATTGACCTTGCCCAGCGCGGCCAGCGCGTCGTTCTTCTTGATGATGCAGACCGTATCGGCGAAGGCTCGCGCGCGATCTGCTTCTCCAAGCGTTCGCTGGAATATTGGGACCGGCTCGGCGTCGGCGACCGCATGGTCGAGAAGGGCGTGGTCTGGAGCGTCGGCCGGATCTTCCACGGCGAGTCGCAGCTCTATCAGTTCAACCTGCTGCCCGAGGACGGTCACAAGCGGCCGGCCTTCATCAACCTTCAGCAATATTACGCCGAGGCCTTTCTGGTTGATCGCATCCAGGATCTGCCTGCGATCGACCTGCGGTGGCGCAACAAGGTGACGGCGCTGGAGCAGCGCAACGATGCCGTCGCGCTGACGATCGAGACGCCCGAGGGCGCCTATCGGCTGCACGCGCAATATGTCGTCGCCTGCGACGGCGCGCGATCCTCGCTGCGACAGATGGTCGGCGCCGAGTTCGCGGGACAGGTGTTCGAGGATCAGTTCCTGATCGCCGACGTCAAGATGACCGCGGAATTCCCGACTGAACGCTGGTTCTGGTTCGATCCGCCGTTCCATGCCGGACGTTCGGCGCTCTTGCACCGGCAGCCTGATGATGTCTGGCGCATCGATCTCCAACTCAATCGCGACGCCGATCCTGTCGTCGAGAAGAAGCCGGAAAACGTGCGGCCGCGCATCGCGCGCATGCTCGGGCACGACAAGTTCGAGTTCGAGTGGATCTCGCTGTACAAATTTCAATGCCGGCGGATGGACCGCTTCATCCACGGCCGCGTAATTTTTGCCGGCGATTCCGCTCACCAGGTCTCGCCCTTCGGCGCACGCGGTGCGAACTCGGGACTCGAGGATGCCGAAAATCTCTCCTGGAAGCTCGACCGTGTGCTGCGGGGGACTTCGCCCGCGAGCCTGCTCGAGAGCTATCATGCCGAGCGCAGCATGGCGGCTGACGAGAACATCCGCGAATCCACCCGCTCGACCGATTTCATGGCGCCGAACTCGCACCAGGAAGCGCGGCTGCGCAAGGCGGTGCTGTCGCTCGCCAAGGAGACCGAGTTCGGCAAGCGCATGGTCAATGGCGGCCGGCTCTCGGTGCCGTGCAGCTACGACTCGCCGCTGTCCTCGCTCGATGCGGATACGTGGCACGGCGGACCGTCGCCCGGCTGTTCCATGCTCGACGCGCCCGTCGCAACGCGGACCGGCGAGCAGATCTATCTGACGGATGCCTTCCGCAAGGGTGGAACGGACTTCACCTTGCTGTCGTTCAGCAATGGCGCGCCGACCGACGTGCCCGATGGCATCAAAGGCATCCGCATTGGAGATGAGGGCGGACTTGCCGATCCCTCGGGCCTGGTCGCGAAACGCTACGGCGCCGAGCCGGGCGCCGCCTATCTGCTGAGGCCCGACGGTTACGTCGCGGCGCGCTTCCGCCGCCCGACGCGTGCGACGATCGCGGCAGCGCTGGCGCGGGCCGAAGGCTTGTATTGAGGTTCTGATGCCGCTCTCCACCAGTTCCAACTTCGCGCGCCCCGACGATGCCTTTCGCGCCATCGTCGAGGCCCATCGCGGGCTCACCGACGAGCAGAGCGCCGATTTCGACGCGGCGCTGGTGCTGATCCTCGCCAACCATATCGGCGACATCGACGTGCTGCGGGAGGCGATCGGACTTGCAAAGCGCCGCATGATCGACGGCCAGCAGCAACAACAGCAACAACAGCAACAACAATAACCCAGTGACCTGAAGGACGAATTGATGGCGAAGAACTTCGCATCCACCGGCGATCTCTCCGAGAAGAAGATCACCTTCTCGGAGATCGGTACCGATCTCTACGCGTTCACCGCCGAGGGCGATCCCAACACCGCAATCATCGTCGGCGACGACGGCTGTCTCGTGTTCGATGCGCAGGCGACGCCCGCAATGGCGAACAAGGTGATCGAGCGCGTGCGCACCGTGACCGACAAGCCGATCAAATATGTCGTGCTGTCGCACTATCACGCGGTGCGCGTGCTTGGCGCCTCCGCCTACAAGGCGCAAGGCATCGTCGCCTCGCAGGAGACCTATCGGCTGATCGAAGAGCGCGGCAAGCAGGATTGGGATTCCGAATACGGCCGCTTCCCGCGCCTGTTCCAGGATGCGCAGAGCATTCCAGGCCTGACCTGGCCGACCCTGACGTTCGAGGGCGAGATGTCGATCTATCTCGGCAAACGCGAGGTGCGCCTGATGCAGTTAGGTGCCGGCCACACCTCCGGCGACATCGTCGCCTGGGTGCCGGACGCAGAGGTGATGTTCTCCGGCGATCTCATCGAATATCACTCGGCCTGCTATTGCGGCGATGCGCATTTGCGCGAATGGCCGCTGACGCTGAACGAGATCCGCAACTTCAATCCCAAGGCGATCGCGCCGGGCCGCGGTGATGCCCTGAAGGGCACAGCCACCGTGCGCGAGTCCATCGCAATGACGCGTGATTTCGTCACAACGCTTTATGGGGCCGCGGAAATCTCCGTCGCCAAAGGGCGCACCCTGAAGGAGACGATGGCGGCGACGCGCGAGGTGATGGATCCGAAATTTTCGAGCTTCGCCATCTACGAGCACTGC
This sequence comes from Bradyrhizobium sp. 160, assembly GCF_023073735.1. Lineage (NCBI taxonomy): Bacteria > Pseudomonadati > Pseudomonadota > Alphaproteobacteria > Hyphomicrobiales > Nitrobacteraceae > Bradyrhizobium > Bradyrhizobium sp. 160. The sequence goes on from NZ_JADPKD010000007.1 coordinate 51,608, forward strand.
CTGCCGTTCAACGTGTCGCGCGCCTATGACGAAGCGTCGGGAATCGACGATCCTGTGATCTGGACCGACAAGCGCGACCAGGAAATGTGGGCAGCGTTGCAAGGAGGAGGATAGTCATGAACATCAACACCTCGCCCGATCAGATCATCCGCAGTTCCGCGCAGGTGACGCCGGGTTACATGTCCGGCTTCGGCAACAGCTTTGAGACCGAGGCGCTGCCGGGCGCGCTGCCGATTGGGCGTAATTCGCCGCAGCGCTGCGCCTACGGGCTCTACGCCGAGCAGCTCTCGGGCTCGCCCTTCACGGCGCCCCGCGGCAGCAATGAGCGCTCCTGGCTTTATCGCATTCGTCCGTCGGTGAAGCATTCCGGTCGCTTCGAGAAGATCGATGTAGGGCTGTGGCGCTCGGCGCCGTGCCATGAATACGATCTGCCGATCGCGCAGCTGCGCTGGGATCCAGCGCCGATTCCGCAGGAGGAGATGACCTTCCTGCAGGGCGTGCAGACCATGACGACCGCCGGCGACGTCAACACGCAGGCCGGCATGGCGGCGCATGTCTACCTCATCACCAAGTCGATGGTGGACCAGCACTTCTACGATGCCGACGGCGAGCTGATGTTCGTACTTCAGCAGGGCAATCTGCTTATCGTCACCGAGTTTGGCCGCATCGATGCCGAGCCCGGCGAGATCGTGGTGATCCCGCGCGGCGTCAAGTTCCGCGTGGAGATCCCGAACGGTCCGGCGCGCGGCTATCTCTGCGAGAACTATGGCGGCGCTTTCACGCTGCCGGAGCGCGGCCCGATCGGCGCCAACTGCCTCGCCAATGCGCGCGACTTCCTCACGCCGGTCGCAAACTACGAGGACAAGGACACGCCGACCGAGCTCTTCGTGAAATGGGGCGGCTCGCTGTTTAAGACGCAGCTCGCCCATTCGCCGATCGACGTTGTGGCCTGGCACGGCAATTACGCGCCCTACAAATACGATCTGCGTACCTTCTCGCCCGTCGGCGCGATCGCCTTCGACCATCCGGATCCCTCGATATTCACCGTGCTGACCTCGCCGTCGGAAACGGCAGGCACTGCGAACATCGACTTCGTGATTTTTCCCGAGCGCTGGATGGTCGCGGAAAACACCTTCCGCCCGCCCTGGTATCACATGAACATCATGAGCGAGTTCATGGGGCTGATCTACGGCGTCTACGATGCCAAGCCGCAAGGCTTCGTCCCCGGCGGCATCAGCCTGCACAATTGCATGCTGCCGCACGGCCCGGACCGCGACGCCTTCGAGCATGCCAGCAACGGGGAATTGAAGCCGGTGAAGCTGACCGGCACCATGGCCTTCATGTTCGAAACCCGCTACCCGCAGCGCGTCACCGCACATGCCGCGACCTCGCCGACGCTGCAAGACGACTATGCAGATTGCTGGAAGGGGCTGGAGAAACGCTTCGATCCAAGCAAGCCGTAGCTTTCTTCCCCTCTCCCCTTGTGGGAGAGGGTCGCTCGCGGCGCAGCCGCGAGACGGGTGAGGGGTTATCTCCGCAAGAGAGCCTCTCTCACTTGGACGCGTGGATAGAACCCCCTCATCCGGCGCTTCGCGCCACCTTCTCCCACAAGGGGAGAAGGAAGAAAGGAACCGAGCCAAAAGTGACAACCCACCCCAACGATCCCAGCCTCCGCTCCTTCATCGAGGTCGATCCCGCCTCGGACTTCCCGATCCAGAACCTGCCCTATGGCGTGTTCTCGACCGTGGCCAATCCGACGCCGCGGGTTGGCGTCGCTATCGGCAATTATGTGCTCGATCTCTGGAAGCTCGAGCAGGATTCCCGGCTCGACGTCGGGCCGCTCGGTATATTCTCCGGCGCCTCGCTCAATCCGTTCATGGCGCTGGGGCCGAAGGTCTGGACGACAACGCGGGCGCGGATCAGTGAGCTCCTGCGCCACGATCATCCGGAGCTGTGCGACAACGAGGAGTTGCGCAAGCAGGCGCTCGTGCCGATGCGCGATGCAAAACTGCATCTGCCCTTCACCGTCTCCGGCTACACCGACTTTTATTCCTCCAAGGAGCACGCCACCAATGTCGGCGTGATGTTCCGTGGCAAGGACAATGCGCTCCAGCCGAACTGGCTGCATATGCCGATCGCTTATAATGGCCGAGCCTCGACCGTCGTAGTGTCAGGGACGAAAGTGAAGCGACCGCGCGGGCAGCTGAAGCCGCCGAATGTGGACTTGCCGAGCTTCGCGCCGTGCAAGCGGCTCGACTTCGAGCTGGAGATGGGCGTCGTCGTTGGCCAGCCGTCGCCGATGGGCGGCATGCTCACCGAGAGCCAGGCCGAGGAGATGATCTTCGGGTTCGTGCTGCTCAACGACTGGAGCGCGCGCGATATCCAGCAATGGGAATATGTGCCGCTTGGCCCGTTCCTGGCAAAAGCATTCGCAACCTCGATCAGCCCATGGGTCGTGACGCGCGAAGCGCTGGAGCCGTTCCGTCTGAAGGGGCCGGAGCAGGAGCCGGCGCCGCTCGATTATCTCAAGCAGAGCAAGCCGCAGAACTACGACATCGCGCTCGACGTGTCCTTGCGGACCGCCGGTGCCAACGCCCCCGCCAGCATCAGCCGCACCAATTTCAAGTACATGTACTGGTCGTCGGTGCAGCAGCTCATGCACCACGCCTCCAGCGGTTGCGCCATGAACGTCGGCGATCTCCTTGGGAGCGGCACCATCTCCGGCCCGGAGAAGAACCAGCGCGGCAGCCTCTTGGAAATCAGCTGGAACGGCACCGAGCCCGTGGAGTTGCCCGGCGGCGCCAAACGCTCCTTCCTGGAGGACGGCGATTCCCTCGTGATGCGCGGCTGGTGCCAGGGCAACGGTTATCGCGTGGGGTTTGGCGAAGTGGAGGGGACGATTCTGGCGGCGGAATAGGGTGCCGCACATTCAGACTTCCTAGGGTGGGCAAAGGCGCGTCAGCGCCGTGCCCACCATTCTTCTGCAATTATCGTGGCGATGGTGGGCATGCTTCGCTTTGCCCACCCTTGTATTAGCCTGATCGGTTATGTTGAGCCGTTCCGTGAGGAATGGCCCAGCCCGGGTGGCCGCCCGAGCTGGGTCGCCGT
>NZ_JADPKD010000060.1:0-52986 GCF_023073735.1 Bradyrhizobium sp. 160
TTCGAAGACGAGCCGGCCGGACTGCGCGGCATCCGCGAAGACGACGCGCTGACCGATGGTGCTGGTAAGCACCGGCGGATCGTGATCGGCGAGTGTTTCCGCTGTCTCGCGGGCGATGATCGTGCGTGCGCCGCAACGGTTGAGCACAAAGCGGGCGGCGAGTTGCGGACGATAGATGCGGGCCTCGCGCAGCAGGTCGAGCATCTCGGCGGATGCCCAACCGTCGAATGGCGATGGCTGCACGGGGATCAGCACGAGGTCGGCCGCCAACAGCGCCGATCGCATCAGTCCGGCGACGCGCGGTGGTCCGTCAATGACGACGTGATCGGCAGCGCGCGCGATCTCCGGCGCCTCGCGATGGAGTGTGTCGCGCGCAAGACCAACGACGCCGAACAGCCGCGCGACGTTCTCCCGCGCCCGTTGCTGCGACCAGTCGAGTGCCGAGCCCTGCGGGTCGGCATCGATCAGCGTCACCCGCTTTCCACGGAGCGCCCATTCGCCGGCGAGGTGCAGGGCGAGCGTGGTCTTGCCGACACCGCCTTTCTGGTTGAGCAGCGCGACAATCATCGCCGGCCTCCCGTCTTTTGGTCGGGATGAGGTAGAGATTGTTCGCTTGGATGCTCGGTTGGCGGCTCAGCGCTCGCGGCGGCGTTATCCGCAACATGCACCGACCCACTACAACAGTTAGATTCTAAGTTAGACTCTAAGTTACGGCCCGGGATCGTCGCGTCTTGCCAAAGCGTTAGATGTGGTTTGCACTCCCGAAGTCCCGATACCGGCACGCCCGAAGTCCCGATAGCGCGAACGCCCGAAGTCCCGAGCTGATCCACAGCGCCGTCCACAGGTACTGTGGATGACTTGCCCGGCAGGATGCGCAGCAGCTCACGCCGATCCCTGCGCTCGATGCTCAGGCGGTAACCGGGCAGCGGCTGACGGGCAGCGATCCGGCGGAGGTCGAAGGCGAAGTCAGCGAGCTTGGCGAGGCTGCCGGATTTCTCGTGGAGGTGTGCGACCTCGAACAGCCAACCTGTCGGTTGGCGGCCGGCATGCTTGCGTGCGACGCGGTACAGCCAGCGCTCGATGCCACCGGTTAGCCGGAAGTACGCCGGGTCGATGGTGAGAACGAGGGAGCGATCAATGACGCCCCGATAGAACCAGTCGGGGAGCACGAACTCCATGCCTTCGACGCGACCGTCGGCCCTTGCGCATTCCTCCCACTCGTTGATCCAGGAGAATTGGTGACGCCGCCAATGCTCGCCATGTCGGATGCTGGTGCGAATGACGGTCGCTTGCAGGCGGGCCAGCGCCCCCTTGAGCAGCTTGTAGTCCCGCGCCCCGGTCTGTCTGCCGACTGCAACAAGAAGCTGGTAGGGCGTGAAGCGCAGGAACCGCGAGGTCTTGAGGCCGAGGTTCTCAGCCTCGACAATCTGGCTGGCCGCCCAGATCAGCACGTCGGCGTCCCAGATCGTCGCCATGCCGTGCTCGGGAACTGCATAGACTTCGACGCGGACGTCGCCAGCCTCGTAGAGGATCGGCGTCGTGCGCTTGGCCTTGGCGAGCGAGAAGAATGGCCGCTCCATCAGATCGCGCTGATCGCGTGGGCTGGCGTCGCCCGTGGCGACGATGAACGGGTCGAGCTTGCTTCGCTCGCTGGGCGTGATGAGGCGGCGCGACGACATGGGCGAACGCGACCGTTAGCGATGTGCATTGCCGGAGGCGCGCGCCTTGACGTAGCTCGGATCCGACGTCGAGCTGCAGGCGGCCTGATCGGCCCAGGCTTCGAGATCGCCGATGGCGTAGACGACGCGGCCGCCGAGCTTGCGGAACGTTGGGCCGTTACCGTGGCAGCGGTACTTCTCCAGCGTGCGCGGCGACAGGCCGAGGAGGCGCGCGGCCTCGGGAGTGCGCACGTAGCGTGTGGTAAGCTGCGCGGACCGGTCGAGCATGGGAGATCTCCGTCTTGCCTCAAAGCGCCGCGGCCAAGTCGCGGCATGTCGGGGCCAGAGTGGCGGAGAGTTTTGGCGTTGGGGGTGGACGAAAATATTTGCAGGCTCGTGTCCCCCTTTCGGGTCCCTTTCGGGGGCGACAAGGCAAGCTGAGACATTGCCAGCGAGGCGCGGCGCGAACGGTGCGATTGCAGCGGATTGTGTGGAAGATTGACGCGCGTCAGAAGCCGCGCAGGAGTTTCAGATAGCCTCGCTCGACCAGGGCGATCGAATCGTGAATGAGGCGGTTCGCCTTGCGGCGCGCATGCGAATCCTTCCACTCGACCGAACGACGCTGCGCGTGATCGGAGGTGAGCACCTTCGCTGCCACGTCTCGTGGGCCGCCGCCCAGGTCGTGGACGTCGAAGGCATGAAGGAGCTGGATCAATCGCCTTTTCTGAAACGACGTCAGCCGCAGAGCCGCCGGCAGAAGACCGACACGCTGGTCCCCAAGACGACGAACGAAGTTTAGCGCGACTTCGAGCCGCAGCTCGCCCATGCTGTCGAGCGGCACGAGCACAGCAGGACGTCGCGCGGCCTGCTCGTCTTGCAGGCGCAAGTGAAGCTCGCCTGATTCGTCTGCGATCACCAGCTCACGTCCGTCGGCATCTAGCCGCTCGATGAGCGGCTGCACAAGGACGTTACGATCGACCGATGTGGCGATATCGAAGCCGGACGGTGCCGGCTCCAGGATCAGCGTTCCCGGCGATGCCTGGGGCAGCCATAGGGTCGGTTCAGGTCCAACGGGAGCGGCGGGGTCATGGGCGACACCGTAACCTCCAACGACGTGCGAGTTCGGAATGGACAGCCTTGGGATCAGCACCCTCGCGCGTGATCTGGCGCTGTGCGCGGGCGAAGTCGCGGCGGTAGTCAGCGTTGCGGCGAAGGAACTCGAGGGCGAAGCCCGGGCGTTCGAGGCGACTTAGGCGTTCAATCGTCTCCGGCGAGCGCCAATACTGTGTGGGCATGGTGTCCTCTTGCTTCTTCACGTTCCGCGCTCCCCAGCGAAGGCCACGGCACGATCAGAAAAGAGGGCTCGGCAAGCTAGACCTCGAAGTTGCATCACGCGTGATCGCAACTTGCGTGACAGGAGCAGCTCACTGCATCCTTGGTTCCAACAAATACTGATATCCGGCGTCCGTCATCCATCGTGCGCGGGCCAGATGGCTATCGTGGACGACCTTGGCACGATCCGGTTCTCGGGAAGGATCGAGACCAAAGAGCGCTTCAACGACCTCACGCCAGTCGGCGCCTTCCTCCTCGGCCATTAACAACCGAACGTAGATTGCAAGATGTTTCTCGTCTTAGGCGTTCACGCGATCGGTTTGTGGCGGCTGGTCCTGAAATGGCAGTTCGTTCATTGCAATCATCTCCCCTCAGCATCAAAGCAATGCCAGACATTCATTTGACGGCGGGAACTTTGCAACCCGCGAAATGTCGCGCGACCTCCGCCGTGATGCGCAGGCCGCATCACGGCGTCCCCGCAAGGAGCAAACGACAACTCGTCAGGGCTTATGAATAACACGGCCTCGTACGAATCGGAACGATCGTTCCTGGAACGATCGTTCCGATGTGAGTTCCCTTGTCGCCATGGATCTCAAGGAGGTCATGGCGATCAATCTGCGTCGGATACGTCATGTGAAGAAGATGACGCAGGAAGAGCTGGCCGACGGTGCCGGCCTAAGTGTCCGTTATGTCGGCGCAATCGAACGCGCCGATGTGTCGGCGAGTGTGACGGTGCTGGGCCGGATCGCGCAGGCGCTAGGCGTCGAAGCCGTTGACCTGATCAAGCGCACGACAGTTCATCCTCATCGTACGCGATGACAAGATGCGCTTGCGCGATTGAGCCGACAACTGACTTTGGATGCTACCGTTGCGCGGAAACGAGAAGCATCATCGGGCGCTCCAACTCTTCCTCCAGTTCAGGCGTTTGTGTGATCTGCTCGGGGGACGGGGCGAACTCTTCGACGGCCAGGATCCGGAAGCCAGCACGGATCAATGTGTTGAGCGTTGTGCCGATGGTCCGGTGATACTTGATTACGCCTTTCGCAAACCAGTCGGTCTGGCGCTCCCCTTCGATCGAATAGCAATTGACTGGCCAAGTCTTGCGCCCGTCCTCGTCGGCGATCCAATGCGGATGGACCGCTGCCATGAAGATCGGATGCTCGATGGTGAATACGATATGCCCGCCAGGCACGAGTGCCTGGTGGACCATGCGAACGAGACGGCTGAAATCCCTGATATAGTGGAAAGTGAGAGCACTATAAGCGAGGTCAAAGGCTGCCGCCGGCAATTCAATCATCTCCAAGTCTACGACCCGGTATTCGATTCCTGGATCGTTGGTATCCGCCTTTGCCCGGCTGATCATGTTTTCGGAGAGGTCCAGGCCGAGCACCGAGTTTGCGCCTTGCTTGCGCATCCAGCGCGATACTCAACCAAAGCCGCATCCCAGATCGAGGACGCGCTTGCCGGAAACCGTTGGCAAAATCGCGCCTATGGAAGGCCATTCAGGCGCACCGTCCAGACCGCGAATTTGTCTCGGAAGCTGGCTGTAACCGGCGAAGAAATCGGGATTGTCGTAGATATTCTGTGCCATGGTGTTCTCCATCTGCTGAGATGGGACGAGGCACAATCACAAACCCGAAAACCTCGTCCGCGAGGGGCGAGGCCGAGCTTGGCGATACGCTTGATCAGTTAGCGCGATCGACATCCCGGCATCCCGCCTATGGGAATGCCGGCAAATCGGGAAACAATTTGGGTGTCCTTGTCGATCATGGCTTGAACATCCCCTAATCGATTGCTCTGGTCAAGTCATGCCACATAGTCTGCGCCAACAGCAGCTCTTGCGCGCGACATCGGCACACTCGCAAATGCCAACTTGCGCGCGATCGGATTCCTTCGCTCCAAATAGATGAGGCAACGCCATCCTATGCGGAACATCGCAAGATGCGTGGGCGCAAGGTCTGCCCGGCCAGTCCTTCATCATGGCGATGCCCCGCCCGGACCAGCCGGGCGAGGCATCGTGGATCTGCTCAGTCGCCGTTGCGACGGCTGGGGCGAGACCAGATCAGGCTGAAGCCCTCGCCGTTCTCATCGTCGAACAGGTTGGCGAAGATCGGAGCGGTGAAGCTCGGATCGTCGAGCTTAAGACCGAGGTAATCGCGGCCCTCGTTGGAGCGCTTGGACCACCCGGCCCCAATCTCAACTCGGCCGCAGTAGACCCGGTGACTGGGGCTGTTCTCGCCCGAGCGGCTGGTCTCGGGGACGATTCGGACGTTCCTGGCCTGAAGCGAGAGAGTCACGATCTCGCCGTTGAACTCGTTGTTGCCGGTCTTCTTGAAGGTGCCGATGGTCGCCATTGTTGTTCTCCTCGATCTCTGTTTTCCGAGCCCGCACCTTGCGGCCTCGATGGTGATCGAAGGGCCGGAGGCGATCGACGGCGCACCCCGAAGGGGCTCGACAGCAAAGGAGGAACTTTCTTGCCTCGCGAGGAATGACGGCGCAGCCGGCAGGGGAAGAAAGTTGTGACGCCGCTGTTGCGCCTTAGGCGATCGAGGCGTCAGCCGGCCTTCGGCCAGATCAATCCATCAAAGAGGCTGTTCGGTGCGTCTCGGCCTGACAGAGCTGGCATCAGGGAGAACCTGGCGACTTCGACAGCACCGAGAGTCCGGCGAGTGAGTTCGGTGGTGGCAGGCGCCCTCTCCTGTCAGCAACGGTCGGATTTGGCGTTCGTGATCGCGCCTCGGCGGGACGGCCCGTTCACGTTTGTTGTCGCGCCATATCCTTGAGACGACACCGCTTGGTCCATGTCTCCATGATGACATGACGAAGCTGGCCTTTGCGAGGGTCGCTCGAGCTTCGTCAGCCAGATCGGCCTCATTCGACTAGGCGATGAGGACCGCGTGCATTCCGGATATTTGTCCAGTCCCGCCCTCAATGTGAGGCTACATTGACCGCTAGCATTACCCGGCAGGTCCGGGCGTGGTCCTTCCGGTGATGCGGATGAACGCCGTGATGCTGACGGCGATTGCCCCCACGACAGCAAATATTGTCTGCCAGTTCGGTGCAGCCATCGCCATTAGCGCGATTCCATGCGTCGCGCTGTAACCGGCGACAGTGGCTGGCGCGACGTAGAGGACGACGACCAGCATTCGAAGCCAGGCCCATGGCACATAGGCGAGCGCAAGCTGGCCGATGCCGAAGGTCGCGCCACCTGCGACGAGACCCACGGCAATGCAGCCGAGCACACCGGCACCGGTATGAAAGGCCCAGATGCCGGTCGTGAGGCCGACGAAAAACGGGAGAGCAAAGACAGCTAAGGTGAATAGCAGCCAGCAAAAGAAGCCAATGCCGGTGATGACGAGCAGCGGTCCGAAGATGATCATGGCGGTGGGCTCCGTGAGATAGAGGTTTAACGGTCGCGCCTTCCACCACCACCACGGCGCGTGCATGAGTATAGCGGAGACGACTGTAAGCGCGAGCGGAAACCCCGTGGCCGCCAGGCCTCCGCGAGGCTCGGTTCCTTCATCGCTGGAACGAGTCGAATTCGTCCTTATGCGCAGGTGAGCATAACCACGACCACAGGAGACGACAGAAGTTGACCAATTCGATTCGGTCGCGCGCCAGAATATTTTATCTGCAAGGGCGATGGTTGAGAGAACAAATTGTTAATGGGTCGCCGCCAGCCGCTCCCTCAGTTTTCAGCTTTTGGATAATCCGGCACATCGGCGCAGGCCCTGATGCCGCCATGTACCAATGCAACTGGTGCTTGCCCCCCTGGAGAGATTGTTATGGCAAAGTCCCCTCAAATCGCCCTCACGCCGTTCTTCCGCCCCCGCGATGAAGACGCTGAGGAGCAACAGATGTATGTAGCGGGATTCGTCGATGAGGAGGACGAGGCGTGGGGTACGCTGATCCCACTGGAGGCGGAGATGGTTGAGCAAGCCGTTATGAGGCACCAGACATTCGGCGTTTGGTGCAACTCAGACGGCCGCATCCAGCCGCAGCCCGATAGCGACGGGCTATTTGAACACCTCCTCGATAAAGGTCAATTGAAGGAGACGCCGCTCGACGAACTGGTTGCCGAGGCTATCGAAGAAGGCAGGAATGAACCCAATGATGAGATTCTCGACATGTTCGAGACTCTCCATGAACGGCTGGTGCGCGCCACGAGCGCAGTCGCTGACGAGATTGCGCGACGCAGGCGATGAAATGCAGGCGCGAGAGCGCTGAGTGAAAGAGAATCTGGCTGCGTATGATACCTGGCCGAGCGAAGGTATTCCCACCATCGGGACAGGCAGGCGGCTTCAACCCTCATCAGATTGACTCGCGCCGGCTTCATTTGGATCGAGCATCAGCCCCAACTGATGGGGGTATACGGAACTCGACGGCGCTTCAGTTCTTCCTCAAGGCGCAGCGCTTCTCGTTTCGCAGTTTCGCCCAACAGACGATGTTTGCTACCTAGACGCAGATCGGCCGCAACTTGCTGCCGAATATTTTCGTAGAGTTTAAGGACGCTCGCGTCACTTAAATCCTGGATGGCCATCGACATCTTCTCAAAGACATTCACGAAATAAAATGGAGCCGCAGATGAGATCCACGGCTCCCCGGGAAATAGCTCAATAAGAAGCAATGTAGTCCAGCCCCGGTGCCGACCTCAGAGTGCCCCGTTCATTGAGATTTGTGAAGCATCAATGGCGCTTACGTTTGCGAGAACAATATTAAGGTTGTTTCTTCACCACACCGGGCTCAGCCCGACCACTTGGGCTGCCCGGACGTCCTTAGACTGTCTCGGAGGGCAAAGTTGCCGGCTTTCAGTCCCGCGTCACTGTTGAGTCGTTCGTGCATTTCCTTGCTAGCCTTGAAGTGCGGAAGACGCTTCTCGTCGACCGGCACGAGCGCGCCCGTTCGCGGATTTCTGCTGATGCGAGCCCGCCGTTGCTTGGCAGAAAACACTCCGAATCCACGAAGCTCCACCCGATCACCGCGCGCGAGCGCAGCGACGATCTCGCCCAGGATTGCATTGACAATGTTCTCGACGTCACGCTGATAAAGCCGCGGATTTCGGCCGGCGATACGCTCAACGAGTTCGGACCTGATCATTGACACTGGCGTCCACAGAATTTGTGGGCGATCATTTCTCGAAAGCGCTAGCGCCTGTCAAGCCGCAGTAGGCGTCCCGACAACCAGAGCCCGCCGAACGCAGGTGGGCTGAAGATGTCGAGCATTTGAGGTTTGTCATCGTCCGGTAGCGCTAGCATTCGTACCTGAAGGTCGCCTGCAACCGCTTCAACTCGGGAGGACAACGGCTATGGGCCGACGCCAACATTTCGGAGTCGTTTGCCCCCAATGAAGGTTCGATACTCTGAAAGCTGGAGGAATTGGGCAACGGCCAGATCACCGGTCTTGACTGCTTTTGCTGAGATGGATGGCGTGGTCGTCGCCGAGATAAAGTGCGACATGTGCTCCCCAAGGATTATTCGTTCGATTGAAAAGCAAAAGGTCGAGTGGCCTGAACTCGCCGGACACCACGAAGGTCTCGCTGGTTTCTTGCCATAAGTTGCTGGAACGAAATGGAAATATTTGAAATCCGAAGTGCTTAAAGCAGAGCATACGCGAAATTATTGGCAGTTCGGGCTTTCGGATATGGTTGGAAGAGCGCGTTAATCAAACCGGCGTTGTTGACCCATCACGATTTTTGCAGCAGCCGCGCAAAGGCTGTCGATGTCGGAGCGAGCCAGACATTGACGAAGATCCATGCGTCTCGAGCCCCCCGCAATCCTGCGCCGATGCGCTTCAAGCATTGTGAGAATAGGAAAGCCCCGAGCGGCGTCACCCTAGACGAAGATTTTCAGCCGCTTGTTTGCCACTGCGGTTCGTCACCAGCTCATAGCTGACCTTCGCGCCCTCAACGAGCGAAGTATAACCCGCCTTCTCGACTGCCGAGATGTGCACGAAAACATCATTGCCACCGCCGTCCGGTGCAATGAACCCATATCCTTTGGTTGGGTTGAACCACTTGACAGTCCCTAACGCCACGTCATTCGCTCCAAATAAAAAACACCCTGAAATCTAGATCAGTCGGCACTGCGTCCGCAAGTCTCCTTGCGACAACGCCCTCTCGAAATGGCGCGACTGACATATGTTACGATATTTGTGCCATTTCCATGAGCACGATTTCAATCGGCTCTCCTCCAACACCGTGAGAGAAGAATCCTTTCTGAATAGCTCTGAAACCATGACGCTCATAGAACGGCTGCGCATTGAGCGTGGACTCTATCTTGATCGGTCCCGAATATCCCCTCTTCGCGTTTTCCACGCCTGCTTTGAGCAGACGCTTGCCAAGTCCCCGACCCGCTGCCTTAGGCAACAAAAAGAGCCGCGTCACCTCGCCAGGATCCGAATCGACGAACCCCACCACCTCGCCTCCTTGCTCAGCTACAATCGTGCGGCCCTTCTTGATGATGTCCTCGTAGTGTTCGGCAGTACGTTGTCCCATCCACTCGACGAGTTGTTTGCTCGTGTAATGACTCCTTCCCAGCCCCTGAATGGATTGCACCGTAACATCGAACAGCGACCGACCGTCGCCAGCACGAGCCGGACGCAAAACGATTTCAATGCTCTGATTAGAGCTGCTCATGGCTGCCGTCCTCTGTAAATACTACACTCCAAAATGACTGTTTCAGAATCTAGCTGCAGTCTTTCTGCAAAGTTGTCCGATTGAGCGAAGGCCGGACGAGGTTCCAAGGCCACATCCGCCGGATTGCTGCAACAAGTTAGCCGCCGACGTCTTCAATGATCCCAAGCCGGCTCGAAGATCGCTCGTGCCACCGCGATGGCGGCCTCTTATTCTGCAGGATGGCGTTCAAGCCAGAATCCTGGCCCTTGAAACCAGACCTTTTCGGCGTTGTCGCATTGGGGATCACCGACGTGCAGCGCGCGGATCGGAATTTTGCCGGGCGGCAGGCCTTCGAGCGCGGCATGCAGGCGCTTTCCCGCCTCCTCGTCGCGTCCTCCGATGCAAGGATAGATAGAGACAGCGCCAATCGAAGAGGCCTCGAACTGGTTTCGACGCCGGATGACGCGGAGAAGAAAGCCTCTCCAGGAGTCATCGGTCAGCGGCATCAGAAGCCGGCCGCCTTCGACCAGGCGATCGAGCCAGAGGCGGGATGGGTGGGTGGGCCCGGCGAATACGATGACGACGTCAAGTTCACCAACGTCCACGGTCCGGCCGTCGCCTGAGACGACATCGACCTGCGGCCAGTTCGCGAGATTCGCCTTGGCCTGCGCGGCTAACATTGGATCAGTTTCGATCGCCGTCACGCGACCAGTGGATCCGACGATCTCCGCCAGCACCGCGGAATAGTACCCGGTCCCGGCACCGACCTGGAGCACACGTTCTCCGCGCGCGACGTCGAGATGCTCCAAATTGCGCGCCCAGAAGCTGGGCATTCCATTGTTGAGGTTGCGGTTCGCATCGATCGTCACGAGAACGTCATGATATAGCCAGCGTGGGTCGGTATCGGAGGTCAGGAATGCGTCGCTGTACGGGTCCGAGATGATGCGCCAGGGTCCGGGGCCGACGAATTGCTCGCGCGGAACAGACGCAAATGCCTCGATCAACTGCGGGTTACGCAGGACCGGGACTTTGTATCGCAGGTCTTCTGCATACCAGCGGCGCGCCGCTGCCAACGTGTCGTCCATGAGGGCTCTCCCAATACGATACAAGCGGTGCGCCTGAGGTCCGCGAGCGCGGACACGTCAAAAATTATTCTCATCTGATGTCCGCACTGGGCTTGGTGAAGCGCATATATCGTGTGACCATGGAACGATTGACGATAGCTCCCAAGGCTGATGAGCGGGTTGCACACGCCGCTGATGTCGCGTCCGCCATCGATGCCCTCTCCGATATCGAACTCGTGCGCCTAAAAGCTTTGGCGCGGCTGTGGAGCCGCGACTTGCCAGGAGGACTGGGTTGGAGTGACATCCTCCACGAAGCGATCGCACGCGTCCTCGACGGCTCTCGCCCGTGGCCGCCCGATGTACCCATCGTGCCATTCCTGTCGGGTGTCATGCGCAGCATCTGCAACGACCATTGGCGGCGAGCGCGGCTCGAGCGAAGGCTGCTTGTGAGCCGCGATAATCCGGACCAGCGAAATTGGCCACCCTGTGAGGAAGCCGATGAGGTGCCCGATCCTGAGCGGGTCCTGGCCGCCGCACAGACGCTGGCCAACATCTATCGGCTGTTCGAAGCCGATCCACTGGCGCTAAAGATCATCGCGGGCATGGCCGACGGCCTGGCGGCTAGAGAGATCTGCAAGGTCCACGATATGTCAGAGCTCGACTACGACACGACACGACGGCGGATGCGACGTGCCTTGCTGCGCGACCCACGGAATTGGAGCAAGTGATGACCCGCTGGCACCCAAGTCTAGATTTGGCCCGCCTGCTCGAGACACTGAGCGGGGAAATCCTTGCCACGACCGATGAAGAGGTGCGGCAGACGTCCAGCCTTCAAGGATGGAACGTTGCAGGCGCCGCGCTCGAGGTCAGAGATCTGATCAGCGCTGCGGGTGCGGACGCGGATGAAAATCCTCATCGGAACTTTGATCAGGACCGGAACGAAGACTCCGGCGAATCCGCAGCTGGGCTGCGGTTGGCGCGCCGGCGGCGATCGTCGGCACATCATCACCGGCATTAAGCGAGCGCAGAGGACACAGCAAGGAGGATGATAGGCCGGCGATATCGTCCAGAGATGACTCCCGCTTCGCCGCCGGAATCCGCGGCGACATTGCAAAGAGTTAAACGATCATCGAGTTCCGTCTCAACGCAGTCCACATCAGGAGACGAATGCGCGAAGTTCGCTCCGGGCAGCCCTGCCAATCGTTGTCTCCGCCCGGTTCAGAACGACATCCCATAGCGCAGCGTCGAGTTCGCAATAGTCGAACAAGAATCGCAAAATGCGCAGCTGGTGCTCGGCAACCAGCCAACGCGCAAACAGGACGAAGGGCTCACTTTCAATCAAGCCGTATCCACCCAGGAAAGCCCTCCACAGAGCGCCAGCATCGCCGTCGTTCATGTTTTCCAACCAGAGGGCCATGGCCGCTACGTCGAGCCATTGAGGGCCGCGGCCACAATCGTCGAAATCGAAAAATGCGACGCGCTCATCTTGAATCCGCATGTTCATCGGCCTGACATCGCCATGACAAAGACCTGTCGGACCGATTGGCTTGTTTGCCCCCAGGTCCACTAGCAGATCCATTGATCTGCTGAATTCGGCAGCGATCCGAGGAGATTTCTCGGCGATCATCGCGAGCGTCTCCTTGTCCCTAGTATCGCTCAAAAGCTCCCTGTTCGGCGCGAGGGGCGTGAGCCCAGTCTGTCGATGCAGATGGGACAGTGCAACACCGGCGCGATACCAATCGGCCGTGATTGCGGCCAGCTCACGTCCGACCGCCGGAGCGAACACGCCAAGAAGGCGCTTGGTGCCGTCAGGCAATTCAAATGTGGAGAAGGATCGCCCCTCACGATCAATGAGAGGGCGAGATACGTCAAGCGCGGGGGTATCTTCAACGGCCAGGAGCACAGCCATTTCGCTCGCCACGTCGGCGGCTGAACGGCGACAGGTTCGATACAGGCGAATGAAGGCACGGTCTTGCACCCCGTCACGAGCAACAAAGGTCCAGTTTGCCCCCTTTATGACGGTAGAGACGCTGCCGGCGAGGCCGTAGGTATCTGCAACGTACGCGGAAATCGCTCGTTCGACTGTCGCTCTAAATTCCTGTTCCATGTCCGCCTGCCTCGTGCTGAGGCGCGCTCGGATATCACAAACACAGCGCCCCGTCTCGCGACGGCCGGCATGCCGCGACAAAGCAGCCATGCAGCGCCATGGAAACGTGATCGGAAAGGGAGGGCAAAATCGCAGCGCTCGTTTGGCGCGGTCAACTTGGACCTGACACCGCTCGCCCGAAGTTCCAGACTGGGATGCCAAGTTTCTTCGCCTTGTCGGCGAGATTGTCCTGGATGCCGGTGCCGGGGAAGTGCATCACCCCGATTGGCAGCTCGTTGAGCATCGCATCGTTGCGCTTGAACGGCGCGGCCTTGTTATGCTTCGTCCAATCCGGCCTAAAGGCGATCTGCGGGACCTTGCGATTGTCGGCCCATTTGGCGGCGATCAATTCGGCGCCCTTCGGCGATCCGCCGTGTAGCAGAACCATGTCCGGATGCTTGGCGTGGACTTGGTCGAGCTTGTTCCAGATCAACCGGTGATCGTTGAAGTCGAGGCCGCCGGTCAGCGCCACCTTCGGTCCTGCGGGCAGAAGCAGCTGGTTGTCGGCGCGCTTCTTCGCTGCGAGAAAATCACGGCTGTCGATCATGGCTGCTGTGAGATGACGGTGATTGACCTTCGATCCGTTCCGCGGACGCCAAGCTGAATGGGTATGGTGCTCGAAGTGTTCGGCGGCCTGGTCGCGCATCAGCTCGAAGGCGTTGCGACGCTCGATCAACGTTTGGCCCTCTGAAGTCAATCGCTCCAGCTCGACGGATTTGATCTCGCTGCCGTCCTGCTCCCGTTGCGAGCGCTGCTGCGCCAGCTCGTTATCGTCGAGCTCGCGCTCGATCCGGTCGATGGCGCGGTGGAAGACGTTCACCGTCGACCAGAGCAGGTCCTCGAGGTCGGGTTCAAGGCGGGTGTCGGACAATGCCACCATGAGGGCGTCGAAGATGTCGGCGATGCTGCCGGCGAGTACTTGTGCTTCGGGAAGCGGCCGGGGATCGGGTTCGTCCTGGAAAGGGCGGTAGCCATAGAGCTGGAGTTCCTGGAGAACCTGGCCGGTTGGGGATGAGCCCTGCTGCGGTTCGAAATCGTCGTGGTGGTCGGTGGTCATTGCGGCTTTCCTTCGTCGGATCGACCGCGCCCATCGCGGCCTTCATGGCGACGAAAGCGGCGAGCGGAACGGACTTGCACCCGCAGCACAGCGAAGGGCCGAAGCGGAGCGGAGGACCGAAGGGGCCGACTATTTTGCCTCGCGATGTAAAGGCGGCTCTGCCGCCGACGGAAAATAGTCGGCTCCCGAGGTTGCCGGTCCGGGCCGCTTGCCGCCCGATCGCCCTCTTAAGAAGGCCGTGGGAGCGGTCCTCTCCGGCGCCGAGGGAAGCAGGACCGCCCGCCTGGGGATAATGAAGCGGCCGCGCCGCCCCTCCCCGTTCCGGCTATGGCGCCAGCTCCATGAAGCGGGCGACGTCCTGCGCCGCGATCTGCACCCGGCTCGTGGCGCGAAGCGCGTCGATCCCGAGAAGGTGGAGATCCTCGTTGAAGTCGCCAAGCCGTGGCGAGATCACGATCGCCTCGATCCCGGCCGCCTGCGCCCGGTCGATCAACGTGGCCATCGCGCCGTCGCCCGCGGGATCATCGTCGCGGGCGATGTAGAGCCGGCGAAGCGTGTCCGGGAACAGGATGGAAGAGAGATGCGCTGCCGAGAGCGCCGCCGCCATTGGCATGCTGGGCAGAACGCACCGAAGCGACAACATCGTTTCGATGCCTTCACCGGCCGCCATGACCTCGCCCGCCACACCGAAGCGAACCGCATGTCCGAGCAGGTCGCCCATGGCCCGTCGCGGCGTGTCGACCGGCGCCTTGCCGAGATTGGCTTCGTTGAAGCCGCCCGGATCAAGCCAGGTGCGATGCGCGCCGGTCAGGTGGCCCGAGAGATCTGTGACGGCAGCGATCATCGCCGGCCAGGTCTCGGTCGGAGAGTGCTCGTCCGGCCGATAATAACAGCGGTGATGGAAGCGGAGGCTTCCGGTTCCGTGCAAAGCCGTAATGCCGCGGCTACGGAGATACGCTTCTACGAGCGTACCCTCGATGGGTTGCGACATGGCGAAGAGTCGTCTCGCCGCCTCGGGCGAACCCGCAGGTACGCTCGATCTCGATGAGCGGGCGTGCTTCACCTTGGGGTCCGGTTCGGGACGTGGCATGCTGAGGAAGGAGCGGGCTTCGTTGGCGACGTCCTTGAAGTCGACCAGGCCACAGCTTTCCCGGATCACATCGAGCAAATCACCATGTTCGCCGGTCGCGGCGTCAGTAAATTTGCCGGCAGGTCCCTTCGCAGACTCTTTGAGCCGCACGAACATCGAGCGGCCGGGGGTGTTGCGTACATCGCCGACAAGCCAGTAGCTACCTTGTCGCCGTCCTGCGGAGAGATAATGTCGGCACACGGCCTCGGCGTCACGCGCGAGACGGCGGGCCAGTTCGGAAGCGTCCTGCCCGACCATCAGGCAGCCTCCCGCTCGCCGATGCGCTCGATCGGATAATGGTCGAGCACCTTCGCCAACACGACTGTACCGGTCGCATCTATGGGAACGAACATGCGCAGCTTCCACGAGATGATCTCGCTGAAGAGGCCGTAGGCGCGCAGCCGATCGCGCATCGTGTCGGTGAAGCCCGACAACTCGATGCGGTGGGTGCCTATGACACGGACGCGGCGGAGTTGCAGCCCTTCGGCGAGGTCGAGGACCGTCCTCCCCTCCATCAGCGCCGCGAACGCCGCCTCCGGTGCAAGGGCGGAAATCCCGGTCATCGAGGCGTTCGCCGCCCAGGCTGGCGAAACCCTGCGACCGATGATGCGCTCGCCATCGTCGGTCTGAAGCCGATAAACCCGCGTCGAATCGTTCGGCAGTCGTTTCCAGATCGGCAGCAATAGGCCGGCGACGATGTGGAGCGTGCTCTCGGCGAACTCCGGCACCTCGGCGACCTCGCCGGTCCAGGCGGCGGCGAACGCCTCGCGCGCGGCCACGTGCCAGTGGCTCTCGTCCATCATCTTCACGGAAGCATGATGGTGCTCCATCGGCCGGATCAGGCATACGCGGCGTTCGATCTCGCCGTCATCGAGCATGAAGCTCGGTGCGGGGATCTGCACCGCGGCGCGGCCCGAGCGCTCGTTGACGAGTAGCAGGGCCCGAGCATCGGCCAGATAGTCGAGCACTTGATCCAGCGTTAACGGGCGATTGCGCCGGCGCTCGGTGATGGTGAGGAGACGCGTCTCCGCGCCGGTGGCGGGATGCGTGTAGATCGTGCGCCGGTCGGTGACGAGGAACCTCTCGGCCTGGAGCGTTTCGAGTCCGACATCATAGACCCCGCTGGCGATCGCGCCATCGACCTTGGCGTTCAGCAACTGCTCGAAGGCCGTGAACAACACACCTTGCAGGTCGATGGTGAGCGCGAGCAAGCGATTGAGGAACGTCGTGATCGGCGGCAATTCGTCCTTGATGCCGCTCTCGTCCGTCAGCTTGAGGCCGGTGGCGTCCTCGAACATTTGGAGCGAGCAGCCTTCGACCTTGCCGCGCACAAGCAGCAGATAAAGCTGGCGCAGCGCATCTCGGGCGTAGTGGCTCTCAAGATTGTCCTCGGGCCGGAACAGGCCTTGGCCGCCGGTCTGACGCTGGCCGCGCGTGATGGCGCCGAGCGTGTCGAGGCGGCGGGCGATCGTCGAAAGGAAGCGCTTCTCTGCTTTCACGTCGGTGGCGATCGGCCGGAAGAGCGGCGGCTGCGCCTGGTTCGTGCGGTTTGTCCGCCCGAGCCCCTGGATCGCGGCATCGGCCTTCCAGCCGGGTTCGAGCAGATAGTGGACGCGAAGTCGGCGATTCCGCGCCGACAGCTCGGCGTGATAACTCCGCCCGGTGCCGCCGGCGTCCGAGAAGACCAGCACGCGCTTTGCGTCATCCATGAAGGCGGCGGTCTCTGCGAGATTGGCGGAGGCGGCCCGGTTCTCGACGGCAAGGCGGTCACCCCTGCGGACCACGCGCCGCGAACGCCCCGTGACTTCCGCCACGAGGTCCGTGCCGAAACGCTGCACGATCTGGTCGAGCGCACCGGGAACGGGCGGAAGCGACGCGAGCCGCTCGATCAGCTCATTGCGGCGGGCGACGGCCTCGCGGCTCTCGACCGGCTGGCCATCCCGGAAGACGGGTCGGGACGAGAGATTGCCGTCGCTATCGGTGAAGGGCTCGTAAAGCTGCACCGGGAAGGAATGGGCGAGGTAATCAAGCACGTATTCGCGCGGCGTGATGTCGACGCGGATGTCATTCCATTCTTTGGTCGGAATCTCGGCGAGCCGGCGCTCCATCAGCGCCTCGCCGGTCGAGACGATCTGAATGACTGCGGCATGACCGTCGGCCAGGTCCCGCTCGATGCAGCGGACCAGGGTCGGCGTCTTCATGCTGGTGAGCAGATGGCCGAAGAAGCGCTGTTTTGCGCTCTCGAAGGCCGAGCGGGCGGCCGACTTGGCCTGGCGGTTCAGCGTGCCGGTCTCGCCGGTGATGTTGGCGGCCTGCATCGCCGCCTCGAGGTGATTGTGGATGACGCTGAATGCGCCGGCGTAGGCGTCATAGATCCGCCGCTGCTCGTCGGTGAGCTGGTGTTCGACCAGTTCATATTCGACACCGTCATAGGACAGCGAGCGGGCAGTGTAGAGGCCGAGCGCGCGCAGGTCCCGGGCCAGGACTTCCATCGCCGCGACACCGCCATCCTCGATCGCCTCGACGAACTCGGCCCGGGTGGCAAACGGAAAATCCTCGCCGCCCCAGAGCCCGAGGCGCTGAGCATAGGCGAGATTGTGGACCGTGGTGGCGCCGGTCGCCGAAACATAGACGACGCGGGCATTGGGCAGCGCGTGCTGCAGGCGCAAGCCCGCACGGCCCTGCTGCGAGGGCGCAACATCGCCCCGCTCGCCCTTGCCGCCCCCGGCATTCTGCATGGCATGGCTCTCGTCGAAAATGATGACGCCGTCGAAGTCGGAGCCCAACCATTCAACAATTTGCCGGACGCGGGAAAGCTTCTCGCCGCGGTCGTCGGACCGCAGCGTAGCGTAGGTTAAAAATAGGATACCTTCGGAGAGAACGATCGGACGTCCTTGAGGAAAGCGCGAGAGCGGTGTGACGAGCAGACGTTCCATGCCCAGCGCCGACCAGTCGCGCTGGGCATCCTCGAGCAGCTTGTCGGACTTGGAGATCCAGACCGCCTTGCGCCGGCCCTGCAGCCAGTTGTCGAGGATGATGCCGGCCGATTGGCGTCCCTTGCCGGCGCCCGTCCCATCGCCGAGCATGAAGCCGCGACGAAAACGAACGGCGTTCGGTGAGTCGTCGCGGGCGGCCGTGACGAGGTCGAAGGTCCCGTCAACAGTCCAGGCGCCAGCGAGATAGTTGCCGTGCGCCTCGCCGGCATAGATCAGCGTCTCGAGCTGGGCGTCGGACAGGATGCCGTCGCTGACGAGATTCGCCGGCAGGCGCGGCCGATAGCTCGGCTTCGGGGGTGCCACCGACGCCATCGCGGCCGACTGCACCAGCTTGGTTGGGTGCGCCTGCGCGCTGGGGATCCGGATCGATTGAAGCCGGTATTCCTCGTAGATGGCGTCGCTGAGACGCGCGCTCTCGGGCGGCGTCCAGTCGATCGTCTCATAGACGAGGTCGACGGCTTTGGGATCAGCGACCGATGCCTCAGCCGAACGTGCAGCAGACCGTGCGAGATAGCCGCGCACGGTGCGAGGTGTCGGCGAGACCGACGCGGGAAGTGCGCGGTTCGATCCGACGGTCAGGCGCGCCGGCACGCGCTCGCCGATCCAGTGGAGAAGCGTCGCAATGTCGGGCGCGATCCCCGGCGAGTCCGGGAATGTGTGGCGGTCGCCGACCGGCGCCTTGTCGATGATGGTCAGGCGTGTCTCGATCGTGGTGCCGTGCTTGGCATAGACCGCGCCGTCGATCGCAGCGGTGAACACCACGCGGCCGCGCTCCTGCAAGCGGGCGAACGCCTCACGCCAGGCCGAGGCTTCGGGTGAGAAGTTTGCGCCGGTGATCGCCACCAGCCGCCCACCATCGGCGAGACGCGCCAGGGCGGAGGCGATGTGACGGTACGCTGCGTCGGCCATGCGGCCCGAAACGTTCGCCATCGCCGAGAACGGCGAATTCATCAACACGACACTCGGCACGACAGCGGGATCGAGGTGATCGTCGATTTGGGCCGCATCGAAGCGCGTGACAGTGACGGCCGGAAAGAGGGAAGACAGGAGTCCGGCGCGGGTCTCGGCCAGCTCGTTCAGCACGAGCGCGCCGCCGGCGATCTCGGCCAGGATAGCGAGCAGCCCAGTACCCGCGGACGGCTCCAGCACGCGATCCAACGGCGTGATCGCGGCCGCGGTGAGCGCAGCAAGGCCCAGCGGGATCGGCGTCGAGAATTGCTGAAAGGTCTCGCTCTCGGCCGAGCGGCGCGTGTGGGTTGGGAGAAGTCCGGCGACTTTCTTCAACGCGGAAAGCCGTGAAGCCGGAGAGTCGGCTTTACGGAACAGCGCCTTTCCGTATTTGCGCAGGAACAGGACGGTGGCGACTTCGCAAGCGTCATAGGCCGTCTTCCAATTCCAGGCGCCCGTCGCATCGGATGCGCCGAAGGCCGCTTCCATAGCGGCACGCAAAATTGCGGCGTCGATGCGATGGCCACGCTCGATATGTGGGAGGACCTGCCCCGCCGCAGCGATGATGACGCGGGCGTCGTCGGGAGTGCGAACAGGTGAAATCGGCGCGGCTCGGTCGGCCGAGATCGGGGAGACGTCGTTCATGAGGGAAGCCTTAAGGAGAGCGGAATGGGCGAGCCGGCCGGCGCTCTCTCTCGACCGCATCGGCTCAAACTCGTTCCCGTCCGCCTCTCGCTCTCTGCCCGATGACCTTGAAACGCTGCGGATGGGACATTACTTTTGCCGTGTCAGGGTCGCTGCGCACTGCGCGGCAAGAACCGCTTGTGGCGCGAGCCACAAGAGCTGAATGGCCTCGTCAACAGGCCGCCGCTGACCTGTATCCGTGCTTTTGCGCGGGTCGGGTCTCGGCATGCGGTTCACGAGCCCCCCGGCATCCATCGAACCGCTTCGCACAATGAAGCAGGATTTGATGGCTCAGATTCTAAAGTTTCCCAGCAAGAAGATCGAACCCGTAACCGTTCGCAGCGGGGGTAAGCACCGCATCGGCGTCGAGGTCATCGATGCTGTTCGGCCACGACGCACGCGGTGGAGGGTTCAGTTCGAGATCCAGGAATCGGCAGGGTTTGCCGCTTTGAAGGGCTTTACCGATGGCGCTGTAGCTCACGGCTATCGACATCGCTTCGAAGTCAGCAACACGCGGGCGGTACGGCGGTTCGTGGCGGAAACCTCCGGCCTTGTTGCCGCCGGCAAGATTGCGATCTGGATCGACGGCCTGCGGGTGCAGCCGCGGGTTGCTCGCAGCGCATAAGAATAGGCTGGGGCGACATTCGTCGCCCCAGCCAGTCTTTCTACTCGGCAGCAATCATGTGCGGCTCGTCAGGTTCGTCGGTCGGAGCTTCCTCGTCATCGCCCGCGAGGAATTCTGGCAGCGCCGCGTCATCGCGCTCGGGCTCCGTGGTGTGGACGGTCGCCGCGTGGTCGGCGTCGGCCATTCTCAGGGGCTCGGGCAGCCAGCCGGTCTCCGCCAGGAGGCGTTCGGCCTCCTTGGCCATGTCGCCCTTCTTCAGATGATCGATGAGCTGGGCGGCCCGCTCGCCGGCGCCTTCCCGCACCGCCTCCAGAATGCGGCGCTTCGGCACCCGGCCGAGATAGTTCTCGACGGTCGGACGCCAGCCGGTTTCCACCATATCGAGATCGATAGCCCGGGCTATGCGATCGGCGTCAGTGATGCGCTGCTCGACGGTATGCGGCGTAACCCCGCCGCCGTAGCGGTCGCCCTTCTCGTACAGCGCGTTCACGCCGAACGAGGCGCAGTGCGCAAAAAAGCGCCGCCTGCTCGTCGCCCGTCAGACTGGTGAGCCAATCCCAGAGGCTCGCCTCGTCCTTCGGTATCCGCTCCTCCCAGGTCTTGTGGCGCGCCGTCGATCGCCTTGGCCGCCGGCGTGTCCCTCAGCCCCTGCGCCTGCATCGGGAAGCCGGCCGTGCGCACGGAAACCTCCATCGCCGCCCCATGGGAGAAATAGCGGGAGAAGACGTCGAGGCAGAACTTGTGGAGCACCGCCTGGAAGGCCACCGAAGGCGTGGCCGCCAGTTTGTCGCGCAGCGCCAGCGTCCGCTCCGCCGTGAGCTCGGTCAATAGACGGTCCGGCAGCAGCTTCACCGCATCTTCATGCCCGTCGTCGGGCTCTGCAACCTGCCCGCCGATACTGATGACGGCGCGCTGGATGACCGGCGCCGAGGGCCCCTCGCCGTCTGGATCAACCGAGCCGGCGGGTTCACCATCGCTGCCCTGCCCCGGCTCGACCACAGGCCCCTCGTCCTCGGGCCGCACGTAGCCGCGATCCACCGACAGCCTGCCTTCGGCGTCGATGCCGACGAACACGCCAGCGCGCGCAACATCGGCCGGCTGATAGGTGACGGCTCGATCGTCGAAGGCGGCGAGAGCCGTCTCGATCCCGCCAAGTCGCTGGTCAACCTCGTCGGGCAGTTCGTCCACACTGTCATACTCGGCTTCCAGCCTGGCATATTCGGCGTTGAGCGCCTCGATGGTTGTCTGCTCTTCGGCCGTGAGATCAGCGGACACGCCGTCCAGTTCGCGCAAGCCCCGGGTGTGGCCGTAGGGGAAATCGGTCGCGGCGACCTCGATCCACTTCCAGCCTTCGGCAGCGATCGTTTCCGCCTCTGCCTTCAGCTTCTCAGCGACCAGGCTGTCGAGCAGCGCGACGTCCTCCAGCCAGCCGCCGTCGTCGGACTGGAACAGGTCGCGCAGCACCACACCGCCGGCCGCCTCGTAAGCGTTGAGGCCGACAAACACGGCTCGCCGATCTGAGACGCGCACCGTCTTCTCCGTCAGCATGCGGCGGATCTGATACGGCTCCTTCGACCACGACCCGGAGATCGCCTGCCAGACCTGCTCCTGACGCGAGTGATCGGCGGTGACGGTGAAAGCCATCAACTGCTCGAGCGACATGCCGTCGTCGGCGTAGACGTCGAGCAGCGCGGGTGAAACCGAGGCGAGACGCAGGCGCTGCTTCACCACATTGACCGACGTGAAGAAGGCAGCGGCGATATCTTCCTCAGTCCTGCCCTTCTCGCGCATAGCCTGAAAGGCGCGGAACTGATCAAGGGGGTGCAACGGCGCGCGCTGGATGTTCTCGGCAAGCGAGTCGTCCTCGGCCAAAATGTCGGTCGCCGGATCGCGCACGACGCAAGGAACCGGCGCGGACTTGGCCAAGCGCTTATGCTTCACCAGTAGCTCCAGTGCCCGGTAGCGGCGACCGCCGGCCGGGATCTCGAACATGCCCGTCTCATCGCCCTTGGCGTCGAGCACCGGCCGGACGTTGAGGCTCTGAAGCAGGGTGCGCCGAGCGATATCCTCGGCCAGCTCCTCGATCGAGACGCCCGCCTTCACGCGCCGGACATTCGACTGGCTGAGCACCAGCTTGTTGAAGGGGATGTCGCGCGAAGACGAGAGGGTTATCTTCTGAACGGAAGTCGCCATGAGTGATACTCCGCGACGGGCGGCCCAAAGACTCTCTCTGAGCCTCCAACCCGTCGCGAAGCGCAGCGCCGCCCTCTTCCTCTGAGGGCCGCGCTGCAAACCACGATCGGAAGAAACGGGATACGCACGAAGCGGGAGATACGCCGTTCCGCAGATACGCCGCTCCGCATCCCCGGCTTTCCGGGTATCAGGCTGCTCGGTCGAGCAGCTTCTTCGCGCGCGCCTCCAGATCGAGCCGCGCGTCCTGATGGGTCTTGCCCCGCGCAACCGCTGTGATTCCTTGCACGAAATCGAACACGCTTTCGGGCTTGCGTCCTTCCTCGGCCAACACCGTCTCGATGATCCTCGCTGTCTCTGTCTTCGAGAAGCCACGCTTGCGCAGGAACTCGTTGCGATCGTCGTCGGTGCGGGCGACGATCTTTTCTCGCGCGGCCTTGATGCCGTTGACAAAGGGCATCGCCGAGGAATTGGCAAAGTTGGTCAGCGCCGGCACGGCCTCGTGCGCGAAGCGTGAGGCGGCGTATTTGGAGTGACGAATGGTGATCTCCTCGAAGTCCTCGACACCCCAGAGATTGCGGTTCTGGCAGACGGCGCGGAGATAGAAGCTCGCCATGCCGAGTGTCTTGGCGCCCACCTCGGAATTCCAGCAGTAGAAGCCGCGGAAGTAGAGGTCCGGCGAGCCATCACGCAGCCGGCCCGCCTCGATCGGGTTAAGATCGTCAACCAGGAACAGGAAGACGTCGCGGTCGGATGCGTAGAGTGTCGTCGTATCCTGGCTGATGTCGACATGCGGATTATAGACGCCGGTCGACCAGTCGAGCACGCCCGGCACCTTCCAGCGCGTGTCGCCCGTGCCATTGCCGGCAATGCGCTGAACGGCCGCCACGAGTTCGTGGTCGAATATACGCCCGTATTCGGGACCCGTAACGGCGCGAAGCTCAACGCGACCGTCTTCGATCTCGAGCGTCTTCACCTGCTCAGCGGAATGCGAGGTCAAGCCGTATTGCAGATTGATGCCGGCCAGCGGCGCTGGAAGCTGACGGAGGTAAGCCGCCGGCGCTCCGACCAAACCGGCGAGTTGGCCGAAGCTCCAGTGGGTCGGTGCGATCGGCGCTTCGGAGCCGGGCAGCACCAGGGCTAGGCGCTCGGCATCCTCGCGCCTGGCCTCAACCCGGATAGTAGCGCTCTCGACCGTTCGGGTCCGGCTGCGCTCGGTGCGTCCACGCACGGCGGCATAGAGATTCGACAGGGACACATAGCGCTCGTCCGCTGGCCTCGAGAACCATTCCGACGATACGCGGCCGACCCGCTCGCCGCGGGTCACATCCACCTTGTAGCCGCCGACGTGGTCGCGGCCAGTGCTCAGAACTTCGACTTCGGTCATGGGTCATCTCCATGACGGGCGCCGGAGGCCTCTCCTCCGTTCTTCAACCCGTCACGGCGAAGCCCGTCCGTCCTCTCACTCTAATGGGGCGTTGCGGGATCCTCCCCCGCAGAAGGGGTCGGCCGAGACTACAGGCTCGGCCGCAGGGGAAGGCTTTCCCCTCACGGGATAATTTCGGAGTTAAGGAAGTCGGATCGACGTCTACGCGACGCCGGTTGAGCTCTAGTGGATCAAGTCGCTTTACGGTTTTGCAGACGCCAATGCGTCTCGAGCTTATCGCAAAGCTGCTTTTGGCGAGCGGCACGATGGAAGGAGTCCAATCGTTGTGCTCCAAAACTTGCGTCGTCAACACGAACGGCGACACGCCGTCTTTTGCGAAGTACGCCTTTTTCTTGCGATCGAACTCCCAATTGCTGGCCGAGGCATTTTTCTTCCCCGTCAGAAGGGCCAAATTTCCGAGCGAGTGAACGATGTCGAGGCGCTTCTGCGCGTCGGGAAACCACTCGATCCACTTGCTGTCTGCCTTCGGATTCTGCGGCATCACGTGCTCAACGGTGATTGTATCGTAGTCGTAACTTGCGCCGCCGCCGGACATCAATGCGTCCAGACGAAGCAACACAGCGGACCGGGCGCGAGCGGCTAGTGTATCGTATAGAGGTCCGCTCAAAACCTTGAACGTCGCTGCCGGTTCGGCCTGCGAAAGCTGTAGCGCGGATTTCTCGCTTGCCAAATCATCACCGCTCTCGACTTCCTTGGTGAGCCGTGAGAATTTCTCTATGCGGTCATTGATACTGCTCTTACGGATCAACATGGAGTACGCAAGGCGCTCCAAGTCCCGGAAGAACGTCTCCATTTTCTTAGGCTGACTGCGGTGGCGCACGGCAAAAGGCCAAGGCGGGCGGTATCTGCTCCAAGCGCTAGTCGACCAGTCGACCAGGTTGTCGCGATCGCCCGGTGTCGGTTGCGAACATCGCTGCGGGATTGGCCAACACCGTCACGCATCCCGTTAAGATTGACCGCCACAACGTCACCCAGTAACGAATACTTCAGCTACCGCCGTCAGTCCTGGCCAGCGCGTCATCGGACGACCTTCAGCATCCTCGACTTCGTGAACTTGGGACCGCGAGGCGCAAGTATTTTTACTACGCTCCGTCACTCCATCCTGCGATGTTCAACGACGGCCGGCGCGCCAAGTCGTCCGAGTTTGATGCGAGCTACGCTAGCTTATCGAGAATACCGTTTTCTTCCGTCACTCCGGGTGTCAACATCTCGGCCATTCGACCGTGCTGCGTCGTGCGGCAGAGTGATGGAGAATACGAATGTCAGACGCCAAATTCCTCACGCCCGAGGAAGTGTCTACACGATACCGTGGCGAGGTGACAGTAGGCACGCTGCGGAACTGGCGCGCGATGCGACTTGGGCCTGCATACGTTAAGATCGGCAAAGCCGTCCTATACCCGCTGGACGAGCTTGACGCATGGGATCGGAAAAACCTTGTGATTTGTAGTGCTTCGAAAGGACCTAGCGTAGGAGCTTAACGCGGCAGGCATCCTCGCCAACCACAAGGAGGAAGACCTCCCTTGTGCGAATGTCCGCCAATTCTCGTTGGCCGCTAGACCTGCCAAAAGACGTTTGATTGGCATGCCCCGCAGAAGGCGTAGCCCCACATCCCGGCTTCGTATTCTACTTCTTCGCCTTCGCTCATTTCGTCTTGGTCGACCACGATAGGCGTCAGCTTCCCGATAGCGCCGCACTCGGGACATCGGCTCGGCATGTGACGTCCGGGACGGACATTGAAGTATTCGCCGTTATCGGGATTGCGCTCGGCCCACAGATCCCGCGCCTCTTTAGCTTTCTCGACGAGAGGCTCAAACTCTCCCCAATCAATCCTCCATTCCTTCTTAGATCGACGCTTCCATATTCGCGCGCTTTTCAGAAGGTGATCGTCCAATACCTTGTGACGACAATCATTGATCACTCGGAAATGCCTCCTGAGATACTTGTATCGTTCGGCTGTGATCTTTCTTTCCTCCAGCAATATCGTCCGCACCCAATGATGGATGTCGTGGCAATCGACGCAAACGATCTCGATACGCAGCAGCGTTGCGGTCCCGGCGCTTTCATTTTCTCGATAGTCCCAGACTTCGTGAGCTTGAAGTCGCGGCCCTGTCGACCCGCAAATTTCGCAGCAGGCGCCCCGTAGCTTTACGAGCCTGCGGCGGAGTTTATCCCATCGCGCCTTTCCGATGCCTTCACTCGATCGTAGATTCAGTTTCGCGAGCGGTTTCGGGATCAACTCGACGCGGAGTTTGAGCTGACGACGCACATGCGCCTTTGAGGGCTGCTTGTTTGCCACAATCACCCGAAAAGTCACGCAAGATCACCGCAAGTCTTCGCATTGCCCTGAATACTGCTTGACAGATCAAAGCCAGGTAATCGCGGGAAGTATAGGCGAGTAGCAAAACACGAACTGGCAACAGAAGTGTAGCGTCGCTGGGGTGACGTGGCGGCCTAACTGGTAACACGGAAATCCGAAATCTATCGGTGCGTTCGCGGCGATAGCGAAATTCAATTACGTGCGAGTGCTTAATATTCTGCGCTTGCGACTACAATTCCAATCGTCAACTCACAAACGAAAGGAATGTATGGACGCAAAGCACACGCCGGGGCCGTGGGAGGTGGTGGAAGTCCCGCATACCGGCCTCATTGGCGTTAAGCGCGGCGAATTGATTCTGTGCTTGGATGGCTACCTAGAGGCCGACGCCCACTTGATCGCCGCTGCACCTGAGTTGCTGGCGGTCCTGAAGGAGCTTTTCAGAATCGGGCAGTTCTTCTCTAGCGCTATCGAGCAAATGAATTCGATGCTGATTTTGTGGCGTGGCGAGAGATTGCCGCCGCAGCCATCGCCAAGGCGAAAGGCGGTGCGTCATGAGACTAACCATTCTAGGCCCGCAGAGGCGCAAGCCAAAAATAGGAGACCGACGAACAACCAAAAAGCACGGTCTGCAAATTCGCGTTGTAGAGACTCATAACGGGATGTGGGTTGTGAGCGGAAGTCGATACAGATACGAATGGCGCAGCCCACGCAGCCTCATTGGTACGCAATGGTCATACTTGCTGACGGCCTCATACAACGCGGCCGAGAAAGCCGCATAAATCAACCTGCATCACCCAAGAGGAAGCTGTTGCTGCGAATCCTCGGCTTCCTTTTTCTTTTTTCGGCCAGGCTTCTTGCGCGGTCTTATTTCGACAGTAGCCAATTTGAATTTTATTCTAGCGGCGCTATCTGTTGCGAAGACAACTCCATTCAGCAGCTTCAGTGCATTGAAGAGTTCTTCAACCTCTATCTTTCGACATTCCCCAACTTTGAATTTGGCATTCTTAACCGCTCGAAGGTAGCGCTCATCCACAAAGCCACGGTTATGAGCAATGACGTTTCTGGTAGAGATTAGCTCAACGACGGCATCACGCCTCGACGCAGCAACCTTGATCTGAATGCCACGTTCTTCGCTCCATTTTTGGAGGTCGGCGAAGCCGTCGTAAGATAGCGTGTTTACCCGGCGCTCGATAACGTCATGCACTAGACTTTCGATGCTGCCGTGCTTCAAAACATCCTCTAGCGAAATTGATTGCTGCTTAGTGCTGAGCATGGCTGGCTTGGAGCGTAATACCTGGCGGATCAGATCAACGAGATACTTTTGAAAGTTGTCGACTTGCCTAGCGATGAACATTTCAAGCAGAGCTTGACTGTTCTTCCTTAGAAAGATCGTACGATTGCCAGGCGCTGACTGAGCCAGCTCGGTAGGCTGTTTCGCCTTTGATTTAACCCCGTCGAGCGCTTGCTTTGCGATGTGTGCCACATAGTCACTTGAGACTACTGTATCGCAGATGAAGCTAAAAAATCTGAGGTCAGACATGGACGCACGCGTATAGGCGTGTAGCGCGCTTGTGCCGCGTGTAGGCGGTAGCGGGAGTATGTCGCCGCCTTCCCTGTCACGCCCATTTTTGCTAATGTTCATCGCGTGATCTTCCGTGATCGTTCCGGCCTAAAAACCCTGCCGAGTAGCACCCGGCGAACTGGCAACAGTACGTACAACAAGCGCCTCACGCCCCTCGCAAAACCCCTGAAAACAAGCTGATTTTCGTGTCAAGTGGCACTTTTCGCTTGTCATGCACCAAGATCATCGAGCGTGTCCGCGAGCAAGTACGAAGACCAGGAAGGCACCGACTATGATTCGGATCATGATCGCTATAGCTCCAAATCTGCGTTACATTCTCGAGCATATGCAACCGTGATCATCACGCCGGCTCACGACGTACCGTCCCCAGTCTGCGTCCCCTGCCACTGATGACACGCATAAAAAGCTAGCGTATCCATATACATACTTGAACCAGCACGGTCATGCACAACCATCCCTCAGGCGATCCCTCGCCCTCGCAAGCCGACATCCAGATGACGAAAGCGATCATCGATATCGCAAAGCCGCTCGGGATTTCCGTGCACGACCACATCATCGTCGGCAGGAACGGGCATGCCAGCCTGCGCGGGATGCGGTTGATCTAGCAGGCCGGGACGTCAATTCATGGCTCGACCCAGCGCTGCACCGCTTCGACTGTGTCGGCCGGCGTCGTGTTGAAGCAGATCGCGGCTTCCGGCGCCAGGCGGTGGACGAGGTTGAGCACCTTCTCGAACAGCAGCAGCCGTTCCTTCGGCTCGCGCAGGCCGGCGCCGATCACGATGCAGTCGAAGCGCTCGTCGCGCAGCGCCGCCGTTACGGCAGCCTCCGCAGTCGCATCGAGATCGATCAGACAGCTCGTGACCTCGAAGCCGAGACCGCGCAGCCGCAGGAGCTGGGCCTCGATGTAGCTGCGGACATGTTCGGGCGTGAGCTGCGGGAATGCGCTATAATCCGCATTGCCGGGCTCAATGCCGATCGCGAGGATGCGCTTGGCCATGCGGATCTCCCAACGAAATCGCTCTTTCGTCAACGGCTGCCCTGGCGGCCGGTTCCGCGTTCACGCCCGTTGTTCGGCAGCGCTGAAGGCTTGCCTATTGACGCAGCATGAGCAAGGGATCGGCGGTATCGGGGACGCGCCGCCACTGCGCGTTGTCGTCGGCCTCGAACTGCCAGGCCTCGCCTGATTTCGACATGAGGAGGATCTGACCGCGCTCGAGCCGCCATTGCGTCGGGTTGAATTGCGCGATCGCCGCGTCGCATTTCGGCTTGAGGAAGACCTGGAAATTGTCCGCGCCCGCCTCGGTGTTGGTCAGCGTCAGCCCACACACCGGCTGGCCGTTGCCGCGCACCATCGACCAGTCACCAATCATCTGGTCCATCGATTTGGCCATCGATCGCGCCGCGGCGAGATCCTGCAGGATGTAGACACCCTCGCCCTGGCGCAGGCCCTCGAAGATGCCGGCCTCGACCTCGGTAAAGTCGATCACGGCTTCACCGGTGGCGTCCTGCAAGCGGACGATGTCGAGACCCCGGACGTTCCAGGCAACGATGTCCTTGGTGAAGGGCAGCGCGGTCTTGCAGGCCGGCTCCAGCTCCAGCTTAAAACCCTGGCCCTTGGCGTCGCCCTTGAGGGTGATGACGCAGGTCTTGTTGCGCTCGGTGGTCGAGAGCTCCCACTGCCCGGGCATCTGCTTCTTCAGGGTCGCCGCATCCTGCGCGTGCGCAGGATCGATCGCGGCAGCACATGCCGCGATCATCAATGCAACGCCTCGAAGAGCTCTCATCAGCGCCCCCTAAACGGCGTTTCCGCAACCGGCGTCAGCGGCGCCTTGCCGGCGAACCAGGCCTTGAGATTGTCGACCACGAGCTGATCCATCGCGTTGCGCGTCACCACCGAGGCCGAGCCGATATGCGGCAGCAGCACCACGTTTTGCATGGTCTTGAGCTCGTCCGGCACGTTCGGCTCCGCCGCGAACACGTCGAGGCCGGCGGCGAGGATGCTGCCTGATTTCAGCGCCTGAACCAGCGCCGGCTCGTCGACCACCGAGCCGCGCGCGACGTTGATGAGCACGCCGCGCGGGCCGAGCGCCTTGAGCACCTCGGCGTTGATCATCTTGTCGGTGCTGGCGCCGCCGGGCACGATCACCATCAGCGTGTCCACCGCCTTCGCCATCTCGATCAAATCAGGATAGTGCTTGTAGGAGACATTCTTGGATGGGTTGCGGGAATGGTAAACCACAGGCACCAGCGAAGCATCGAGCCGGCGCGCGATGGCCTGGCCGATCCGGCCCATGCCGACGATGCCGACCTTGCGGTCACGCAGCGAGCCGACGCTGAGCGGATAGTTCTGCGTCTGCCACAGTCCGGAGCGGACGTAGCGATCGGCCTTGATGAACTCGCGCAGTGTGGAGATGAGAAGGCCCATCGCAACGTCGGCGACCTCCTCGGTGAGGACATCGGGCGTGTTGGTGACGATGATATTGTGCTCGGCCGCGTATTTGGCGTCGATGTGATCGTAGCCGACGCCGAAGCTCGCCACCATTTCCAGCTTCGGCAGCTGCGACAGTGAATCCTTGTCGGCGCGCACGGTGTGATAAGTCACGGCGACGCCGCGGATCCTGTCGCGGACCGCCGGCGTCAGCCGCTCGAGGTCACCGCGCGTCTCGGCCTTGTGCACGACGAAATGGTCGGAAAACCCGTTCTCGAGGATCGGCCGCACTGGTCCATAAATCAAAAGATCGATCTTTTCGGACGAAATTGAACCGGCGGTCATCAGTTTTCCTTTCCAAGCGCGCTCTCATGCCAGCGGCGTAAAACGAGGTGCGAAACTAGCGCCAGCACCCCATAGATGACAATCCCGGCGAGCGACAACAAAAGCAGCGCAGCGAACATGCGGGGTATGTTCAATCGATAGCCTGACTCGGCGATCCTGTAGGCGAGCCCGGAGCCAGCACCGGCCGTTCCCGCTGCAATCTCGGCCACGACCGCGCCGATCAGCGACAGGCCGCCGGCGATGCGCAAGCCGCCGAGGATGTAGGGCAGCGCC
The DNA here is from genome assembly GCF_023073735.1 of Bradyrhizobium sp. 160. NCBI lineage: Bacteria > Pseudomonadati > Pseudomonadota > Alphaproteobacteria > Hyphomicrobiales > Nitrobacteraceae > Bradyrhizobium > Bradyrhizobium sp. 160. The sequence goes on from NZ_JADPKD010000060.1 coordinate 30,835, forward strand.
GCGGGCAGCTTGAGAAAGCGCAGCGCCTGCGGCTTTGATGCGCCATAGAGCTGGAACAGGCCGGCGAGATTGCGGTCGACCGAATTGAGCCCGAGCGTGGTGTTGGACAGCACCGGGAAAAAGGCGACGATGAAGGCGCAGACCACCACCGCGGTCTGCTGCTCCAGATAGATCAGCAAGAGCGGTGCAATCGCGATGACCGGCGTCACCTGGAGCACGATGGCATAGGGGAACAGCGAATATTCCACCCATTTCGACTGGTTGAACAAGAGCGCCAGCCCGATGCCGCCGATGCTCGCCGCCACAAAACCTTCGAGCGTGGTCAGAAGCGTGGTGGCGAGCGACTGCGACAGCACCGCCCAGTCCTTGATCAGCGTCAGAAAGATGACGGAGGGCGCCGGCAGCACGTAGGGCGGAATCTCCTTGATACGGACCACCAGTTCCCAGGCGAGAAGGCCGGCCGCGAACACGAGGACGGGCGGCACGAGGCGCATTGCACGTTGCGCGCCGGACGGCTTTGCGGTGACGGCAGCTTGCACGTTCATAGCGTCGATTGCCCCGCATAGGACGGCGCCAGCGTCGCCGACACCCTGCGGCAATAATCGGAATAGGCGACTGAAGTACGAAACTCCTCGCCCCGCGGCTCGACCGTCTCGATGCGGAGGTCGGCCTGGATGCGGCCGGGCCGCGCCGTCATCACCACCACGCGCTGCGACAGGTAAACTGATTCGAACACCGAATGGGTGACGAAGATGACGGTCTTGCCGAGGCTGCGCCACAGCGCGAGCAAATCATTGTTGAGGCGGAAGCGCGTGATCTCGTCGAGCGCCGCGAACGGCTCGTCCATTAGCAGGATATCGGGATCGGTGACGAGCGCGCGCGCCAGCGACACCCGCATCTTCATGCCGCCGGAGAGCTCGCGCGGAAAGGCATCGGCAAAATCGGCAAGCCCGACGCTGGCGAGCGCCGCCTCGGCACGCGCGCACGCCTCGGCCTTCGGAACGCGACCAAGCCTCAGCGGTAGCCGCACGTTCTCGCGCACGCTGGTCCAGGGCATCAGGGTCGGCTCCTGGAACACGAAGCCGATGCCGCGGCCCGGCTGCGGCGCGCCCTCGCGGCGCGCCACCCGCACGATTCCAGAAGAGGGCGTGCTGAGCCCCGCGATCAGCCGCAGCGCCGTCGATTTGCCGCAACCGGACGGACCCAGCAGCGAGATGAACTCGCCCTTGCGCACGGCGAGGTCGAGCGGGCCGAGCGCCATGACGCCGTTGTCATACGCTTTCGTCACGCCGCGCAGGCTGATGGCGAGCGCCGTCAGGCTGGCCTCGACGGCGGGCGAGGTTGAGCTCTCTAGCATTGGTCGCAGGCTGTTGTGAGACGCGGTCGGGCCGCGTCTTTCACCTCTCCCCATCGGGGAGAGGTGTGGGACACCGAGCCGCCTGCGCCAGATCTCAACATGCGTTACGGCTTGCTCGGGCGCAGCTCGACGCCGACGCCCTTGTTGACGAAGCGCAGCGTATAGGACTTGCGGAAGTCGAGATCGGGCTTCACCACGCCCGCCTTCACCATCTTGTTGAAGAAGGAAGCGTAGCGCTCGTCGCTCATGGCGCCGATGCCGTTCTTCAGGCTGTCGCCGGAATCGACGATGCCGTGCTCTTTCATCTTGGCGACGGAGTAGGCGAGCAGATCATCGGTCATCTCGGGGTTGAGCTTCTTGATCATGGCATTGCCAGCGGAATTGTCGCGGTAGATGTAATTGTACCAGCCGATGATGGAGGCATCGACGAAGCGCTGCACCAGATCGGGCTTCTTCTCGACCACGTCGCGGCGGGTTTCGATCAGGGTCGAATAGGTATTGAAGCCGTAATCGGCGAGCAGCAGTACGTTGGGCTTGAAGCCGGCCGCCTTCTCGACCGCGAAGGGCTCGGATGTCACGTAGCCCTGCATGGCGCTCTTGGGGTTGGCGATGAAGGGCTGAGGATTGAAATTATAGGGGCGGACATTTTTCTCGCTGAATCCATATTCGGACTTCAGCCACTGGAAGTAGCTGGTCATGCCCTCCTTGGAGACGAACAGCGTCAGGGGCTTGAGGTCCTCGATCTTGCTGATCTTGGCATCGGGCTGCGTCAGCATCACTTGCGGGTCCTTCTGGAAGACCGCGGCGATGGTCACGACGGGGACGTTGTTGGCCACCGCATCGAACGACATCAGCGTGTTCGCGGCCATGAAGAAATCGATCTTGCCGGCGATCAGCAGCATCCGGTTGTTCTCGTTGGGCCCGCCCGGGACGATGGTGACGTCGAGCCCGTAACGCTTGTAGGTGCCGTCGGCGACCGCCTGGAAGAAGCCGCCATGCTCGGCCTCGGCGACCCAATTGGTGCCGAAGGTGACCTTGTCGAGCGTTTCGGCCTCCACCGGGACGCTTCCGATCAAAGCGGCCATCAGGCCCGCCGTTAACGCTCGCCGCAGATGAGAGGGGCTCATGAAGGGACTCCGTCGATCGTTGCTGGCCCAATCGCGTCTGGCTCATGTGAACGCAACGCGATAAAACTGCATGAAGTTCGGGGACGCGAGCCGTTCGGGCCCGCGTCCCCTCATACCCCAAATTACGTGACAAATGCGGGCAAAGAAACCTCCAAGGAAAGCTCAATGATGCCGTCCCGCGACTGGACCGAGATCCTCTGGGCCGATGTTGCCCCGGCCGAGGCCTCGGGTTGGATCGCCGTGCTGCCGCTGGCGGCGACCGAGCAGCACGGCCCGCATCTGCCGCTCGAAACCGACGTGCTGATTGCGGATGCCTATCTCGCGCGCGTGCGCAAGCTGCTGCCCGAAACCGTTCCGGCCAGTTTCCTGCCCGTTGAACCGGTCGGCATTTCCACCGAGCATATCGACTATCCAGGCACGCAGACGCTGCCGACCGACGTTGCGCTGAAGCGATGGACAGCTATCGGCGAAGACGTCGCGCGGCGCGGCGTGACGAAGCTTGTCATCATCACCAGCCATGGCGGCAACAGCGCGGCGATGATGCTGGTCGCACAGGATCTTCGCGCGCATCAAAAGATGTTCGTGGTGACGACGTCGTGGTCGCGGCTGTCGGGCGCCGACAGACTGTTCCCGGCCGACGAAGTGCGCCACGGCATCCACGGCGGCGCGATCGAGACCTCGATCATGCTGGCGCGCTATCCTCACCAGGTGCGCACGGATGCGATCGCGGATTTTCCCGCGAGCAGCATCGCAATGGAGCGGCAATATCGCTTTCTGTCGACGCAGCGGCCCGCGCCGTTCGCCTGGCAGGCGCAGGATCTCAATCCCAGCGGCGCCGTCGGCAACGCGACGCTGGCTGATCCGGCCAAAGGCGAACAGCTCCTTGACCAGGGCGCCCGCGCCTTTTGCGAATTGCTGGGCGAGGTCGATGATTTCGACGTGAACAGGCTCGCCAAGGGGCCGCTTGGTTAGCTGCGGCGCCTCATCCCGTCTCGCGCCTCGCGCCGGGCTGTCCCGCCAGGAGGGTCATTGGTTTTTGGGCCCGCTGGAATCGTTGCAGCCCCGTCACACAGAGGTGCGAACCATCACCTGCGGCAATCCGCACCAGTTGCTATTGCGAATTAATCGCAATAGCGTTCAAAGAAGGTCGCGAAACCTGGGAAGAATCGGCGTCGAGCCGAGATCATCCCGGGCGATTGCGCGGGTATTAGAACTGATGACAGGGCCGCTGCGAATCGGCAGGGATGTCGGCTGCGGCGAATGGAATACATTGGCCTTTGGGGGCGTGCGTTTTGACGTTGAGAGGTCACCGTTACAGGTACTTGCGGACGGCCGCGGCGATTGCGACGGGCGTGCTGGCTTTTCCCGCCACTGGCACCGCGGCCGATCTGCCGCTGAAGGCCTCGGCGCTGAGAGCGGTCTATGACTGGACGGGGCTCTATATCGGCGCGCATGCCGGCTATGGCCGCGGCTCGTCGCACTTTGCGCTGAACGACGGCGCTGCACTCAACGACAGCGGCGTCTTCAGCGGCATGATCGGCGGCGTCCAGGCCGGCTACAATTACCGGCTGAATTCCGGCTGGCTGGTGGGCGTCGAAGGCGATTTCTCGTTTCCCAACTACATCACCTCGAACTCGATCGTCTCCTTCCTGGCGACGACCGCCAACACCGTCACGCAGCAATGGGACTACACTGCGAGCCTGCGCGGCCGCGTCGGCTACACCAGCGGTCCGTGGCTGCTCTACGTCACCGGCGGCTTTGCCTGGATGGGCGAGCGCTATTTCGACGCGCCGGCTTCCGGTGCCGAAATCCCAAAAATCCTGAACACGCGGCCCGGCTGGGTCGCAGGCGCCGGCATCGAATACGGCTTTGCGCCCCATTGGAGTGCGCGGCTCGAATATCTCTACAGCCGCTTCGACGGCGCCAACGTCGCCTTCTCGACGGGGGCCCAATACAGCTCCTCGTCGCTCGACTTCCAGCAGATCAGGCTCGGCCTCAACCGCAAGGTCGATTGGGAGGGCCTGCCAAGCTACGTCCCGAAGAGCTCCCTGACCGACACGGACTCGGACCGCTGGGAGATTCACGGCCAGAGCACCTATCTGCCGCAAGGCTATCCGTTGTTCCCCGCCCTCTACACAGGGCCGAATTCGCTCTCACCGTCGGCGCAGGCCAAGGCGACCTGGAGCAACAGCCTGTTCCTGAACGCACGGCTCTGGGACGGTGGCGAGGTCTATTACAATCCCGAGCTGCTCCAGGGGTTTGGACTGAACGACACCGTTGGCGCCGCCGGCTTCCCCAACGGCGAAGCGCAGAAGTCGAACTTCCCCTATCCGCATTACAACACTTCGCGCCTATTCGTGCGCCAGACCTTCGGCTTCGGTGGCGAGCAAGAGGAGCTCGCGAGCGGCCAGTTGCAGCTCGGGCAGAAGGTCGACGTGTCCCGCCTCACCTTGCAGGCCGGCAAGTTCGCGGTGATCGACGTGTTCGACGGCAATGCCTACGCCAAGGACACCCGCAAGGACTTCATGAACTGGTCGCTATGGGCGCCGGGCGCCTTCGACTATTCCGCCGACAAGGTCGGCCTCACCTACGGCGTCACCGCCGAGCTCAACCAGAAGCACTGGGCCCTGCGTGGCGGCTATTTCCTGATGGTCTCCGAGTCCAATTCGAATCATTTCGACACCAGGGTCGGGGAGCGCGGCCAGTACGTGCTCGAGCTCGAGACGCGCTTCTCGCTGTTCGGCCAGCCCGGCAAGCTCAGGACCATGGGCTGGCTCGACAGCGCGAACATGGGCAGCTTCCGCGAGACGCTGGACAATGCCGCGCTCAATCTCGATATCACGCAGACCCGGCGCGGCCGTTTAAAGTACGGCTATGTGCTCAATCTCGAGCAGGCGATCACGGACGATGTCGGGCTGTTCGGCCGCTGGAGCTGGAACGACGGCCGTTTCGAAACGCTGGCCTTCACCGACATTCATCGCAGCCTGTCCGCCGGACTGTCGATCAAGGGCACGAAATGGGGCCGGCCTGACGACGTGATCGGCATCGGCGGCGCGCTCAACGCGATCTCGCAGGATTATCGTGACTTCCTGGCCGCCGGCGGCCTCGGCGTGCTGATCGGCGACGGGGCGCTGAACTATCGCAAAGAGCGCATCCTCGAGACGTATTACGCCTACGCGCTGAACAAAAACCTCACCCTCACAGCCGACTACCAGCTCATCGTCAATCCCGCCTACAACGCCGACCGCGGACCGGTGTCGGTGTTTTCGGGACGGCTGCACGGCGAGTTCTGAACGCAGCTCGGGCGGGATGAATGCGCGCGTAGTCCTTCGAGACGCGCAGGGATTCGCTTTTCAAATACGATTTCCGAGCGGGAAGAGTTGTTCGGAGGCGACGGCGAAGCCGCGGCCGGCCTCGCCGGCGCGCAGGAACCATCGATCATGCGGTTCCCGAGGCGCCAGATGCGGCGGGATTGTGTCTCGCTGAATACCTATATCAAGGCCTGGGCGCCCAGCCACAGTCGCTTACCGCGGAACATCAATGCTCTCGATCGAACTCGTCATCGTCGTCGTCCTGATCGTCATCAACGGCCTGCTGTCCATGTCCGAACTCGCCGTCGTGTCGTCCCGCCCGGCGCGGCTGTCGCTGCTCGCCGCCAAGGGCGTGCGCGGCGCCGAGCGGGCGCTGACGCTGGCGGCCGATCCAGGCAAATTCCTCTCGACGGTGCAGATCGGCATCACGCTGGTCGGCGTGCTTTCCGGCGCATTCTCCGGCGCGACGCTCGGGCAGCGGCTGACGCAATGGCTGCTCGAGCTCGGTATGTCCCCAGGCATTGCCGACATCGTCGGCGTCGGCATGGTCGTCACGCTCATCACCTACGCCACCCTGATCGTCGGCGAACTGGTGCCGAAGCAGGTGGCACTGCGCGACCCCGAGAGCATCGCCGTCAGGGTCGCGCCCGCGATGCACCTGCTGGCGCGGATCTCGCTGCCGCTCGTCGTCCTGCTCGATGTCTCGGGCAAGGTGATCCTCGCGCTGCTCGGTCGCGGCGGCAGAGCCGAGGAAAAGGTCTCGGAGGACGAAATCCATCACCTCGTCAGCGAGGCCGAAAGCGCCGGCGTGCTCGAGCCCGGCGAGAAGGAGATGATCGCGGGCGTGATGCGGCTCGGCGATCGGCCAGTCGGCGCGGTCATGACGCCGCGCACCGAGGTGGACGAGATCGACCTGAACGACGATGTGAAGACCATTCACGAGATCATCGCGAAGAGCCCGCATTCGCGTTTCCCCGTTTCGGACGGCGATCGCGACAAGCCGATCGGCGTGCTCCAGGCCAAGGACCTGCTGATCGCTTATATGAACGAGCGCACGCCGGATCTGCGCGCGCTGGTGCGCGAGGCGCCGGGCATTCCGGCCTCGGCCGATGCCCGCGACGTGCTGGCCATCCTGAAAGCTGCGCCGGTTCACGTCGGTTTCGTCTACGACGAATACGGCGCCTTCGAAGGCATGGTGACGGCCGCCGATATCCTCGAGTCGATCGTCGGCGCCTTCCATTCCGAGGAAGGACCGCCCGAGCCGGCCTTTATCAGGCGCGACGACGACTCGCTCCTGATCTCCGGCTGGATGCCGGTTGACGAGTTCGGCGAACTGCTCGGCATCGAGCTGCCGCCACATCGCTACAACACGGTGGCAGGCCTCGTGCTGCAACAGTTCAGCATGCTGCCCAACGTCGGCGACGCCTTCGATTTCGCCGGCTGGCACATGGAGGTGGTCGATCTCGACGGACGACGGATCGACAAGATTTTGGCGAGCCGGCGGGGCGAAGAGGCGGCGGCGTGAGGGCGCGCAATTGTATGCACCGAGCGCGGGACGCCGCACCCACTCGTCCCGGCGCAGGCCAAACGCAAAACCTTCACCCGAACCTCACCCCGATCCGCTTTTCCTTGCGCCAGACCACGGTGCACGATCGATGCGTCCCGTCGGCCTGGACGAACAGGGTGAAATGTTCGGGGATGCCGACTGGGCTGGTGACGTCGAGGGCTGCGCCGGTGTCGGACAGATTGCGGATGGTGCAGTCGATCGCGCCGCCGCCGAACTCGATCGTCCCGGCCTTCAGCACGCGATGTCTCGCCTTGTCGCGCCGTTCGTCCATGGGCACAATTTACACCCAAAGTTGAACCAAGAGTTAACCGCAGCCGAGCTCGCGATGTTTTTACGCGCCGGGACCGGCGTCCTTGCGGGGCGGCGCGACACTCACTGCGCGGGCTGGAACGTCTCGGAGCGTGCCATCCGCCAGGCGTCGCGAAACCGCGGATCTTCCGTGCCTTCGAGCAGCTCGCCCGGGCGCAGCGCCGGATAGAGCTGTGCGAAGGATTGCACCTGGGTGGTCGACGTCCGCTGGCTGAAGTGGATCGGACGCAGCTGCTGCGGATGTTCGAGGCCGGCAGCGGCGATCAGCTCGGTCAGCGAGTGCAGCGTCGCATGGTGGTAATTGTGCACGCGGTCGATCTTGAGCGGCACGTAGAGCGCGCGCGCCCGCGTCGGGTCCTGCGTCGCGACGCCCGTGGGGCAGCGGTCGGTGTGGCAGCTCAGCGACTGGATGCAGCCCAGCGAGAACATGAAGCCGCGCGCCGAATTGCACCAGTCGGCGCCAATCGCCATGGCGCGCGCCATGTCGAAGGCGGTGGCGATCTTGCCGGACGCCCCGATCTTGATACGGTCGCGCGCATTGATGCCGACCAGCGCGTTGTGGACGAAATTGACGCCCTCGCGCATCGGCATGCCCAAATGATCCATGAATTCCAGAGGCGCCGCGCCGGTGCCGCCCTCATTGCCGTCGACGACGATAAAATCAGGATAGATGCCGGTCTCTATCATCGCCTTGCAGATCGCCAGGAACTCCCAGGGATGGCCGATGCACAGCTTGAAGCCGGCCGGTTTGCCGCCGGACAGGCGGCGCATCTCGGCGATGAACTGCATCATGCCAACCGGCGTGGAGAAGGCGCGGTGCGAGGCCGGCGAAATGCAATCCTCGCCCATCGCGACACCGCGGATCTTGGAAATCTCTTCCGAGACCTTTGCGGCCGGCAGCACGCCACCATGGCCGGGCTTGGCGCCCTGGCTGATCTTGAGCTCAACCATCTTGATCTGGTCCTCGCCGGCGACGCGCGCGAACGCCTCGGAATCGAAGCTGCCGTCGAGATGACGGCAGCCGAAATAGCCGGAGCCGATCTCCCAGATGATGTCGCCGCCCATCTCCCGGTGATAGGGGCTGACGCCGCCCTCGCCGGTGTCATGCGCGAAACCGCCCTTCTTCGCGCCGGCATTCAGCGCACGCACCGCGTTGGGGCTGAGCGCGCCGAAGCTCATCGCCGAGATATTGAACACAGAGGCCGAATAGGGTTTTGCGCAATCCGGCCCGCCGATGACGACGCGGAATTTTTCCTCGGCATGCGCCTTCGGCGAGACCGAGTGATGCATCCACTCGTAACCCTCGCGATAGACGTCCTCCTGGGTGCCGAACGGACGCTTGTCGAGCTCCATCTTGGCGCGCTGATAGACCACCGCGCGGGTATCGCGCGAGAACGGCATACCGTCCTTCTCGCTCTCGAAGAAATATTGCCGCATCTCGGGGCGGATTTCTTCCAGGAGGAAGCGGATGTGCGCGGAGATCGGATAGTTGCGCAGCACCGCGTGACTCTTCTGCAGGAGATCGCGGACGCCGAGCAGCGTCAGCGCGCCGAAGATCAGGATCGGGACCAGCAGGATGTCGAAGATCTTGCGGTCGACGATACCGATGGCGATCAGCAGCGCAGTGACAACCGCGCAGATCGTCAGCACGATAAAGCGCGGCGAGAACGGAAGCAGCAGGGTTTCCATGACCCCCTCTTCCGCCAGGGGCAGGCGTTTGGGAGCTTCGTGCGTCTTGTTGTCCTCGGCCACGATCCGATCCTCTCGCCAGCATGAGGCGATACGATACGCCTGTGCCTGTCATACGGATATGACGCGGCCCTTGTTTCAGGCTAGCGAATTCGGCTGAGACAAATCAATCAGCCCGATGGGCGGGCTTTTGCAGTGCAGCAGAAGGGGAAAGGGACGCGGCTAAGCGGGCAAAGGCGCCTCACCCGCCGCTGTCCTCCTGGCGAAAGCAAGGACCACCCCTAAGCGGGCGTTGTTGCGAAGACTGGCAACGACCAAGCCTTCGCCAAACTTCACCCGGTCGGTACTGGTCCTGGCCTTCGCCAGGACCACACCGACGACGAAGAGGGGGGCTTAGCGCTCGACGAACGCCTTTTCGATCACGAAATGGCCGGGCTTGTTGCCGGAGCCTTCGACGAAGTCGCGGCCTTCGAACATCAGCTTCAGCTCTTCGAGCATCGCGGGGCTGCCGCACATCATGATGCGGTCGGTTGCGATGTCGAGCGGGCCTTGACCGATGTCGTTGAAGATCTGCTCGGAGCTGATGAGATCGGTGATGCGGCCGCGGTTGCGGAACGGCTCGCGGGTCACAGTCGGATAGTAGACGAGCTTGTCCGCGAGCAGCTCGCCGAACACCTCGTCCTCACGCAAATTCGCGACCAGCTTCTCGCCATAGGCGAGCTCGGAGACCTGGCGGCAGCCGTGCACCAGCACGATCGACTCGAACTGATCATAAACCTCGGGATCCTTGATCAGGCTCGCAAACGGCGCAAGGCCGGTTCCGGTCGACAGCAGCAGCAGCCGCTTGCCGGGAAGCAGATTGTCGGTGATCAGCGTCCCGGTCGCCTTGCGACCGACCAGAATGGTGTCGCCTTCCTTGATCTTCTGAAGGCGCGAGGTCAGCGGACCGTCCTGAACCTTGATCGAGAAAAACTCGAGCTGTTCCTCGTGATTGGCGCTCGCCATGCTGTAGGCGCGCAGCAGCGGGCGGCCGTCGACCTCGAGGCCGATCATGGCGAACTGGCCGTTCTGGAACCGGAAGCCGGTATCGCGCGTGGCGCGGAAGCTGAACAGCGTGTCGGTCCAATGGTGGACGGAAAGAACCTTCTCTCGGTAAAACGCGCTCATGATTTTCGATATTCCGAATATTTGCGGTTTTCGGACAAAAGGATTGCCAGGCCCCTGACGGCGGGGCGAGCACCATTTGCCATGGCGGAGGATTTCGCGTGTGTGATCTACGCCATTGAGACCAATAATCAACCTCGTTTCGGAAGCAATTAGTGCCCGCCAAACCGGCATTTGGGCGGAATTGGGCGCATCATTAATGAATTTGCTGCCCCGCGCGCGCGGCGGGCAATTTCTTTTCCCTCCGGGGCTCGATGGCAGCAGTTAATTTCCGTCGCGCTAACGAGAATTTCATTAAGAATAGCTCTGATTTTCACCCCGGTTTGGCGCCGTTTCCCGCATTTTTGCGGCTTTTGGCGACAGGAACGACCGAACCATGACGAGCGAGCGGATCTTCATCCAGGCGATCAGGCGCTATTGCGCGGACCATGGCATTGCGGTCGATGTCCACGCCAGTGGCTGGCTGGTTGCGATGCGCCGGGGCAAGACGCGCCGCTTCGCCTTCGGCTACGACATCGGCCTCAACAGCGCCATCGCGCATCGTCTCGCCAGCGATAAATCGGCCACCGCCGAGGCGCTGGCGCTGGAGGGCGTGCCGTGCATTCCGCATCATCTGTTCCTCAACCCGAAGCTCGGCAAGAATGTCGTTGGCCCCACCTGGCGAGATGCAATGCTTGAGCTGCTTCACGGCCATCCGCAAGGCGTGGTGGTGAAGCCGAATGAGGGGACATCGGGGCGCTCGGTGTTCAAGGTGACGACGGAGGCGGAGCTGGATCACGCGGTTGGCGAAGTTTTCTCGATGAATGCCGGGCTCGTGATCTCGCCCTATGTCGCGATCGAGGACGAGGTCCGCGTGGTGCTGCTCGATGATGTCCCCCTCGTCGTCTACGGTAAGCAGCGTGGCACAGATTGGCGACACAATCTTGATGCCGGCGCAAAGCCGGTATTGCTGGGGAGCGGCGAGGTTCGAACGGCTTGCGTCAAGCTCGCGATCGATGCTGCGCGCGCGATCGGCATCGCCTTTGCGTCGATCGACGTGGTGCGCGTCGATGGCGATTGGCGCGTGCTCGAGATCAATTCCGGCGTGATGATGGAGTCGCTGGCGAAGCTGCATCCGGAGTTGGTGCAGGCGACGTACGACGCGGCGCTGGACCGGGTGTTTGGGAGGCGAGCTGACTGCTAAGCGCAGGGTGGAACCCTTCTACCCTTGCGGGAGAAGGTGGCGCGAAGCGCCGGATGAGGGGTTCTCTCCACTCGCGAGGCTGCTCGTGCGGATAGAGACCCCTCACCGTCTCGCCGCTGCGCGGCGAGCCAGCCTCTGGTGCACTGAGCTCGCGGCTCAATTATTCGCGCCCGGCGAATCGTCCATCGCCTTGAAGGCTTCTTCCAGCTGCAGCGAGATCGGTACGTTCAGCCGTTCGCCGGTGGGAAACCTGGCGGTGAACCATTTGTTGTAGAGCGGGATAAGGTCGCGGTTCGAGCCGAGCTTGCGGAAGGCGCGTTCGACCACGGCGGCGAGTTGCGGCTCGCCCTTCCTGAACATGATGCCGTAGGGATCGTAGGACAGATAGTCCCCGACCACGCGAAAATATTCCTGGGCCTTGTGACGCGCAATCAGGCCGTAGAGCAGGATGTCGTCGGTCGCGAACGCATCCGCCTTGCCGTCGTTCACCATCTGAAACGACTGCTCGTGATCCGGCGCGGTCACGATGTTAAGACCGAGCGAGAGCTTCTTGTCGGCTGCCTGGATCGCCTGCTCGTTCGTGGTGCCCTTCGTCACCACGATGGTCTTGCCCTTCAGATCGGTCAGCGACCGGACGTTCGACGCCTTCGGCACCATCAGCTTGGTGCCGGCGACGAATATCAGCGGCGAGAAGGCGACGCGCTTGCCACGTTCGGCATTGGCGGTAGTCGAGCCGCATTCAAAGTCGATCTTGTTCTGGAGCACGGCGTCGATGCGGTCGTCCGAGGTGACCTTGACGTAATCTATCCTGAGATTGGGATCGTCGACCTCGATGCCGATCTCCTCGACGATGGCCTCGCACAGCTCGAGGCTGTAGCCGATCGGGCGCCCCGCCTGGTCGAGGAAGGAGAATGGCGGCGAGCTCTCGCGATATCCGAGCCGCACGGTGTGCGCCTGCTTGATGGCCGACAGCGTCGGGCTGAGCCCTTCGCTGCCGGTCTGGGCGAACGCCGAGCTCACGAACAACGAAGTCATCAGCAAACATGCCGCGAGCCATAAGCAGAATGAGGTCAGTGACCTCGCCAGGAACTGGCCCATGGTTCGCTCCTACCCATGGCCGGCCATGGCGGGCACTTCACCGGGCACCATATCCTCGGGCACCGCATCACTAGGTCCAAGCTCGTGCTCGGGCCCGAGCTCACCTTCCCATTTGGCCACGACCGAGGTCGCCAGCGTGTTGCCGATCACGTTGGTGGCACTGCGGCCCATGTCCAGGAAGGTGTCGATGCCCATGATCATCAAGAGGCCCGCCTCGGGGATGTTGAACTGCGCCAGCGTCGAGGCGATCACGACGAGCGAGGCGCGCGGCACGCCGGCGACGCCCTTGGAGGTGATCATCAGCGTCGCCAGCATGGCGAGCTGGGTGCCGAGCGGCATGTCGATGTGGTAGCTCTGCGCGATGAAGACGCTGGCGAAGGTGCAGTACATCATCGTGCCGTCGAGGTTGAAGGAATAGCCGAGCGGCAACACGAAACTCGAGATCCGCGACGAGGCGCCGAAACGGTTGAGGCCCTCCAACGTCTTCGGATAGGCCGCTTCCGAGCTCGCGGTCGAGAATGCGATCATCAGGGGCTCGCGGATCAGCTTCAGCAGATGACCGTAGCGTGGCCCGATCACGATGAACCCGACGATAACCAGGATGGTCCACAGGATCGCCAGCGAGAGATAGAAGCCGCCCATGAAGACGACGAGCTTCCAGAGCACCAAGAGTCCATTCTTGGCGACCGTCGCGGTGATGGCGGCCCATACCGCGAGTGGCGCGAACAACATCACGTAGCTCGTCACCTTCAGCATGATGTGGCCGATGTCGTCGATCAGCGCCAGGATCGGCTTGGAGCGCTCGGGCATCGCGCCCATCGCCACCGAGAAGAACACGGCGAAGATCACGATCTGGAGGATTTCGTTCTGCGCCATCGCGTCCGCGATCGAGGTCGGGATCAGATGGGTCAAGAATTTCTCGATCGAGAAGGCGGAAACCGGCAGGCCTGTCGATTGGCCCGCCGCGGGCAGCGTGCCCGGGAAGTTCGCGCCAGGCTGAAGCAAATTCACCATGATGAGGCCGAGCAACAGCGACACGAACGAGGCGCTGACGAACCAGCCCATGGTCTTGGCGAAGATGCGGCCGAGCTTGGAGCCGGAGCCCATATGGGCGATGCCGCCGACCAGGGTCGCGAACACCAGCGGCGCGATGATCATCTTGATCAGGCGCAGGAACATCATAGCGATCAGGTTGATGGACGAGGCCCAGTCGGCGCGCGTGTCGGGCAGGAAATTGTAGATCGCCGAGCCCATGACAATGCCCAGCACCATCGCGGCCAGAATGTATTGCGTGAACCTGTTGGACATCGCTTACCCCCACGTACACCGGCGCTTCATGATGTCGCAGATATCACAGCGACGCAACACGCTTTGCGTGTGCTCGTGTTGGCCGGATGTTCTCGTTGTGAAATGGAACGCCGCGATCTAGCTTTCATGCAGCGCACAACGCATGCGGCTTGCACGTTTTCTTGGCTGCCGCTGCATCAATAATCGCCAAACGATCGGAGAGGGGAACGCCATGAGCGGCAACATCAATCGCCAGATTCTCCTGGTGGAAAAACCCAGCAGCAAGCTCGGGCCCGAGCATTTCAAGATGGTGGAGCACGCAGTGCCGGAGCCGAAGGACGGCGAGGCCCTGCTGCGCGTGCGATACATCTCGCTCGACGCCGCCAACCGCGCCTGGATGCATGGCGCGACCTATCGCTCCGCCGTCGAAGCCAACAGCGTGATGGCCGGCGGCGCCATTGCCGAGGTTGTCAGCTCGAAGGCGCCGGAGCTGGCGGCGGGCGACATCGTGTTCGGCGACACCGGCTGGCAGGAATATGCCGCGGTGCCGGCGAAGCATCTCACCAAGATGCCGAAGCTCGAGCCGATGACGCATCTGCTCAGCGTGTTCGGCATCGCCGGCCTGACCGCCTATTTCGGCCTGCTGGAGATCGGAAAGCCCAAGGAGGGCGAGACGGTCGTGGTCTCCGCGGCCGCGGGCTCGGTCGGCTCACTCGTCGGACAGATCGCCAAGATCAAAGGATGCCGCGTGATCGGCATCGCCGGCGGCGCCGACAAATGCAATTGGCTGACTTCCGAGCTCGGCTTCGATGCGGCCGTGGACTACAAGGACGGCGCGGTGTTCAAGGCGCTACGCGCAGCTGCAGCCAAGGGGATCGACGTCTATTTCGACAATGTCGGCGGCGACATTCTGGAAGCCTGCCTGCCGCAGATGAACAATTACGGCCGCATCGCCTGCTGCGGTGCAATCTCGCAATATGACGGCGCGCCCGCCGCACACGGCCCGCGCGGCGTGCCCGGCTTGATCGTGGTGAAGCGGCTCGTCATGCAGGGCTTCATCGTGATGGACTACATGAAGGACAGCCAGCGCGCACTGGCAGACCTCCAAGCGTGGGTCAATTCGGGCAAGCTGAAGGTGCAGGAGGACATTATCGATGGCCTCGAGAACACACCGAACGCGCTGATTGGATTGCTGGCGGGCGAGAACCGCGGCAAGCGCATGATAAGGCTCTGAGACGCCGCCACGGCGCAATTGCACCTGCATAATTGGCTTGCAGGAGAGATCAAAGCGGCGAATGATGCCACGCGCGAGGCATCATTCGCGACGATTGCGATTGCATTATATTTTAAGAGTCGTCGGCGTGACCGGCAGGGCAGGAAATCAGTCAGATGCTCAACACGTTGAGACATGCATCAACGCGCAAGGTGTTGCTGGCGGCAGCGTTCTTCGCAATTGCAACAGGCGCGTTCGCGCAGGCGCCGACCGAGGCGCAGAAGGGCGCCATCCGCTCGGCATGCCGCTCGGACTTCATGGCGCATTGCTCGAGCGTGACGCCCGGCGGGGTGGAAGCGTATCAATGTCTGGCAAAGAACATGTCCAGCCTGTCATCGGGATGCCAGACCGCGGTTCGCGCGGTCGAGCCTGCTTCGGCGCCGAAGACCGAAGCTGCGCCGAAGACCGAGGCTGCGCCCAAGCCGGCAGCGGCGCCTGCCACGCCGAAGGCTGACTCCGCTCCCGCTGCAAAGCCGGCCGCCGCGCCGGCGCCGAAGGCTGCTGCCGCCACGCAGCCGAGCAGCGCGCAGGTTGCGGCGGTCAAGAGCGCGTGCCGCGCCGATTATCCCAAGGTGTGCGCCAGTGTGCCGCCGGACGGCGCCCCCGCGCTCGAATGCCTGGAGAAGAGCAAGGCCAAGGTCTCGCCGGCCTGCCAGAGCGCGTTGAGTGCGGCGTCCGGCGGTGGCGCGGCTGCAACGGCAGCGCCCGCGGGTGCGGCTCCCGCGGCAGCAGCACCGGCGGCCGCGCCAGCGGCGATCGTTTTGCGCCCGCTGCGGCCGCGCGAAGAGCTGTTCATCGCAAGGTCGGCCTGCGGCGCCGACATCCGCACGCTCTGCGCCGGCGTCGCGCCCGGCGGCGGCCGCATCATTCAATGCATCTCCAGCAATGCCGCCTCGCTATCGCCGGCGTGCAAGGACGTGCTCGCCCCGTTCGCAGTGCGATGAGGCAGCGCACGATCGCGCGCCAAGGCACAGGGGCAATGCTTGGCGGCCTGCGCGAATGAATTCCCGCACGCCTGCAACGACAAGTCTTTTGCAAGGACCCGATTTCGATCACGGCCAGACCAGGAGGACAACATGCGTTCATTGCTGCTCGTCGCTTCTGCACTCCTTGCCTTCGCAGCGACCATGACGTTCGAGGCCACCGACGCCAATGCGGTGGTCTGCGCCCGCGGCGTGTATCGCGCCGGCTGCGCCGGGCCGAGCGCGGCGGTCGTGGTCCGCAAGCCGGTTCCGGCCGTCCGCTGCACCAGGGTGCTGGTGAACGGGGTCTACGTGAAGCGCTGCGTCTGACGGTGCGCATGGCCAAGCCCGCGTAGTTTGGCTATGCTTGCGCGCGAAACTGCTTCGGACACGCGCCAAACGCGCGTTCGGGAGTGAGCTTCGGCGCGCCTCGCCTTTCATAATTCCGCTGGCGCCGGACGCCGGAGCACATTAGTCTACCCCTAGATAGTGAGTATACTGTCAATTAGGGAGGCAGACGTTGCGGATCGCCGTGATTGGCGGGGGGCCCGGTGGGCTCTACTTCGCCTATCTCTGGAAGAAGCGTCACCCCGAGGATCAAGTCGACCTGTTCGAACAGAACCCGGCCGACGCGACCTGGGGCTTTGGCGTCGTGTTCTCGGACCAGGCTTTGGAATTCCTGCGCGCCGACGACCCCGAAACGGTCGACGCGATCGCGCCGCATATGGAGAGCTGGGAGAACATCACGCTGAACCTGCACGGGGACAGCGTCGCCATCGACGGGGTCGGCTTCTCCTCGATCGGACGGCTCGAGCTGCTCAAGTTCCTGCAGCAGCGCGCGCTCGATGCCGGCGTCGCCCCGTGCTTCGACACCCAGATCCATGCGATCGACCAACTCAACGGCCACGATCTCATCGTCGCCGCCGACGGCCTCAACTCGCTGGTGCGCCGGGCCTATGAGGGCGATTTCGGCACCTCGCTGTCCTACTCCTCCAACAAGTTCGTCTGGTACGGCACCTCGAAACGCTTCGATACGCTGTCGCAGACTTTCGTGAAGACCGACCGCGGCGCCTTCAACGCTCATCACTACCGCTACTCGCCGAACATGAGCACCTTTCTGGTCGAATGCGATCACGCGACATGGCAGGCCTATGGCTTCGCCTACAAGGACGTCGAGCAGTCCAAGGGCGTTTGCGAGGAGGTGTTTGCCGACACGCTTGGTGGCCATTGCCTCGTCTCCAACAAATCGGTCTGGCGCAACTTTCCCTGGGTCTGGAACGAGCACTGGTCGTTCAAGAACATCGTGCTGCTCGGAGATGCCCTGCACTCGGCGCATTTCTCGATCGGATCAGGCACGCGGCTCGCGATCGAAGACGCCATCGCGCTGGTCAAGGCGCTGGAATCGGATGCGCATCTGTCGACCGCTCTGCATCGCTACCAGGCCACGCGCAAGCCGATCGTGCAGAAGCTCGTCGATGCCGCGCGCACCAGCGCGTTCTGGTACGAGCACTTCGCCGACCACATGAAGCTGCCCGTGATGGATTTCGCCTATAGCTACATCACCCGGTCCGGCCGCATCGACGATTCCCGGCTGCGGGCGATGTCCCCGGCCTTCATGGCGCGCTACGAGGCGGCCAAGAACGGCGGGGGTGCGGCATGAGCAACGAGATTCGCGACCAGGTGCCCGCGGACAGCCCCGGCGCACGCGAGATCGGCTTTGCCGTTCCGCAAATCTATAATGCCGGCCGCGTGCTATTCGACAATCTCGATCAAGGGCGCGGCGACAAGCTCGCGCTCATCGGCCCGGCGGGCACGCGGACCTATGCCGAGCTCTGCGCCGAGGCTTGCCGCTGGGGCAACGGGCTTGCCTCGCTCGGCCTCAAGCGCGGCGACCGCGTGCTCTTGTTTCTCGACGACACGCCGGCCTATCCCGCCGCCTTCTTCGGCGCGGTGCGCGCCGGCTTCGTGCCGCTCCTGATCAACACGCTGACGCCGCCGGACCTCTTGCAGTTTTATCTTGCCGATTCCGGCGCTGCCGTTGCGGTGGCGGATGCCGAATTCTGCGCGCGCTTCAATGCGGAAGCTTGCAGGGACACGGGTCTGCACACGCTGATCGTCGTCAATGGCGAGGTGCGCGACCACGCCGCGCCTGTTGCGATCGCAGCGGCAAGCTGGCTGATGCAGTCCCCGGCCGAACTCGCGGAAGCCAACACCGATCGCGACGAGATGGCGTTCTGGATGTACTCCTCCGGCTCAACCGGCCGGCCCAAGGGCATCGTGCATCTTCAGCACGATATGGCCTATAGCGAAGCCGCCTTTGCCCGGAGCGTGTTGAAGCTGACGTCTGGCGACATCTGCT
Source organism: Bradyrhizobium sp. 160 (assembly GCF_023073735.1). Taxonomy (NCBI): domain Bacteria; kingdom Pseudomonadati; phylum Pseudomonadota; class Alphaproteobacteria; order Hyphomicrobiales; family Nitrobacteraceae; genus Bradyrhizobium; species Bradyrhizobium sp. 160. The sequence goes on from NZ_JADPKD010000060.1 coordinate 49,521, forward strand.
TCTCGGTACCAAAGATCTTCTTCGCTTACGGCTTTGGCAATTCCGTCACCTTCCCATTCTCGGCGGGCGCGGCAACGTTGCTGTTGCCGGGCCAGCCGAAGCCCGCATCGATCTTTTCGGCGATCGAGCAATACAAGCCGACGGTGTTCTTCGGCCTGCCGACGCTCTACACGGCACTGACCAAGGCCGAGGGCGCCGACAAGACCGACTTTTCGTCGCTGCGCATGGCGCTCTCTGCGGCCGAGGTGCTCTCGGCCGAAGTCTTCAACGGCTGGAAGGCGCTCACAGGCCTCGAGATCGTCGAGGGTCTCGGCTCGACCGAGGTGCTGCACATCTATCTCTCCAACCGTCCTGACAAGAGGAAGCTCGGCGCCGCCGGCCTGCGCGTGCCCGGCTACGAGGTTGCGCTACGCGACAAGGACGGCCGCGACGTCGCCGATAACGAGGAAGGCATCTTGTGGGTGCGCGGCGATTCCAACACGCCGCTGTACTGGAACCGGCCGGACAAATCCGCCGAGACCATTCGCGAGGGCGGCTGGATCTACACCGGCGATCGCTTCGTGCGCGATGCCGACGGCTTCCACTTCTTCCGCGGCCGCGCCGACGATCTCATCAAGATCTCCGGCCAGTGGGTCTATCCGCTGGAGGTCGAACTCTGCCTCGCCGACCACCCTGATATTCGCGAATGCGCGGTGTTCGCCGCCGAACTGCCGGATCGGCGCATGACGCTGAAGGCCGTGGTGGTGATGAACAACCGCGCCACTGATCAGAGCGAGACGACGCGCAAGCTCCAGGATTATGTGAAGGGCAAGCTATTGCCGTACAAATATCCGCGCGAGGTAATCTTCATCGACGAGCTGCCGAAGACCGGCACGGGGAAGATCGACCGGCAGGCGTTGCTGCGGATGTGAGGCCGAGGATGTGAGGGATACGCTCACGTGACCATACCCACGCTGTCATCGCCCGCGAAGACCTCACCCGCCCTTCCCCAGATGTTCCAGCGCATCCTCGGCCCGCAGCGGCACGCGTGAGGCTTCGTTGTTGAGATCGACGAGCTGCACCAAGAGCTCCAGCAGCGCCTTGCGGTCGGCGGGTTTCAACGGCTCCAGCATGCGCGCCTGGGCTCGCTCTACGGCGGGGATGATGTCGCGCAGGATCGCGGCGCCTGATCTGGTCAGATAGAGCAGCTTGATCCGCTTGTCCTCGGGCGCCGGCTTGCGCTCGATATAGGCCTTGGCCTGAAGCCGCTCGATCACGCTGCCGAGCGTGGAGCGATCGAAGGCGATCACCGCCGACAGACGCGTCGCGTCGATGCCGGGATGGGTGTGGACCGCGATCAGCGCCGCATATTGCACCGGCGTCAGGTCGAACGCCTTGCACTCCTCCATGAAGATCGAGACCGCGATCTGCTGCATGCGCCGGAACAGATAGCCTGGCGCGGCATAGACCGCATCCATCGTGATCGGAGGAAGAGGCTTACTCGGCATCGGGCTGCTTCTCCGGCGCGGCATTGGCGAAGGCCGGCATTGCCTTGGCGGCGGCTTCTGCCTGAAGCAGGCGCGGATAGGCCGACACATCGACGCCGAAACGGCGCGCATTGGCGAGCTGCGGCACCAGACAGAGATCGGCCAGCGTCGGCGCGTCTCCGAAGCAGAACGGGCCCGGCTCGCCCCTGATCAGCGTCTCGCAGGCCGACAATCCCTCGCGGTTGACCCAGGCCGCCCAGTCCTGGACCTTCTCCTCGGCAAGGCCGAGCTCGCGCAGCCGCGCCAGCACCTTCAGGTTCTGCACCGGATGTGTGTCGCAGGCGATCGCGAGTGCGAACGCGCGCACCTTGGCACGGCGCAGCGGGTCCTTCGGCAGCAGCGGCGGATTGGGATGCGTTTCGTCGAGCCATTCGATGATCGCGACCGATTGGGTCAGCACTTCGCCCGCATCGTCCTCCAGCGCCGGCACCAGGCCTTGCGGGTTGATGGCGAGATAGGCGGGCGCGCATTGCTCGCCCTTGCGCAGATGATGCGGCAGATGCTCGGCACCGAGGCCCTTGAGGTTCAGCGCGATCCGCACGCGATAGGCGGCGCTGGAGCGGAAATAGCCGTGCAGCTTCATTGAGACCTCCCTTGTTTCTTGTCGTTCCGGGGCTCGCGGAGCGAGAACCCGGAACCTCGAGATTCCAGGTGCGCAAGTGCGCACCATAGTTCGATGCTGCCGCATCGCCCCGGAATGGCGACCAACATCCCTCACGTTGACGCTACCTATATCCTCAGTATACTGTCAATCGACAAAACGAACGGAGCCGCACCATGGAAGCCGTGACCAAGACGCCGGAACGCGAGGCATTTTACCGGAAGATCGACGGCGAAAATCTCACCGCGCTGTGGACGGTGATGAGCGATTTGATCACGCCGGAGCCGAAGAGCGCCTGCCGGCCTCACTTATGGAAGTTCGAAATCATCCGCGACTACATGACGGAAGCCGGCAAGCTGATCACCGCCAAGGAAGCCGAGCGGCGCGTGCTGGTGCTGGAGAATCCGGGCCTGCGCGGCCAGTCCAAGATCACGACCTCGCTCTATGCCGGGGTGCAGATGGTGGTGCCCGGCGACGTCGCGCCCGCGCACCGCCACAGCCAGTCCGCGCTGCGCTTCGTGCTCGAAGGCAAGGGCGCCCACACCGCGGTCGACGGCGAGCGCACCGCGATGGAGCCCGGCGACTTCATCATCACGCCGTCGATGACCTGGCACGATCATTCCAACGAGACCAGCGAGCCGATGTTTTGGCTCGACGGCCTCGATATCCCGCTGGTGCAGTTCTTCGATTGCTCCTTTGCGGAAGGCTCAAGGGAGGACCAGCAGAAGATCACAAGACCAGCCGGCGACAGCTTTGCGCGCTACGGCCACAACCTGCTGCCGGTCGACGTAAAGCGGAGCTCGAAGACCTCGCCGATCTTCAGCTATCCCTATGCCTACACCCGCGAAGCGCTGGAGAAAGCCCGCGCAAGCCAGGAATGGGACGCCTGCCACGGCCTGAAGCTGAAATTCAGCAATCCCGAGACCGGCGATTTCGCAATGCCGACCATCGGCACCTTCATCCAGCTGCTGCCGAAGGGTTTCAAGACCGCGCGCTATCGCTCGACCGATGCCACGGTGTTCTGCCCGATCGAAGGCCGCGGCCGCAGCCGGATTGGGGATGCGACCTTCGAATGGGGCCCGCGCGATCTGTTCGTGGTGCCGAGCTGGCACTGGGTCACGCACGAGGCGGATGAGGACGCCGTGCTGTTCAGCTTCTCGGACCGGCCGGTGCAGCAGAAGCTGGATCTGTTTCGGGAAGATCGCGGGAACGCGTGACGGAGCAGGTCTCGTAGCTGGCTTCGTAGCAACCATTAAGTGGCGGCAGTTTTTTGCTCCGCCCGGATGGTCTGCGCCTGCCATGATGATGCCGTGCTCGCGTCCGTCAAGGCGTGGCCTGG
>NZ_JADPKD010000071.1:0-50347 GCF_023073735.1 Bradyrhizobium sp. 160
CTGAACTGAGTCGCTGCATAAAACCCCCGTTCTGACCGTGTCGCGAGGGGGTCAATTCCTCGTGTCGTCAGGGGGTCAATTTTCCACGTCGCCCGACACCCGCTTCGGCCGGGCGCTTCGCGCGGTCGGTAACGATGACGGAAAAGGTCCTGAATCATCATGTTTCCCCATCACCGGGGTAATTTCCACGCAGGTTTCGAAGTTCCTCCAGAAAAACTGTGCCGACATCGACGGCTTGCTCCGCGGCCGTCGGGTCGACATCCAGACCGTGCGCGGCCTCGTTCATGACTCTCAGTGCGTCCAGAAGCTGCGCGGTGCTGGATGGGGCGAGGCTGCGACGATGCAGTTCGCGCAGCATGTTGCTGAGGCCGGTCGGCGGAGCAAAGCCGTGGTTGCCCATGAAGTCGCGCAGGGCCCTCTCGATCTCCATGCGCATCTTGACGACAGACATGAGCGGAAATTCGCGAGCGAACTCCTCCACAGTCGGCAGGTCTTGCTGAAGCTGGGGCGGCAGAGCCGGCGAAAGCCGGTATTGCGCCACGCCCATCGGCTTGCTCGTGTCGCGTAGGGCATATTCGACAATCACCTTGTTACGGCCCTTGCAGAGGATAATGCCGATCGCCGGCTGATCGTCCTGGTGCCGTAGTTGATCGTCAACCGCCGAGAGGTAAAAGTTCATTTTCCCTGTGAATTCCGGCTTGAAGTCTTCGATCTTCAGTTCAATCACCACGAAGCAGCGCAACCGAAGAGGATAAAAGAGCAGGTCAAGATAGTAGTCTTGGCCGGCGACCTCGAGATGATATTGGCTGCCGACAAAGGCGAAGCCCTTACCGAGTTCGAGGATCAGCGATCGGAGGTGCTCGATCAGTCCACGTTCGAGGTCGCGCTCGAGCATCTCGGGGCCGAGCGACAGAAAGTCGAAAGTGTAGGGGTCTTTCAGGATCTGCTGGGCTAGTTCTGATTGCTCGGCTGGCAGGGTTCGCGAGAAATTTGTGAGCGCGCTGCCCTGGCGGGTGAAGAGGTTGCTATCGATCTGATGGATGAGGACGTTGCGGCTCCATCCGTGTTCGATCGCCTGGCGGGCATACCAAGTGCGTTCCTCAGCCGCCTTGACTGCATCAAGCAGGCGGACGTTATGACCCCAACGCAAAAGTGCAACAACCTGTTGCACAAATTCGCCATCCGGCCACGCCTCCGCAAAGGCGCGCATATATTTCAGGTTTCGGGCCGAGAGCCCGGTCATCTCAGGGAAGGCTCGGCCAAGGTCGTCGGCTAGACGATCGATGAGGTCAATATTCTATTATAAACCCATCCCACTCGGTGGAGGGAGACGGGGAAAATTGCGAGCAAGACCGATTGCCTTCAGCACATTGATTCAGTGTGGACCGATATGCGTCCGCTGAGTCTGCAAAGAGCGATGGCCTCGGCGCACCCTCCTGACGAACGGAGCTGACTGTTCCTGATTGCGGTGTCGCCTGTTCTAGCAACTTGAGGTGCGCGATGATTACCACTCGTGTCTCGCTGGTTTCTGAGCCCCCCGATGCGTCATATTTCCCGCAGAATTGGCAGCGCTTCATAAAGCAATACTGGAATCGTCAGGCGACCGTCATCCACAAACCCCTTGAGCCAGCCTCTTGCTTCGTCGGAAGAAATTTTCATTGCGCTGCAATCGGTAGCGCGGCAGTTTAGGGACGATACAGAAAGGCCGAGCGATCATCCGCCAAACATGCGACCGGTCGAATCGGAGGAACGCCGCAGCGAAGTCAAACTTCTCTTTAACAGCATGCGATTGTTGGGCGCCGAGGCCGATCCCCTGCTTCCAAATCTCAGCGACATTTCTTTGGACCAATATAGCGAGCGTTTATCTCGCGCGGCCGCCCATCGCGACGTGTTGCTTTACGTCACAGGGTTCCAGCGCTACGCGCCCGACGTATGGGAGCGCGCCTGCCGGTTTCTTGCGCCGCTGTATGAAATGGTTGGAATGCCCGCAGGCTATGCCGGCCTCGAACTCTTCATGGGCCGCTATGCGACCACTCCGGGAGGCGTTCACCGCGGCCGCGGTACGAACTTTCATTTTCTGATTTCTGGTCACAAGAAGATGTATGTCTGGCCGCGTTCCCAGTTCTGGATAGCGCCTGTCGCCCATGGCGGTTCATATCGCTCTCCCAGGGGTACTGATTTCCACCCGCTGCAGTGGAGAGAGGATTTGGATGACGCTGTCACTCTGTCGGCGGCACCGGGCGACGTATTCCATTGGGCGATTGATCATTGGCACGTGGGAGAATCGCCGGAATTTAGCGTCTCGCTAAACATCGCTTTGTACCTTCAGGGCAATCCCTGGAAGTTACTTGAAACGGGTTTGTCAGCCGCGGTGGATGCCAGCGAAAGTTGCGTCATATCCCTTTCTTGAAAGTAACGACTCTTGGCGGGGACCAAACTTGGGAATGGCTGCGCAAAACGACGAGCTTTAGTTTCGGCACCGTACCGCCACGTGACGCACCTCGCTCGATCCTCTCCAGCGACGTGCTCGTTCGGGCTGGAGTTCTTCCAGTCCTCCATCAGCTCGCCGGCGATCGGGTCATCTTCAGTACCAACGGACATGTTGCCGATGTACCTCATACACCCGGCATCGTTCGCCTTCTTGAGGTAGTCAATCATCAGCTTCCGGCGCGCACCGATGCAATCCTTTCTTGTTCGTTTGACGGCAATGATGGCAGCCAGGCGCCCTGCGGACTTGCAATCCTACGAGCATGAGAGCTATTAGAAAAGCTGAATAACCGCGCCCAACGAGGTCTTATGACCGCCGTTTGTCCGTTCAATCGTCGCGATGAAATCCAAGTATGGTCGATAACGCTCGCCGTTTCGCCGAGCACCTTGAGCTATTGCGTCTCCCTGCTTTCCGATGACGAGAGAGAAAAAGCCCGAAAATACCGCTATTCCCGCGACTCTCGGCGTTTCATCGCTGGTCGGGCGGCACTTCGCTTTCTGCTCGGCTCGTATTTCAACTGGGCTCCACAGAAGGTTGGATTTTGCCGTTCCGCCGAAGGACGGCTGTCTCTTTCCTTTGGCCCGACCAGCGCGGTGTCGGATTTTAACCTGAGCCATTCCGCAGACGAGATGATCGTCGTGATCAGCAGCTTGCGACGAGTCGGCGTAGATATCGAGCGAGTGGATGCTGGCCGCTGCGCAGAGCAGGAATGGGCTTCGGTTCTTTCGCCAGCTGAGATGTACTGGTGTGCAGATGCTAGCCATGGCGAGCGCGTGCGCAAGTATCTGACGCTTTGGACCCGGAAAGAAGCGCTGCTGAAGGCGGACGGCAGAGGCCTGCAGGTCGATCCCTTATGCCTTGACGTGACCGAGACCGTTCAAACCGCTACGCCTTTTTTTTATTCCTGCCCGTCCCTTTCGCCGTCACAATGGACGCTGTGGGACCTCCCGCTCGGCGGGCGGTTGGTCGGGAGCCTTGCCAGCGAAGGCTGGTCGAGAGTGCCAAAGATTTCCTATTTCTCTCTTCCGGCGGATTTCGTTTTGACGCCGCCAAGTTTCGGCGCACCAATGGGCGTCGGCGCGCATTAGGGATAGTATGTCGCGAGAAAATAATAATCGCCGAGGAGCAACCATTAGTGAGCTATTCGCGCGGCAGGTGGCGCGACATTCCGAGGTTCTTCCGCACATTTGGTGCAGGGTGCAGGATTCACGGATAGTGCGAATAAGGGCATAAGGTCGGAATCGCAGTCCACGCCCGCGATTCGCCTTGCTCCAAGCCTTCCGCTCACTGGTTTCCTCCGAGCTTTCGATTGTCGAGATCCTTCCCCAGACTGACAGGGTGGTGCTCGTGGCTCGGCCGAAGTCAGCGGTCTCGCTCTGTCCCTGTTGCGGCTGCCAGACGGGTCGCGTCCACAGCCATTACGTGCGACGCTTAGCCGATCTGCCCTGGCAGGGTCGGGTCGTCGAAATCCGGCTTCACGCGCGACGGTTTCGATGCGCGAATCTGCAATGCCCGCGTCGGATATTCACCGAGCGGCTACCGGCAACGATGCGGCCGAAAGCAAGACGCACAACCCGCCTCGGCGAGAGCCAACTGGCGATCGGCTTTGCGGTCGGCGGAGAGCCCGGCTCGCGCCTGGCGCGCAAACTGGCCATGCCGGTCAGCGGCGACACCTTGCTCCGAATGATTCACTCGGCCCCGTTGCCGGATTTCGTTGCTCCGACCGTCGTCGGAATCGACGATTGGGCTTGGCGTCGTGGCCAGCGATATGGAACGATCATCTGCGATCTGGAGCGCAATTTCGTGCTTGATCTGCTTCCCGATCGTAACGCTGACAGTGTTGCGCGCTGGCTGAAGCGCTGGCCGGGGATCAAGGTCGTCGCCCGCGATCGTGCGGGACTCTATGCTGATGGCGCACGCTGCGGCGCGCCCGACGCGGTGCAGGTGGCGGACCGATGGCACCTGTTCAACAGCTTGGGTGAGGCCCTGCGCCACGCGGTCGGCCGCCATCGTCACAACGTAGCCGCCGCCGTGCAAATCATGGCGTCCGTGCAACGAGCGAAGACCAGCACTTCCGTGCCGCCGCCCGGCCTTGCACAGTTGCGGGCGGATCGAAAGGCTGCGCGACGCGAATGCTGGGATGAAATCTGCCGCCTGCGCGAGCAGGGTTGCCCGACATCCAGGATCGCCCAACTGCTCGGCGTCGACAGGCGCACTGTTCAGCGCTGGCTGGCCGCTGGCGGCGAACCGGAGCATTCGCGTCCTCACAGACCTTCACATCTTCTCGCGCCCTTCGAGACATGGCTCGAAGCGCGGTGGGCCTCCGGCTGCCACGTGGGCCAGCAGCTTTGGCGGGAGCTTCAGCAACAGGGTTATACTGGAAGTCGTGTGACCGTCGCGCGATGGGCCGCGGACAGGCGTGCACATGCAGACGCGGGAGGAACAGCACAACCACATCTGACCTGGAAAGCTCCCACGCGTCGTCGCTGTGCTTGGTATTTGAGCCAGGATCCGGATCAGATCGACGCTGAAGCCAGGCTGTTCCTCGGCCATCTGTTTGCGCAAGCTCCGGAACTGGCCACGGCGGCTGATCTGGCGAAGCGGTTTGTGTCCCTTCTCAGTGGTAGCGACATCGCCGGGCTCGATGAATGGATCGCACAAGCAGGCAACAGCGAGCTCAAGAGCTTCGCCAACGGCATCGCGCGCGACATCGATGCAGTCCGAGCGGCAATAACTACCTCCTGGACGACCAGTCCGGTCGAAGGCCAGATCAGCAGGATCAAAGCCATCAAACGACAAATGTATGGCCGGGCAAGCTACCCGTTATTGCGTCGACGCGTCCTCCTGGCTGCTTGAGAACGATCGGGCAACCAATCCAACCATCGATCGCTCATACTGCACCAAATGTGCGGAAGAACCCTTGATTTTCGCTGCAGTCTCACCCTGATCGCCGCCGCGCAAGGCAGGCTGGCGCCAGAACCGAGTGCTGTAATTGTTCAGCCCGCGGGTATGCGAATCGACCGTCGCCTGAAATGTTTGTGGGATCTTATCGCCGTCACCACCTTCTCTAAAATAGTCCCTAACCGAATAGAGCGCTCCTCTCATCAAGTGCTGCCATATTTCATACAGCTTGGTCTGCCGATCCTGCTGCTGCTTGGCAGCGCTCGGCTTTCGCTTGGGGATGGGGATCGTATAATCGGGACGTAGATCTACGTCGTGAGCGAACGTTATACTGCCGAACGTCCACTCGTCATCAACGGTCCGGCGCCATCGATAACTCACTCTGACGCTCAGGTGTTTGCCGAAGCGGTGAGGCGGCACGATCTGGTCGTCGACGTAGAAGAGCTCCCCTTCCTTTTGTTCCGTTTCCATTCGGCGCTTCATAGCGTCAACCGCGGAGGATAGGTCACTGCCGGCGCGTCGGAGGGCGTCTGCTGTTTTTGCGCGCTTTCCTGGCGCCTTGGCCTGGCGGTGTTCCGTCAACGCCTGTTCGAAGTAATGGAGCTTTCTTGCAATGTAGGACCCGCAATTCGTGAGAGGGAGACGGTGCAGATGACCCAATTGTTCTCTGCCGACCGCTTGGTCGATCAGCCTGTCCAGTTCGTTGGTGTCAATCGTCGCAAGGGCATCTTGTTGATCGCGGGGGATATTGATCTCTCCCATACCGGCTGTCCTCGTTTTACCTGTTGAGACTCGAATGATCGTGACGACCTCGGTGCCGCAAAGGCAGGCGGGAAGTCCGCTGCTGCAAGATTCGCGATTCCTCGCTAGAAGATATCAGGCCAGGCCATATAAGTCGCAGGGGCTCACGTCTACGGCCGTCGAGTGTCAATAGCCGTGCGTTTCCCTGCGGGCCGCGCTTTCGGCTGCGCCGGAACCACGACGTTGTCGTGTTTCCGCCTTTCGGCTTCAATCGCTAACGCGGCAAGGCGGCGGACTGTCCGACTCAGTCCAGCACGCCGGTAACGGCGATCCGTGCAGCGCGTGCATAGAAGGCCAAGTCGATATCGCTCTTGATCAGCCGTCGAGTCGCGCCTTCGTTCCAGCGACCTCAACAGCACCATCTGTCTTTAGGTGAATATCCAGCGCGATGGCGCGATGATCGCTGAAATGGTCATCCAAAGTTTGAGCATCAGCGCGACGCCGCATCCAAGACCGAGCACCACGTGGCATAGTTTTGGCGAAGCAGCTGCAGGCGACCCGCAGGTACGAATGCTAGCGCTACCGGATGATGACAAATCTCGAATGCTCGGTCATCTTCAGCCGACTGCGCTTGGTGGGGTCTGGTTGTGCCCCCTGCTGCGGCTTGACAGGCGCTAGCGCTTTCGAGAAATGATTTCCCCAAATTCCGTGGACGCCAGTGCCAATGATAAGGTCCGAACTCGTTGAGCGTATCGCCGGCCGCCGGATCGGCGCGTTCGGGACGAGAGCATTCGGCGGCCGGAGACCTTGTTGATCGGCGCCAGCCGCAGCGTTGTTAAAGGAAACTTCGTCGGCTTCGCCGATGAGGAGTTGGGTAAGATGACGCTGGCCCACGCTCGTTTTTGGCATTCTCATCAGCGAGGTCCCACTTGTTGTTGCCGTTCTGACCATCAATGCCTTCGGATGGGACATGGAAGGACGATCTGCTCATGTTTGGCTCTAGCAGGATCGAAGCCCAGTGGCTCGATAGCTCGAGCACGTCGGCGAGCCTCGCCATGTACCCTTCTCCTCAATCAACAATGTCGATTGGGTGTGGTAAAAATGAGCCGCACAGAGGTCCCGCAAGGCCCTCAGTCCGGCCAGTTACGCGGGGATCGAACCCGCGCGAGTGATGCATCGTCGCGTCGAGACAGAAATCTGCCTACAATTGAATACCGTCCGAGTTCAGCGTAAGAACGTCTTTCTACAAAAGAAATTGGCGGTTAGTTGAGAAATGTCACGCCCAGCCGTCGCTCGTCACGCCAGATGACGGAACAATAAATATCACGTCCAACGCTCGGAATGCGCAGACCGAAAGCGGCTGGCATAAAAGGCGCATCCAAGGTCTGAACGATTGCGGAGGAAGCCGTGAGATGGCGCACCTTACAGCGCATCGGAGAACCATCAATAACGATCTCGGCTATGCGAATACCCCTGTTTCGGCGCTCTTTCGTCACGTCTCTCATCTCTCCCGCTCTAGGGCGCGGGAGATGTGATTGGCGATTTCGGTCTCAATTTGGCTGGATCATGATTTCATTGTCAGGCCGCGAGCTTTTTCTCCATCGCCAACCAACGCCTCAAGTGAAAATCCTGCGCTACCACGGCCTTGCGCTCGCTAGACTTGCCGTCGCCCACCCGTTCGCCGCCGCAATCTGGCGCGTGGTCAGGCCGTCCAGGCTCCCCTCCAGTACCGCCAAGTGCTCCCCTGCGCAGCAGCAACGCGAGTCGCGTCCATGTCGGCGATCGTTGTGTCAATCGGCCTTTTAATTGCGGATTGATGCCAATTCTCTTTTTGAAGCCATTCGGCAAGACGATAGCGCTCGACCCGTTGGAGCGGGTTGGGGTTGCGGAGACGGGGCGAGCGCGACTGGTAGATCGATAGCCGGCTCGTAGTCGTGGACCGATTAGCCATTACCTACTCTCCTCAGCTGCGCGCCGCTGGGGTCATGGTCCTTTCCGAAGGTCGCAAGCGCCTCATGATGATGTCCGGATCGGGTGCCTCATCGTTTGCAATGGCGTGCGGGCGAGCCGCCACCAGCCGATTGACCGAGGTCACCACGACCACCATCCCAGCGGGACATCGCCGGGCCCGGCGAACCGGGTCAGGAACTTGCAAAATAATGTCAGGCCGGCGCGTGGCCTCAGTGGAACGGCGTGCCATAGACCCAAATGCCGTGGAGGATCACAGCGATCTAGCGCGCAATGGCGACCTTTGCCTTTTTCATACCGACCCGCTTCGCGATTCCCCAGGCCTTGAGGGAACACCATTTCTTGGTCCGATAGAGAAGGACGGTCGCTGCCTAAAACAGGGTAGATTTGGAGAAGTCAATCGCCCCATCGAGATATCTTGCCACTAATGTCAGTTTCACCAGATTGGTTGCGCAGAGGTGTGAGGCCGAGATAGGCACTGACTGTCGAGGCCGATCGCAGGGGCGGGTCATCGATCGTATGGCGGAAGGTGACGGCAGTCACCAGGCCAACACCAGGAACCGTCATTAGGCGAGGCGTCGTCTCGTCAGACTTCCCAAATCGGCGGACCTCCTCGTCGAATCTTATCTGCTGCTGGCAGATATGCTCATGAATTGACAGGAGTGGCTCGATCATGTTGAGGAGTCGATGATCTTCGCCCGATAGCTCCCCGAGCTGGTTAAGAACTGTTGGCCAATCGCGCGAGGGAATAGCAACCCACATTTCTTCATCAGACTGCGGTCCTGGTTCTCGATATCCGGCGCATGGACACAAGGCGGAATTGCGCGACAAGTATCGCTCGAACATTGTGGCTCTCCTCGCTCTGGATTTTGACTTCTCGATACCACCCAACCCGCACCCAGTTCGGCAAGACCCCGAGCATCATTCCGATCGCTCTTGTTCATGCGACCGACTCGTGTCCGGTCCTGGACACGCCGCGTGTTACAAAACTAACCGATCTTGTTGCGAAGACAACATCGCGATCGAAAACCGCAGCGAATGCGCATTGCGTCCGCTGGCTCAGATCCTGCAAACCACAACCGCCGTGGAAGCGAGCCAACAACGTCAGCCATTGAGTTGCCGTTGCAAGTTTTGGCGCGCGTTTTGTGTTCGTGAGGTGAAATGCGACCCCAACTTCTTTTTTGCTGCGTCACAACAGCTGCGCTCGTTGCAGGCGGTGCCGTCAATTCGGCCAATCTTAAGCCGGCAGTAAAGGCCCCACCCGCCGTCTGGAGGTGGACCGGAGGATATATCGGTGGGCACGTCGGCGGGGGCTACGGGCAAACATCATTCAGCGATTCCTATGGCAAGTCGCTCTATGGGGACGTTGTCCAAACCCCTGTGTTCCTGGCGGGAGGTCAGATCGGCTACAACTGGCAGAGCGAACGCTGGGTTTTCGGCGTTGAACTGGATGCTAGTCGCGCTGCCTCAGACGGTACAAACACCTGTCTTGCCGCCTCCAGCTCTGTCATCAGCGCAAACTGCAGCGCCGGTCCAAGTGTGTTTGCTACGGGAACGGGTCGCCTTGGGTATGCGTTCGGCCCGCATGGCCAAACACTTGTTTATCTCAAGGGGGGCTTGGCCTGGCAGCGCAATAGCGGCGTTGTCGCCAACAACAACGAATTCGCTAGCCGCACTAACCCATCTGGCCTGGCGCCACAGAATTCCACCCGTTTCGACGATGGTCGTGTCGGTGGCACCATCGGCGTAGGCGTCGAGCAAGCACTCACGAATGCATGGTCCTTGAGCCTTGAGTACGATTATCTGAAGTTCAACGGATCAAGTGTTGCGACTCCTCCGACCCTGCAATATCCGCCGCCGGCAACCGTCCCCGCCAACACCACCGGCCTGTCCAGCAGCTATCACATCGGAAAACTTGGACTGAACTACCATTTTGACGCACTCCCACAGACGCCAGGATGGCGAGATACGCCGCCATACGCAACGAAGCCGACCGTCAGCGCCTCGCCCAGTGGCCTTGCTGACGGGTGGTCGCTGGAAGGCGGCACACGGCTGTGGTTGAGCCGGGGGAGGTTTCAATGGGACCTCGGGAGTACTGATCTTATATCAAGGCTCACCTATCATGGGCTGGACGGGATTTCCGGTGAGTTGTTCGAGCGGCTGGACAGCCCTTGGGGAATCTTTCTGAAGGGCAATATCGGAGTTGGGCGCTTCAACAACGGAAAAATGAACGATGAAGATTGGGGCGTGGACCCGCTCCCTTATCGCAACACAATATCGGGCCAGGGCAACGGAAGGTTCACGTACTACACCGCCGATGCCGGTTACGATTTCCTGCATGGCAGCACCTCCAAGGTTGGTGGGTTTATGGGCTGGAGCTATTACGGCCAGAAGTCTGACACGATAGGCTGCGTTCAGATCGCCTCGCCCTACGCTCCATGTCTGGCGCCAGGCGATAAAAGGATTGTGGGCAGCCAAGACACTGATTGGAATGCGCTGCGCATCGGGCTTAGCGCTGAGACCATGTTGCTCGATCGCTGGCGCATGAGTGCCGATGTTGCTTACCTGCCGTGGACGGATTTCCAGGGGCGCGACAACCATCTGCTGCGCCCGTTCACGACCTTCTTCGATCAACGCGGGAGTGGTGGCGGTGGTGTGCAGGTCGAGGCAGTTTTATCCTACTTCATCACCAAGAACTTCAGCGTCGGCGTCGGTGGTCGTTATTGGGCCATGTGGACTCCTAACCAGCGAAAGCAACTCACAACCATAGCCGAGGAAGCCGGCCGCTCTCCTGTTACTCACGGCCCCTTTCCCGGGGACTATCGCATGGAGCGGTGGGGCACGTTCTTCCAGGCCTCCTACAAATTTGACTGAACTGTTCGCTCCAGCTCCGTCCGCTCGACGTTGATCTAGAATCAAACGTCGAGCGTGCGAAGATCTGGTAATTGCTATGGCTGCCTACAACGGCATCCTGGATCATCCCGTTCAGCATGGAATCTGCGCGCGCAACTTACGATTGCGCCATTTTGGTTGGACCGAGGTGTTTAGTCCCGGCATTTGCTGGAGCGGGTCGAGCTTGAATCGTCCTGGCTGGGAAGTCCATTTGCAGATGTATTCGTAGGGTGTGAGGACCTTCAGGGTCTTCAGCCGTCGATCGTGGTTGTCGGCGGTGATGAAGTCGGCAAGATGAGTTTCGAGCTGAACGTGTCGATCGTAATGGTAGCGTTGGACGGCCGCGTCCCTTGATCGTGCGGTTCATGCGCTCGACCTGGGCATTGGTCCAGGGATGCTTGACCTTGGTCAGGCGATCTTCGATCGCGTTTTCCTGGAATCGCATATCGAACTTATGCGTCACATAGCTTGCCGTCTGTGGCATTCGAACTCGTCGGCGGCCTGGTCGCGCATCAGCTCGAAGGCGCCTCGTCGCTCGATCAGCGTCTGCCCTTCTGCCGTCAGTCGCTCCAGCTCGACGGATTTGATCTCGCTGCCGTCCTGCTCGCGCTGCGACCGCTGCTGCGCCAGCTCGTTGTCGTCGAGTTCGCGCTCGATCCGGTCGATGGCACGGTGGAAGACGTTCACCGTCGACCAGAGCAGGTCCTCGAGGTCGGGTTCAAGGCGGGTGACGCTGAATGCGCTGGCGTAGGCATCATAGATCCGCCGCTGCTCGTCGGTGAGCTGGTGCTCGACCAGTTCATACTCGACACCGTCATAGGAGAGAGAGCGGGCGGTGTAGAGGCCGAGCGCGCGCAAGTCGCGGGCCAGAACCTCCATTGCCGCGACGCCGCCCTCCTCGATTGCTTCGACGAACTCGGCGCGGGTGGCGAACGGAAAATCCTCCCCACCCCAGAGCCCGAGCCGTTGCGCATAGGCGAGATTGTGGACAGTGGTGGCGCCGGTCGCCGAAACATAGACGACGCGGGCGTTGGGCAGCGCGTGCTGCAAGCGCAAACCTGCACGGCCCTGCTGCGAGGGCGCGACATCGCCCCGCTCGCCCTTGCCCCCGGCGTTCTGCATGGCATGGCTCTCGTCGAAAATAATGACGCCGTCGAAGTCGGAGCCCAACCATTGAACGATCTGCCGGACGCGCGAAAGCTTCTCGCCGCGGTCGTCGGACCGCAGCGTAGCGTAGGTTAAAAATAGGATACCCTCGGAGAGAACGATCGGACGTCCCTGAGGAAAGCGCGAGAGCGGTGTGACGAGCAGACGCTCCATGCCCAGCGCCGACCAGTCGCGCTGGGCGTCCTCGAGCAGCTTGTCGGACTTGGAGATCCAGACCGCGTCATCGCGCTCGTGCTCCGTGGTGTGGACGGTCGCCGCGTGGTCGGCGTCGGCCATTCTCAGGGGCTCGGGCAGCCAGCCGGTCTCCGCCAGGAGGCGTTCGGCCTCCTTGGCCATGTCGCCCTTCTTCAGATGATCGATGAGCTGGGCGGCCCGCTCGCCGGCGCCTTCCCGCACCGCCTCCAGGATGCGGCGCTTCGGCACCCGGCCGAGATAGTTCTCGACGGTCGGGCGCCACCCGGCTTCCACCATGTCGAGGTCGACGGCTTTGGCGATGCGATCGGCCTCAGTGATGCGCTGCTCGACGGTGTGCGGCGTGACCCCGCCGCCGTAGCGGTCACCCTTCTCGTACAGCGCGTTGACACCGAACGAGGCGCAGTGCGCAAAAAGCGGCGCCTGCTCGTCGCCGGAGAGGCCGGTGAGCCAATCCCATAGGCCCGCCTTGTCCTTCGGCATCCGCTCCTCCCAGCTCTTGTGGCGTGCGTCGATCGCCTTAGCCGCCGGCGTATCCTTCAGCCCCTGCGCCTGCATCGGGAAGCTGGCGCTGCGCACGGAGACCTCCATCGCCGCCCCATGGGAGAAATAGCGGGAGAAGACGTCGAGGCAGAATTTGTGCAGCACCGCCTGGAAGGCCACCGAAGGTGTGGTCGCCAGTTTGTCGCGCAGCGCCAGCGTCCGCTCCGCCGTGGTTCGGTCAGTAGACGGTCCGGGAGCGGCTTGACCGCATCATCGTCCTCATCCTCGGGCTCTGCAGCTTGGCCCGCGACGGTGATGACGGCGCGTTGGGCGACCGGCACCGAGGGCTCCGCGCCATCTGGATCAACCGAGGTGGTGGGTTCGCCGTCGCCACTCTGCCCCGGCTCGGCCACGGGCACTTCGTCCTCCGGCCGCACATAGCCGCGATCGACCGACAGCCTGCCTTCGGCATCGATGCCGACGAACACGCCCGCGCGGGCGATGTCGGCCGACTGATAGGTGACGGGTCGATCCTCGAAGGCGGCGAGAGCCGTCTCGATCTCGCCGAGTCGCTGGTCAACCTCGTCGGGCAGTTCGTCCACACCGTCATGCTCGGCTTCGAGCCTGGCATATTCAGCGTTGAGCGCATCGATGGTCGCCTGCTCTTCAGCCGTGAGATTAGCGGAGACGCCGTCCAGTTGGCGCAGGCCACGGGTATGGCCGTAGGGGAAATCGGTCGCGCCGACCTCGATCCACTTCCAACCTTCGGCGGCGATCGTTTCCGCCTCTGCCTTCAACTTCTCAGCGACAAGTCGGTCGAGCAGAGCGACGTCCTCGAGCCAGCCGCCGTCGTCGGACTGGAAGAGATCGCGCAGCACCGCGCCTCCGGCCGCCTCGTAGACGTCGAGGCCGACAAACACGGCCCGCCGGTCGGAGACGCGCACCGTCTTCTCCGTCAGCATGCGGCGGATCTGATAGGGCTCCTTCTGCCACGACCCGGAGATCGACTGCCAAACCTGCTCCTGGCGCGCATGATCGGCAGTGACGGTGAAGGCCACGAGCTGCTCGAGCGACATCCCGTCATCGGCATAGACGTCGAGCAGCGCGGGCGAGACCGACGCGAGGTGCAGGCGCTGCTTCACGACATTGATCGACGTGAAGAAAGCAGCGGCGATGTCCTCCTCGGTCCTGCCCTTCTCGCGCATAGCCTGAAAGGCGCGGAACTGGTCAAGGGGGTGCAACGGCGCGCGCTGGATGTTCTCGGCGAGTGAGTCGTCCTCGGCGAGAATGTTGCTCGCAGATCGCGCACGACGCAAGGCACCGGCGCGGACTTGGCCAACCGCTTCTGTTTCACCAGCAGCTCCAGTGCCCGATAGCGGCGGCCGCCGGCCGGGATCTCGAACATTCCGGTCTCGGCGCCTTCGGCGTCGAGGACCGGCCGGACGTTGAGGCTTTGGAGCAAGGTACGCCGGGCGATGTCCTCGGCCAGCTCCTCAATGGAGACGCCGGCCTTTACACGGCGGACGTTGGACTGGCTGAGCACCAGCTTATTGAAGGGGATGTCGCGCGAGGACGACAGGGTGATCTTCTGAACGACAGTCGCCATGGGTGATACCCCGCGACGGGCGACCCAAAGACTTTCTCTGGGCCTCCAACCCGTCACAAAGCGCAAGCGCCGCCCTCTTCCTCTGAGGGCAGCGCCGCAAACTGGCGATCGGAAATGAAGGAAAGCCACGGAAACGGAGCCACGCCGTTCCGTACATCCGGCTTTCCAGTTGTCACGCTACGCGGTCGAGCAGCTTCTTTGCGCGCGTTTCCAGATCGAGACGTGCGTCCTGATGGGTCTTGCCCCGCGCAACCGCCGTGATGCCTTGCACGAAATCGAAGACACTCTCGGGCTTGCGCCCTTCCTCGGTCAGCACCGTCTCGACGATCTTCGCTGTCTCGGCCTTCGAGAAACCGCGCTTGCGCAGGAACTGGCTACGGTCCTCGTCGGTTCGGGCGACGATCATTTCTCGCGCCGCCCTGATACCATTGATGAAGGGCATCGCTGAGGAATTGGCAAATCTGGTCAGCGCCGGCACCGCCTCGTGCGCGAAGCGTGAGGCTGCGTACTTGGAGTGGCGGATGGTGATCTCCTCGAAATCCTCGACGCCCCAAAGATTCCGGTTCTGGCAGACGGCGCGGAGATAAAAGCTCGCCATGCCGAGCGTCTTGGCGCCGACCTCGGAATTCCAGCAATAGAAGCCGCGGAAGTAGAGGTCCGGCGAGCCATCACGCAGCCGGCCGGCCTCGATCGGGTTAAGATCGTCCACCAGGAACAGGAAGACGTCGCGGTCGGACGCATAGAGTGTCGTCGTATCCTGGTTGATGTCGACATGCGGGTTATAGACGCCGGTCGACCAGTCGAGCACGCCCGGCACCTTCCAGCGCGTGTCGCCCGTGCCATTGCCGGCGATGCGCTGAACGGCCGCCACGAGTTCGTGATCGAATATGCGGCCGTATTCTGGGCTGGTGACGGCCCGGAGTTCAACGCGGTCATCGTCCGTTTCGAGCGTCTTGATCTGTTCGGCGCGATTAGCGGTCAAGCCATATTGCAGGTTGATGCCTGCGAGGGCTGCAGGGAGTTGCCGCAGGTAAGCGGCCGGAGCGCCAACCTGGCTTGCAAGCTGACCAAAGCTCCAGTGAGTCGGCGCGACCGGCTTGTCCGAACCGGGCAGCATCAGGGCCAAACGTTCGGCGGCGGCGCGGCTTGCTTCCACATGGATGAGCGCGCTGTCGACCACGCGCGTCCTGCTGCGGTCCGTGCGATCGCGCACGGTGCGGGCAAGTTCGTCGAGCGACAGATAATGCTCATCTGCCGGCCGGGAAAACCACTCCGAGGAAACCCGACCGACGCGCTCGCCGCGGGTTACGTCCACCTTGTAGCCACCACTTGTATGGCGGGTGGCATCAAAAATCTGCATGTTCATGGGAGCAACCTCCATGACGGGCGCCGGAAGACTCTCCTCTGGTCCTCAACCCGTCATGGCCAACTCCGCCCTACTCTGCCTCTCCTGCACCCCGAAGCCACCGCATCGGGGAAGGCTCTGCCCGCGTCGCCCCTTCCGTCAGGGATGAAAGCCCGGAGGGTGAAAACCCGGCTTGAGCCGGGGTTTCAGCGCCAGCCGACAGCCCGATCCCGCAGGGAGGCGGCAAACCACTGAGTGGTCGATTAGCAAGATCTGTCGATCAATCGCGCTTGTGAAGCCGCCTGATCCTGTGTGCTGACGCACTTCGACATGCAAACCTCAACGACAAATCATCAGAGCGATTGTCCGTCCCCATGGGCAGCAGCAACAGATTGGAACGCTTCGTGGATGTCGCGAGACCGTCTCGGAAAGAAAGCCCTCATTTCTCCGTCGTCCAGCGGGAATTTTTTCAAATTGAGGTGCCATGTATTTCGTGCATTTCAAAGAAACGGACAGGTCGTCTCCTGTCATCCAGGGATGTGATCACGGCGTATTTCACGGCGTCCTTGCAGCGCATTCCGAAGATTGCCTCTTCGAGTTCCAGAGGAGAGACGCGTAGCCCCGCGCTGCCCGATCAAACGCCATTCCTGGCCGCAACGTCAACTTGCCGCCTCGTCCACCTGACGAGGGGCGTCCTTGTCGCCATCGAGCATCGCCAGAACCTTGCTGGGGTCGACCAGCTGCTTACCGCCGTATTTCACTCTATGGAGATCGTTGTGCACGTCGGATGGCACCGAGTAACCGATGCAGACATCGAGATGCTGGTCGCCATACTGGCTCCAAATCAGCGGGCAGTTTGCAAGTAGCGCTTCCGCGCCTGTCCTATTTTTGCGCTCCAGTGCGCAGGAATTGGCGGCGGCATCAGAGAGCCTTTTGTTTAGCACCGTAGAGATATAAAACCAAAGCATCCGGGCAACTGGGCTAAACGCAGATGGCGTGGAAACCAGTCAGCAGCATCCCGCCGGCTACCACGAAAGCAGCGCCTTCCTGGTAAGCCCGCGTCGAGACCAAGGTCGCAGGTGTGGAAATGCCCATCTCGTCGGGTTTTCTCCGATTGTCGCTGAGATCATTCGAAGCATATGCAGGGACCATGATTGACAATGATCACAACAAGCGGCGCCGGCTTGTAGAGTTCAAGGACGGTTGCCGCTACGGCAAATTCGGAAAAACCAAGGCTTATGAACTGATCGCCCTCGAGATGATCAGGGCCTACAAGATGGGAGGCAAGACCATGATCGACCTCGACAGCGTGGACGAATATCACGCTTCGTTGCCGAGGGTCGAAACGAGAGCAAATTAAGTCGCCGATCTGCGTAGGGACACGCCGGGCGCACGGTCGCGCAGGCGATAGAGGTGATCAGATCAATGCTGGATTGAGCACGGTTGTTCGGGCCAATAGCCCGCGCCCATCCAGAAGCCGGTATCTTGCTCTTGTCGCCCTTGCCAGGTTGGCGCCGTACCACGTCATCGCCAGCCGGCTTTTCCTCGGTCTCGTGGACGAGTCGGATTCCACTACATCGCCGTCGAACGCGCAGGGTCGAACGCGATCGAGCGGAAGCGGCGCGCTGTTGCCGCCGCCGGTGTCAATATCGTAGCCCACGATCCGCAACGTCCTCTTTAATTGTGTTGTCGGATATTGGCGCGCGCGATCGCATATTGGACGTTCAGGGGATCGCGGATCAGCACTTTCGGCGTCGGTCTGACCGCAGCGCAACATAGCTCCCCCCCCCCCCGAAATTGTCCCAGCCCTCGGGTTTCGAAGTCGGAGCCGGGTTCGATTCCGATCGGGACATCGTGGAGAAAGGAAAGGCATGGCCTGGCAGGGCCCCTGGTGAAATATTTTTGGCGGCTAGAGTTTGTCGGTATTTCTGGCGGTATCGACCACGGTCAAAGAAAAATAACTACGTAAAATCATATAGTTGTTTGACTATGCTGTTGTCGGCCAGGGGCACCAGCCTTCGCTGCTTCGCAGCTACGGCTAGGCGAGCCTGGCACCGGTCTATCCATGCGAAGCAGCGAAGGCTGTCCCGCCGAAGCCTTGGCGAAGGCGGACTGGCTCAACGTAGCGCGATCTAGCCCTTCTCCCATCCCCACTGTATAAGCCGGTAGCTTCTTCTGTAACTCGAAGGAGCTCACATGAACGATCTGCACGCGTGGCTTTCCCAGCAGCACCACGGTTTGCGGACCTTCCAAATCTTCCAGCAGAAGCTCGAGACGCTCGGCCGGGACGATCCCGCCCAGCGCGGCCTGTGCAGCCTGCTCAGCGGTGTCGTCGGCAGCTATGTCGAGGCCTTTGACGAGGCCCCGCTGCCGGTCGAAATTGCCGACACCGCTTATCGTCGCCTGCTGACGCTGGTCGACAGCCTCGATCTCCACGGAGATGGCGCAAGGCGGCTCGCCGACATCAACCGCGTCGCGGCCTGCGAATTGTGGCGGTGATCGGCAGGACGAGCGTGCACGCTTCCATTGTCAAACAGGGCGAGGCGCGCCTGTACAGCCTCGCGACGCATGACGCCCGAGTCTTGAGCTTCTCTTGACGCCCCGTCCTTGGAAAGGGCGCAGGGAAGACCGAGTGCCGGCTGGCACCCGCGGTCCGCTGTGCGCAAATTGCGCGAAGACAAATGCACAGCGGCATACAGGGCAGCCTGGACATCCCGGCCTTCCCTGCGCAGTGGTTTGACGGCTTATGGCGCGCTCTCCCCGGGGAGCGATGCACTCTTGCCCCCGTCGCCTTGCGAGATAGCTGATGCGCTCGCCCGGTCGGGCCGCAACATCACCGCAAGCCTTGACGCACAGACCCCGGGCGCCAGGACCACACGCTTTTGCCGTACGCGAACCGCACCTGTCGTGCGCGCGCTGCTCAACCGCTCACGGGCCAAGCCCGCCCTGCGATTGCCTGCGCGCCGATGCGCTCCACGCCCACCGCCACCCCGCCCGCGTATCGTGACGATCGCGAAACGCCCCTTATCCATGGACCGGGATGGCAGATCACATACGGCATTTCCGAATTTCTGTCAATCAGAATTTAAGCGACCGAGCTCCCGATTTCGCTGCACCCGGGCGCGGCGGCGATCGCATGTCCTTCGCGGCGGCCGCAACGCGCGCCTTGTCTTCCAGACGACGCTTCTAATGGTGTCCTCGGGATGCAGCTAAACGGCACCTGCGCTTTGAAGTCGCTGCCGCGCTCTCCGTCCGGGTCCTGAGCGCCAGCCCAGGGCGGGTCGAAGCATGCGCGGCTGGGAAGCCACTCCTCAATCCGCCCTGCATGGCGTTCGACTTCGCTTCGCCATTACCTATATCGTGCGGCAACGATTGCTGAAGCAATGAGCAGCTTCGATGGCAAAGAGACGCATGACGGAAGCGGACACCGACGACCTTCCCCGCTACTTCGTCTGGGTGCGAGGCCTGGAAGGCCCCGAGCCGCAGAAATGGATGACGATGGAGTTCGGCGTCGGCGAATGGAAGCGGACGCTCGTTCTGGCTTATCTGGAACTGCCGGAAGACGAGCGGCCCCTATCCTTGTCGGTGCTGGCCCGGCGCTATCCGCCGCCGCGGGTTGATCCTTCGTGAGCCGGGCTACGGTGTGTCCTCATAAGCGTCGGCTCCGCAAACCAGAGCGGAAGTCACTCCGCTTGAGCGTGATCGGCGGCCTGTGATCATGAACACGCCCGAATGTTATATCGTGATGGTCACTTGCGGCTCGTCTCGGGCGATTGTCGTTTTGATAGTTCGGAGCTTGTTAGGCGGCGCACCGGCGCGTGCTTGCGTGCGGCAGACAGCCGCCGAGGCGAAGCCCCCGCTCGACCTGCCGATCTGGCCGGCATGGAGCCGACGTTTATCCTGAGCGCTGAATTGGACCCCACCAGCTTCGCCTGGCTCGCGCTGCGCCGCCACTTCCTTTCCGTGGCATCACACTCCAGAAGGCAAGCCGTCCATTTTCAACCGCAAACGGTTGTAACGGTGCCACTTTACGCTTCAGCCATCGCGTTTGATTTCGGTAGCGTCCCGACGAAATTGCGTCTAGGCTATTTGTCGATTGGTTCCAAACGACGAGGCTCTGTTCGGCGAAATTGTTGAATCCGCGGACGAGCGCGACATTCCTCGCGAGGATCAATGAAATCAGTGCCTTCGTGCGTTGCTCCATGTTCGCCGAACACTGCCAATGACGGCGGTACGACGACGTTGAGCAGTTGCGCACAGCAGGACTCTGATCCCTCAATAAGCGCTGTCCCCGAGTTCGAAAGACCTTTCCGAGCCGTTCTTGTGGCTGACGTGGTCAGCTACACTCGGCTTATGGAAGCTGCAGAGGTCGAGACGCATAGTCGTTATCGGGCTCTTCGTGTGGGCGTAATAGACCCTGCCTTGGTTGGTCGCAGAGGCGAGATTGTCAAGAACACTGGTGACGGCTTCGTCGCGGTGTTCGAAAGCCCGCTAGATGCCCTCCGCTGCGCCTCTGAGCTGCAGCGGGAAGTCACTGGGTTTGAGGCTCAACAACCTCCCGAGCGCCGCATCGCTTTTCGCATCGGTGTCCATTGGGAGCCGGTTATCTTTGATCTGAACGATGTTTATGGACATGGCGTCAATATCGCAGCACGCCTGCAATCCGTCGCTCCCGCTGGCGGCGTTGTGGTCTCCTCGGTCCTCCTACGGATGGCCCCCGACCTGAGCGAGTTCAAGTTCGACGATTTGGGTGAACTCCATCTCAAGAACCTGTCGCGGCCTGTTCATGCCTTTCTCCTCCTCATGCCGGGAGTAGAGCGCAGCACAGTGCTTGGCGCTTCTAGCAAGCCCTCGGGGCGCGCCAAATTACCTTCCATAGCCGTTCTTCCGTTCACGAATATCTCCTCGGAGGTCGACGACAGCTATTTTGCCGAAGGCTTCGTCGAAGATATTATTGTTAGCCTGAGTAATATTCAGGAGCTCCTGGTCGTATCACGTGGGTCGACAATGCCGTTCCGTCGGCGAGCAATCGATCCCATTGAGGTGAGTGAAAAGCTTGGCGTTCGCTATTTCGTCAGCGGTCGCGTTCGCCGCTCGGGGAAGCGGATCCGGTTCTCGGTCGAATTGGTCGATGTCACCTCCGGATCCGTAGTGTGGGCGGAAAATTATGACACGGATCTTGCTGAGGTCTTCGGTATACAGGACGAAATCGCCACGAGCGTCGTCGAGAGAATCGCCGCTTACGTCCGCCGGGCAGAAGTCAAACGTGCTCTGCGAAAGCCCCCCAAGAGCCTGAACGCATATGACTATCTCCTCCGCGCGCTTGACCTGCTCTACAAATTTGATTTCGC
Organism: Bradyrhizobium sp. 160; assembly: GCF_023073735.1. Taxonomy (NCBI): domain Bacteria; kingdom Pseudomonadati; phylum Pseudomonadota; class Alphaproteobacteria; order Hyphomicrobiales; family Nitrobacteraceae; genus Bradyrhizobium; species Bradyrhizobium sp. 160. The sequence goes on from NZ_JADPKD010000071.1 coordinate 21,135, forward strand.
AAGCTTTTCGCGAGCCAGGGAACTACTCGAGAAGGCCATAGAGGAAGACCCTGAGTACGCGGCGCCATACGCGTTCTCTGCGAAATGGCACAATTTCAACATCGCAGAAGGCTGGTCGTCAGATTTTGATGCGGATTCGGCTGCGGTGATCCGGCTGTCCAATTGCGCCATCGAAAGAGACCCGCACAACGCTCTCGCGCTCTCGATCCAGGGGCACGGGAAGAGTATGTTCTTTCGCGACTACGACAGCGGATTGGATCTGTGTGAGCGTGCTCTCGCTATATCGCCCAGCAACTCGTGGGCATGGGTGTTCAGTAGTGGGACACCCGGCTTCATCGGCGATGCTCCAACCGGAATTGCCCGGGCGGAACGCGCTATCCGGCTATCGCCGCTTGGCCAACAGGCCTTTTTCAATTTCTGCCTGCTCGGCCAAAATCATTATCTGAACGCAGCTTTTGATGATGCCATTCGCTGGTCGAAAAAGTCTTTGAATCTCAGTCCACGTTTTGGAAACGCCGCACGAGTCTTGGCCGCCAGCCTGGTCGCTGTTGGTCGCGCGGATGAGGCGCGGCAAGTGTCGCTGCACCACAAGCGGATCCTGCCCGCCTTTAGAGTATCGGACTACGCACGCCGTTGTCCGTTCAAGGAGCCTCAGGCGTCTTTGTATGTAGAGCGTTTAAGAGCAGCTGGGTTGCCGGATTGAAGGGGCAGGAGCCCAGCTCAGGTTGTTAGCCCCTCGATGGAGAGCACCATGACTGATGTCGAAGGCGGCGGAGGTGGAGGCGGCGGAGGCGGCAACGGTTCAGTGAGCGGCGGCTACGTTGGCGGCGGGGTCCCTCCACGTCCCTTCCCGATCTTCGAGGGCCTATGTCCCATCCAGCCTGACCGCTTGAATTACGAAGCGACATTCCCCGAATCCGCTTGGCGGCCTGACTTTTTTGCTCAGATAGCATTGGCCGAGTTCGGCAAAACTAATTGGCAAAGCATAGATGTCAGGGGTCCGCCGACCAATCACGCAGTCATTTTTGCGGAGATCGAGGAGCTTCTTGGGCCGGCGATGGATGATCGCGACGATTTGGCAAATGAAATCATTGACCAGGATGTCAGACTTGTCGGCTATTTTGCGCAGGTCCTCATGCTCTCGCCGTCCGCGCATCCAAATACGATCAAGATCATTGAGATGGCTGACCATGTCGGGCTGATGGTCGCCGTCTACTATAAGCTCAAGTTCAATCGTGGGCGGCCGCAACAGGTGTGTCCAGCGCTTTTTCCAATGATTGCCTCTCCCTGGCACGCCTCCTATCCAAGCGGACATTCGCTTGAGGGCCACCTGATGGCGTTGTCGCTGGGAGAGATTATGCCCGGCGCTAAGAGCGCACTGATGGCACTGGCCGCGCGCATCGGAAGGAATCGCGAGGTCGCCGGCGTCCACTATCCAAGCGACACCGCAGCCGGGAAGGAAATTGCTGAATCCGTGTTTCCGTACCTCAAGGAATGCACCACTTTTAGCGCGGTCCTCGATGCGGCAAAAAGAGAGCACTGAGCGTAGTACAAGGTCGCGCAGCCGAATTTGCATCGTTGACTGTGCGACGAAGCACCACGCGACGAACAGAATTTGAAATTTGACTTATCGATTTCAGCCTCGAGGGGATTGCCATGGGCGAGTTGGAGGAAGTTTCCGTAATTGATAGGACGCGGATTCCGCTGGACCTGGGCTTTGAGGAGCCGGAGCTGGAGACGACAACCGAGGCGCTGCATCCCAATTTTACGATGCAGCAACAGTGTCACAACTACTGGTGCTGGGCAGCCGTCGCTTCCAGCGTCTCGGGTTTTTACGACGAGGCGAGTCCTTTCACGCAGTGCCTCATCGCCAATCTCGTGCTTGACCGGCAAGATTGCTGCGATTTCGCTTGCGGCGTTCCGAACTTGCAATTCGATGTGCCGCACACGCTTGGGTCACCACTCAACCAAGTCTGTTGCCTCGGTAAATTGGCCCTCGACCACCGCGCTACACGAATGGAGGTGCTGCAGGAGATCAACGCAGGCCGGCCACTTTGTGTTCGTACTGTCTGGTCTCGTGGAGCGGGAGGAGGAGGAGGAGGAGCGCATTTCCTCGCGATAGTTGGATATCTGCCGGACACTGACAGTTTGATCCTTGAGGATCCCTTTTACGGCCCGACACCCGAGATCAATTATGACCGATTTTGCACACTGTATCAGGACGCGCGCGGTGTTTGGACGGATTCCTACTTCACGAAGGCTCCCGATTAGCAAATCGCCTCTACGGAAGGAGAGAACGAGATGCCAATTCATCCCAGCGATCCTCCGGCGGCTGCCGTCGAAGCCGTAAGGCGAGCAGTGGCCAACCGCGCCGGCAAATCGAAATTTCCGCGGTCCAACCTTTCCGTTGCAAACCCCAACGCGGTCTCCATTTCCATGCCGCATCGGATCGCCCATCTGCCGCTTGGCAATATCCATCGCGCAGCCAACCTCAGAACGGCCGCGGTACTAGGTAACTGGAGATTTCTTGTTCATGAGACGAAGCGGCGCATCGTCGCCGACAATGATGGACGAGAGGAGCCCGTGCCAATTGCCGCTGCCACAATGGTCACGTCGGCAGCGGGGACGTACGAACTGGGTGAGCTGAACGAAGGGTCGTTCGTGGCAGCGACGGAGGAAGGGATTCGCCGTGCCGAGAAACTCCCCGAGGTTCAGAAGGGACGCTTCGAGGCTCTATTGCTCATCGTGCCGGCGGTTTACGTAGTAGCGCTCTGGCTGCAAGATCGCGATGGCGATGCGGACCTACTGCTGACGATGCCGCCCTCGAACCCGGCGTTGGTGCCGTACCGGCCAATGACGTCGCCCGCATTCCTCGACATCTTGCACAAGCTTGCTCAGAAGGTCCCTTCCGATGACGTTACGAGAGGGTGACCGCGGTCGGTCCCCTCTTTTCGGGTGCCATGATCGAAATACCGAGAGTGCCGGCGCAACGGGCCCGTTGCCTCAAATATGCTAGCCTTCATTGGACGACTCCAGGAGTCGACGCGATGAAGTGGGCAGCTTCCCCCGATATCGTGGAGGAGGTCACGAGAACGAACCAATTGATCCTCTCTCTCTCGCCAGTGTTGAAGAGCCCAGCGTATTCGGGGCTGTATCCGTAAGCTCGCAGGTCCCGATTGCAACCATGGTGAAGGTGTACAAAGGCGATACGTATATCTTTGCCGTCGCGATGCAGAACTCTCCGTCGACAGCGCGGATTGCGGTCAATGACGTTCACCAGACCACCGCTCGCGTCGTCGGCGAGGATCGTAGAAGGCATCGCCTGGGCGAGAGCCGACTACATGCTTCTGCGCTCTGCGGATAATTACTTGTTGCCCGGCGCCCTTTCGAGATCGGTCGATCTAATGGACGATCATCCTTCTGTCGCGTTCATCTTCGGAGGCGCGATTGTTTTTGACCACAACCCGCGTTCTGTCCGGACTTGATTTCATTGCACTTAGCGGCGCAAGAAACATTGTGCTGTCATCAACTGTGGTGGTTCGCACCAGCCTACAGAACAGATTGGGCGGCTATTTGGCCGACTTACCCTACGCCTCTGGTATGGAAATGTGGTTACGGCCCGCCGCACACGGCGACGTCGGGGTCATCGCCGCTGACCAAGCCGTCTATCGTGCGCACGCGGGCAATATGTCAAGTGAGCCTTCGCGGGAGCAAGATCTGCTGCAACGCAAGCCCGCGATTGAACATTTCCTGAATAATAGCGCGGCGAGGCTCACAAACGCTGATCATCTTCGCGCCCGGTTGCACCACGTATTGGCACTTGAGGCGGTCGGCCGCGCCAGCGCTGCCTTCAGCGAAAGAGCGATGGAAAGCTCGGCAGACCTTTCAAGACTTGTGGTGAGTTTTGATCCGAATGTTCAACGAACCCGTCGTTGGTGGTGGCTCGCCTGCAAGCGGGTTCTCGGGTTGCGAGGATGGCAGCGGGTCCGGCCTGCAGTTGAATGGCTCATATCTGTCTCGCGGAACGCGCGCCGCTGAGAGGCTGCCAGAGCGACTGGGGCGTTACCCGCTTCTGGCCAATCAAAGATGTGACGCGCCATCTGGTGAAGGCCCGCTCGTTGGACATAGCGGGCTAGATTGCTCACCCTGAGTTCCCTGCGCCCGTGAAAGGCAGCCCTTCGCCATTGAGACCGGATGACGGGTGCGCTTTATCTTGGAACGAAATTTAATTGATTTAATTGGGTTAATGTGATTTAATTCCGCCATTGGGAGACAACGCCATGCCAGACCAGGACGATGACCGACGCGACTTCCTAAAGACCTGCGGAAAGTTCGCCGCCGTGACGCCTCCGGCCATGACGCTCCTGCTGTCGACGTCCCTCACGTCGGATGCCATTGCAAGGTCTGGCGCCGGACCGGCCGGCCCTCGTGGCAACAATGGCTATGGCAACGGCGCCCGACGGCAGCCCCAACGGCAAGGACGATAGCAATTTTTGAGCCGGCGCACACTCGCCGGAAGGAGACACAATGCAGTCCAGGCGCCGCGACGTTGATTGGCACTTCGCCTCTTTCATCGTTTCGCTAATCTGGCTTGCGATCGTTGCTGCCGGGCTTCTCGCTGTGCTTTTCCGAGGGCACTCCTGAATTCCGGACCTCCGCAGCCTAAACGATCTTGCAGCGGCGAGTTTAGCTGTTGTGTGCGGTTTGGTAATCCCTCATGCTGCGCTAAGGCGGCGGAGGAGTCGCCGTGTAAAACGCTGATCCTCGTTGTCGGGTCGAACCCACCCAGAAGTAGTGAACGAAGCACTTACCGGTGCTGGGACCGCCGCTGCAATCATCTGACTGGCCCACCTGAAACATGCCCACGCATGGTAACGATCTCTGTTTTTAGGGGTAGTGCGGAAATTGGCGGCGCCCAGCCAAACCGACGCGAATGACCCTAAGCTGACTCACGCTGCGCAAGGCTAGGAGCCAGGGATGGCCCTGACGGCAGTGCAGGATGTTTCTGCTTTCCGTGGAGCCATCTGAACTGAAACGTTCGCCCCAACCCGGAGCCGACTTTTGCTTCAGCGCCAACCCGCTGCTATCGCCACGCTGCTGCAATATGCCGAGGTCTCACCCGACCGCCAGCCAACAAGGCGTCCGGCTTCCTTGCATTCCTCGTAGCTCCTGTAGTTGCCGATGTTGCGGCACGTTGCCGAGTACACGCCGCCCGAAACGTTGCAGCCAACCCAGGGCTTGTCGCCCGATTTGAAGCTCGATTGGCAGCCGCCGACGCAGTTGTTGGTGGTAGCGGCGAGCTTAGCAAGCTTGGCGGCATCCGAATTCGGCGCGGCTGTTGCCGAGGCAGGAGAGATGGAGGCGGACCTGCTGCTGCGGGCGACCACACGATGCGCAGGCTTAGACCGCATTATCTGCTTGGGCGCTTCGACGGTGACGATTGGAAGATGAATGTCGGCTCCGGGCGGCGTCGGTTGCGACATGGCCGTGCCGCCAAAGGCGCACAGCATCAGCGTGATTGACGAGACGGCGAAAGCGGGCCGCGCAACCCTGTGCAGCGACAACCTCATCACTACGTCCTCCTCGAAGCGGGACGGTCAATTCCGTCCCCGCGTGACGATACCATCTTCGCATTGAAGCTGAAGCATTATATTTGCACAACCGACCTTCATTCGGATGTCCGGTTGTGGCCCAACTCGGACGTCTGGTGAGCTGCCGGAATGGGCCGGTGCCAGAGGCAGAGCGGACCGCATCCGCGGCCTGAGCGCAGCGCGGATGATGAGCACGCGCTCTGGCTTAGACGCAATCCCAAAACCGCCTATCTGCGCCTGACGCGCGACCGAGTTATTGCCGCCCCCATGATTATGGGTGTCACGCCGTCCGTGCTGCGGTTAGACTTGCCTCGCGCCGCGGGGGACACGCGGGTCGCGGGACGATAAACATGAGCGAACAGGGCGAGACGGGTGAGGCCATCACCATCCTCCTCGTCGAGGACGACGCGCCGACCTGCTGGCGGCTCCACGACGCGCTGGTCAAGGCCGGCTACGAGGTGCGCAGTGCCGGCACGCTCGGAGAAGCTCGCTCCGCGTTCGGGATGGCGGCGCCTCGGGTGCTGCTGACCGACCTCAGGCTTCCCGACGGCCACGGCATCGAGCTGATTCGCGAAACCCGGCAGCGCTTTCCCGACAGCGAGATCATGGTGATCTCCGCGCTCGGCGACGAGGAAAGCGTGATCTCGGCGATCACCGTCGGTGCCACCGGCTATCTGCTTAAGGATGCCTTTCCGACCGACATCGCCACCACCGTGCGCGATCTGGTCGCCGGCCATTCGCCGATCTCGGCCTCGATCGCCCGTTTCATCGTCCGGCGTACGCAGAGTTCGGCGGAGCCCTCGCCCGGCCCCCTGCTCAACACGGCTAAGCTGACCCCGCGGGAGATCGACATCCTCTGGGGCATTGCCAAAGGCTTCAGCTACGCCGAGATCGCGAGCCATCTCGGCCTGTCCAGGCAGACCGTGCCGGGCCACATCAAGAACATCTATCGCAAGCTCGAGGTGCACACCCGCAGCGAGGCGGTGTTCGAAGCCGTGCAGCAGGGCTTGATTAAGCTGTGAGCGAGATCGCGGCGAAGACGCTCACGCGGCCGCGGCGCCGGCTGATTGCGTCGCGCCTCGTGCCCTATCTGCTGCTCCAGGCCCTGATCGTCATCGTCACCATCCTTGGGCTCCGGCTGCTGCAACCCAGCGATCCCGAAGACTTCGCCGTGAACGATTTCTCGGCGCGCGAGGATGGCACGATGCGGGCGGTGACGCTGCCGCATTTCACCGCATCGCGCTATTCGCTGGCCGACCCACCGCTCTACACCGCCACCTTCACATTCCGGCGGAGCGATGTGGGATCAGGATGGTCGGTGTATCTGCCGCGGTTCAGCAACGCGGTGGAGGTCGCCGTCAACGGCGTCGTGGTGCTGGATTCCCGGCGTGACGCCAATGCCAACCGGCCGGACCGCAACACGCCGCAGATCGCGGCGATTCCGTCCGCGCTGCTGCGCGAGGGCGCCAACGACATCACGGTGCGGCTGTTCGTATGGGGGCCGCTGAAGGGCTTTCTCGACACCGTCTATGTCGGACCGGACGCCGCCTTGCGTCCAGCCTACGAGACGCGCGCGTTGCTGTTCGTCACGCTGCCGGTCGTGTTCTCCGCCTGGCAATCGATTCTCGCGGTCATCCTTGCGATCATGTGGTTGATGCGGCGCCACGAGCCGGTTTACGGCGTGCTGGCGGTGGCGATGGTGCTCGGCGTGGTGCAGGCATTCGTGCCCCCACCGGTGCCGCCGGCCACCACGTCGCGGCTCGCCGCCGTGCTATTGGCATCCGCACCGATGGAGAGCGCGCTGATCGTCGTGTTCGGCATGCTGTTCTTCGGCTGGCGCTGGCCGCGCTACGGCACGCTGCTGTTCGTGCCGGGCCTCATCGTGTTCGTGGTCGGGCTGATCGGGGGCCCGCCGCTGCCGCGCATACTCTTTCTGGTGCTCGGCATTCCCACGGTCGGGCTTTGCCTGTTCCTGATGGCGTGCGTGACCGCAGCCGCAGTGGTCCGGCGCCAGGACGCGGCAAGCTTCACGATTGGCTGCGCCGTGACCATCGTGCTGGTCTGCTGGGTCCAGGACATGCTCACGGTGCTCGAGATCGTGAGCAACGATCGCATCTTCGTCTCGCGCCTGTCCTACTCGGCGATGCTGGTTGCGATCGGCGCCGGGCTGACCTGGCGCTTTGCCCGCGCGCTGAACCAGGTCGACAGCTTTGCCGGCCAGCTCGTCGCACGGGTGGGCGAGGCCGAGGAGCGGCTGAAGGCGAGCTTTGCCCGCGAGGAGGCGCGCGCCCGCGCCGCCGCGCTCGCCAACGAGCGCACGCGGCTGATGCGGGACCTGCATGATGGCCTCGGCGGCCAGCTCGTCAGCATCGTCGCGCTCTCCGAGCGCGGCCACGAGGGCGCGACCATCACGGAGGCCGCTCGCGCAGCACTGAAAGATCTGCGTCTCGTCATCGATTCCATGGACGACATCGGCGGCGACCTGATGCTCGCGCTCGGCTCCTGGCGCGAGCGCGCGACGGCGCAATTGCGCCCGCACGACATCGCGCTCGACTGGCGCGTGGCAACGCCGCAGGGGCTGCCGCTGCATCCCGAACTGCGGCCATGGCACGTCATCCAGATCGTGCGCATCCTCGACGAGGCCGTGACCAACGCCGTCAAGCACGCAGAGGCGCGCCACATCGCGGTCAGCATCGAGACGCTCGACGACGGTCACGGGCCGTATGGCGTGATCAGCGTGACGGACGACGGCAAGGGTTTTGCGCGGGCCGACAATTGTGCGAGCGGCGGCCAGACCGCGCGGGGCTTGCGCAACATGCGGAGCCGCGCCGCACGCTGCGGCGCGGTGCTCGATCTGAGCTCGGACGCCTCAGGCACATGCGTGCGGCTGCAATTGCCGCAGCGCTTTCCGGACAGCGACGCGGCTGCGGGCTGAAAGGCCCCCTCACCGAACGTGTGGGGCGCACGGAGAGAGGGGACGGGCCGGGTGATTGGCTCTGCAGAGGACGGGGGTGTTCGTCCGCAGGGCTGTCGGCCCGAAGCAATGCAATCAAATCAACCGAATTGACGATCAGCGCACCCCAACGCGATTGACCGGGCCGCCGCGGTTCATCGGCGTTCCTGCGCGCACGCCGACACCGGGCGCGCCGACGCCGGGTGTCGCGGCCGCGGCCCGCGCAACCGGAGCTCCCGGCGCAACCACCACTGCCGCAGTCGGCCGCACCACGCAGCCCTTGGGCACGCCGACCGTCTTGCAATAGACCACGGCCTGTGCCGGGCTCGTGCCCAGCGACACCATCGCCGCACCCGCCAGCGCCATGATCGTCAGCCCGGCGCTCAGCGCTCCCGCTCTTTTCGACATCTTGCTCTCCCGCTCCCGTTCGGCGTCCCGGCGCAATCACCGGGTTTCGCAACCGACGTGCAGCTCAATGGCAAAAGAGCGCGCGTGGATACATGCCATGAAGATGGGGGTGCGGCGGCCGGAAGGGCGTACCCGGTGCCATGAACATGGCATGGACCTGCGCCCGGCTGTCGCGAGATCGTCCGGCCCGCTTGATCCCAGGCGGGACCAACGACAATCCCAAAGAGGTGCTTTATGAAGATTTCGGTTCTTGCCGCGCTGCTGCTCGCCGCCACCGCCGTGTCCGCCGCTGCGCAATCCGGTCCGACGCCGCAGGAGCAAATGGCCTGCCGCGGCGATGCCAGCAAATTCTGCGCCGAACATATCGGCAAGCCGCCGCAGATGAATGCCTGCCTGCGCCAGAACAAGACCAAGCTCTCCGACTCCTGCCGCAAGGTCGTGGAATCTCACGGCGGCTGAGCCGGCCCTCAAGTCCGGGAGCGCTCCAGCAGAGCGAACCCGGACCCGGTTTCGCGGATCATGTTTTAGTCGTCATCAGGCCCGAACAGCCTGATCTGCGGGAAGCCGCTGCGCGAACGGCCGGCATAGTCGCGCGCATCGGAATCTTCGCGGATATTGCGCGCGACGTCGTCCCAATCGGTGCGGTCGCGCAGGCCGCGCGGCTCGCGGGACTCGTAATAGTGGCGGCGCTCGGCCCAGCGTTCACGCCGCTCCATTCGGCGCCGTTCGGAGGCGGCGCGCTTCACGTCGGAATCCCGGGCCTTGGCATAGGCATTGTCCGGCGAGGCGGCCGGCTCTGTCGACGCCTGCTGCTCCGCAGGCTTGGGCGCGGCTGGTGCCGGCTTGGACTGTTCCTTGGGCGGCTCGACCGCGGCCGCTTGCGAAGGTCGCGGTGCCGGCGGTGCAGCGTTCGCTTGAGTGGTTTGCGTGTCGGGCTTGGCGGGTTCGGGCTTTGCTTCGGCCGGCGCGGCAATGATCGCGCCAAAAGCTTGCGAACCGGTGAGATAATTCACGCGCTCGGACGGTGCGTTGGTTGCTGCCGGCGCGCTGCCAGCTTCGGCGCGCTGCGCCATCTTGCTGGTATCCGGCCCCTGCTTGGGCGCGACCGGATTCATGATGTTGCCGGCGACGATGCCGCCGCCAAGGCCTATGGCGATGGCCGCGACTATGGTTCCGGCACCGACGAAATAGGCTGTCGAGGCGCGCATTGATCCACTCCCTCTTTGGGGCGAGCAACGCACGTTGATTGCCAGATGTTCCTGATCCGGAAGCAGTTCCCAAAGGAACTGACGTCAGATCTGCTGCGCGACCTTCTCCAGCCCGATGATGCGGGCGAGCTTGCGCACTTCCTCTTTCTGATCGTCACGCAGCTGGAACAGCAGCGGCATCGCGGCCGACTTCAACTGCTGGACCTCGTCGCAATTCGGATCGATCGGCACGCCCGGCGCATTCGGATTGGAGAGCTTGTTCGCCGAGATCTTGCGGACGACATTGCGGAGCGCCGTCTCGACCGAGGGCCAATAATATTCCTGCGACGAGGACAATTTCAGGCGATCCCTGATGCCCGCGATCTGTGCGTCGGACAGCAGCGAATAGGATTTCTGCGGCTGCGGCTTGGCCACGACTTTCGGCTTGGCGGGGACTTCGACGGCGGGAATCTCCGCTGCGGCGGGCGCCTGGCGCGCACTTGCCTTCGGCATCGGAAAATCGGAAGGCGTAGCGGCGGCAAAGGCCTGGCGCAGCGGCTCGGTCAGCACCGGAGCCTGGGCGAGCTTATCGGCGGCGACCTGCACCGGCTCGATCGCGGCCGAGGCCAGCGCCAGCGTTGGAACCAGACGGTCGGCCTTGGCGGCGCGGTTGGCCGCGAGCGGCTTGGCCGGAGGCGTCTGCGAGATCATCTCGGCGCTGACGCTAGGCACGCTGTCGCGCCCGAGAATGGCGGTGGTGGCAGCCCCGAGGACCAGGAAACAGGTCAGGACGACGATGGTGATGGCTTTGGACAAACGTCCCTCCGCGCCCGGCTTCAAGTCCACGTGATCAGTGCCCGGAAACTGGGCGATAATTAAGGCTCAACCGTGCCATTGCGGCGGCAATCGCGCGGACTACGGCGACATCGCCAGGGAAGCTCAAGAGAATCAGGCAGCTCGCGCCAGATCGTAGGCGTCCTGGATGTCGGCCACGATCTCGGAGGCCTCCCAGACCGCGCGCGGCTCAACCGATTGCAGCGTCACGGTCCAGTTGCCGCCCCGGCGGGTGCGGGGGACGCTGACGATGTCGAAGCGGACGTTGCGGCACAACGGGTGGCGAGCCAGCGCGTGGGCCACGCGAACGCGGATTTCGTCCAGCGTCGCGGCTGTCTTGCCGTTGAGATAGTTGAAGTCCATCGCCTGTCCCTTTCGGTCCTGATTGGCGGCCGTGAGCGGATTCTTGGCGGGCGATGGTTAATCTGCCGTTAAGTGAGCGGGACGGAAGAGCGCGGGATTAACCGTGATCGGGAGCCGGCGCCTCTCTATTTCTCCGGATTTGTACGGGGACTACCGCCCGCCGGCCTCCCGATATTCCGCGCGCGTCTGCGCAACGAGATCGCCCACCGCCACCACGTCGGTCACGCCCGACGTCGAGTGCCCACCACTCCAGATGTCGCGCCAGCGTTTTGGCCGGTTCTCGCGCGCGGCGACGTCGATGTCCTTGGCGATGTCGATCGCGCCGTGCGCCGGCAGGTCGTCGGGATCGAGACCTGCGGCCACGATCGACGGCCTCAGCATGCTGGTCTGCAGTCCCGTGAATGCGGTGGTGAGCAGGACGTCGTCGGCGCTGCTCTCGACCAGCATCCGCTTGTGGCGGTCATCCGCCATGCTCTCGCGCGTCGCGATGAACTTCGTGCCCATGTAGGCGAGATCGCAGCCGAGCACTTCGGCGGCATGCAGCGCGCGGCCGTCGCTGACGCCGCCCGCAAGCACGATGATGCCGTCGTAGAATGCGCGCACCGCGCGGACAAAGGCGAACGGGTTGAGCCAGCCGGTCTGCCCGCCGGCGCCTGCCGTGAGCAGCACCAGCCCGTCCACACCGGCTTCCGCTGCACGCTCGGCGTGGCGGATCGCGGCGACATCCGCCAACACCAATGCGCCGGCGTCATGCAGCGGCTTTGCGACCTGTGCGGGCGAGCCGACCGAGGTGATCACGATCTCCGGCCTGTGCCGCAGCAGTACGGCGATATCCTGCTCCAGCCGCGCGTTGGAACGGTGCACGATCAGATTCGGGCAAAGCGGCGCCGCCTTGCGCCCGGTTTGCTCTTCGTGCTGCCGTAACCTGGTTTCGATCGCGGTGAGCCATTCGTCGAGCTGTTCCGGGCTACGGCAATTCGCGCTGGGAAAGCTGCCGATCACGCCGTTGCGGCAGGCCGCGACCATCAGCTCGACCCCCGACACCAGGAACATCGGCGCCGCGATCAGCGGCAGAGCGAGACGATCGCGGAAACGTTGCAGTCGATCCGACGGCATGCATGCCTCCCTGCGCGGGCTTTGTCGTTCCATCCCGCATTCGCTGTGCTAGCGTCATCAGCAACATTGGCACGTCACAAAGCAACGAGGAAACAGGAAACATATGTCCGATCCGCTCCACGCATCGTCCCCGGCTTGTGCGCAGACCCTACGGGCACTGTCGCGCTATCCCGACCGCACCGCCTTCGCCTGGCCTGAGGGATCGCTGAGCTATCAGGGCACCATCGACCTGATCGGACGCATGCAGGCCGTGTTCATGCGGCTTGGATTGCAGCCCGGCGCGCGCGTCGCCTTCCTCACCGCCAACCGCGCCGACAGCTGGTGCGCGGGCGTTGCTGCGCAATTGGCGCAGCTCTGCATCACCTGGCTGCATCCTCTGGGATCGCTGGACGACCAGCTGTTTCAGCTCGAGGATTCCGAGGCCGAGATGCTGGTGGTCGATGCGGCCGCCTTCCGCAATCGCGGCGGCGAACTCGCCGCGAAGGCCGGCCGGCTCAAAGCGGTCTTCACCATGGGACCCGCGGACTACGGCGTCGACCTCTTGCAGGCGATCGAGATCGAGGGCCACGCCAGCGCGCTGTGCCTCGCCCGGCCCGACGATCTCGCCACGCTGAACTACACCGGCGGCACGACCGGTAAATCCAAGGGTGCGCTGCGCTATCACCGCGAGAACGCCGGAGCTGCCGGCGCGATCCTCGCCGACTTCGAGATCCCCGACGCCGCGCGCTATCTCACGGTCGCGCCGATCAGCCATGTCGCGGGCACGAAGGTGCTGCCGACCTTGATGCGCGGTGGCACCGTGCACATGCTCAAGAGTTTCGATCCCGAGGCCGTGCTGGCGACGATTGCGCGCGAGCGCATCAACTTCACGCTGCTCGTGCCGACCATGATCTATGTGCTGCTCGATCATCCCGCGCTCGGCAGGACCGATCTGTCTTCGCTCGAGCTGGTGCTTTATGGCGCCTCCGCGATGTCGCCGAGCCGGCTGGTCGAGGGCATCGAGCGCATCGGGCCGGTGTTCTCGCAGCTTTACGGGCAGACCGAATGCTATCCCGTCTCGGTGCTGCGCAAGGCGGATCACGATCCCAAGACACCGGAGCTGTTCCTGTCCTGTGGCTTCCCGATCGCGGCCTGCGAGGTCAAGATCCTCGACGACAACGACCAGGAGGTGAAGACGGGCGAGCCGGGCGAGATCTGCGTGCGCGCGCCGCACGTGATGGCGGAGTACTGGAAGCGGCCGGACATCACCGCCGAGACGCTGAAGAACGGCTGGGTCCACACCGGCGACATCGCGCGCATGGACGAGCGCGGCTACATGTTCATCCTCGACCGCAAGAAGGACATGATCGTCTCCGGCGGCTTCAACATCTTCCCGCGCGAGGTCGAAGACGTGCTGTCGCAGCATGCCGACGTCGCCATGGTTGCGGTCGTCGGCATTCCCGACGAGAAATGGGGCGAGGCCGTCACCGCCATCGTCGTGCCGCGCGAGGGTGCAAGGCCCGATCCGGACGAGCTGATCAACCTGGTGAAGACGCGCAAGGGCTCGGCGCACGCGCCCAAGCAGATCCAGTTCGTCAAGCAGCTGCCGATGACCGGCGTCGGCAAGGTCGACAAGAAGGTGCTGCGCGCCGGCTTCTGGAGCGGGCGCGACCGGTTGGTGGGGTGAGATGCGACGCACCGGCCCCGCCTTCGCGGAGCATGACAGCGGAGCTGAGGCGCGGGCTTGCCCCCTCACCGCTTGTCGATCACCAGGCTCTGCACCGCCCGGCCGAAATAGCCTTGCCGGTCCGCCAGCCGCGACATTGCCAACCCCGCGCCTCCTGGGCCGATCCAGGACTCGCCATCGAGCAGGATCCACTCGCCCACCGGCTGCCGCGACAAGCTCACGGTGAGATCGGCGTTGATGTAGGTCCAGGCGCGGAAGTCGAGCGTCGAGGCGGTGCCGTTGGAGAAGTCGGCGGCGACCACGGCTCGCATCGCCTGTGAGACTTCCTCGCCCGCGATCAGGGGATGATCGACACGAAACCAGATCGCGCCGGCGCCGGCCTGGCCGAACCGGCCGCGTGCCGCACGCATGGAGACCGCTCGCACGAACGGGCTGGTGGCGGCATGACCGTCCTCGACTAGGGAGTCCTCCGGCGATGGCAACGTGACCGGCAGCTCCTTGACGTCATCGGGCAGGCTCAGGGTCTGTCGCCTGATCTTGAGCACGGTGGCGCCGACAACCTGCACGCCGTCGGCGAGCAGCTTGATCCCGCAGAGCTGGATCTTGCGGCCCTCGCGCAAAACTTCGGTCGCAATCGTGAGCGGCGCGACCGGCACCGGACGCATCAGATCGATCGTGACGCGCGCGATGTCCATCGGAACAGGCGTCGGAATGCGCTCGGCCGCCCACGTCACCAGCGATGCCGGCGCCGAGCCGTGCTGCATGCGACGGTCCCAGGGTCCGGCGGCGTCCGGGCTGGTGACGACGCTGTTGCCGTCGACGCGGTAGATGGGAGGCATGCTGCACTCGAGCTCGGCGCGATTACAACGGCGGATCGATCGCTTCGTCGTATTCCTTCTTGAAGCGCGCGATCATTTCGGCGGCGGGCACGATGCCCTCGACGCTGCCGATGCCCTGGCCCGAGCCCCAGATCTCCTTCCAGGCCTTCGGCTTGGCGCGTTCGCCGGAGGCGTCGGTGCCGAAGTTCATCTTGGAGGGATCGGAGGTCGGCAGGCTGTCCGGATCCATTCCGGCGGCGAGGATCGAGGGTTTCAGATAATTGCCGTGCACCCCGGTGAACAGGTTGGAATAGACGATGTCGTCGGCGCTCGAGCCGGCGATCATCTCCTTGTACTTGTCGACGGCGTTGGCTTCCTTGGTCGCAATAAAGGCCGAGCCGATATAGGCGAAATCTGCACCGAGGATGCGCGCGGCGCGGATCGCCTTGCCGTTGCCGATCGCGCCCGACAGCGCGATCGGCCCGTCGAACCACTTTCGCGTCTCGGCGACGAAAGCCAGCGGCGAGATGGTGCCGGCATGGCCGCCGGCGCCGGCCGCGACCAGGATGAGGCCGTCGGCGCCCTTCTCGATCGCCTTGTGCGCGAATTTCTGGTTGATCACGTCGTGGAAGACGATGCCGCCCCAGCCGTGCACGGCCTGGTTCAGCTCCTCGCGCGCGCCGAGCGAGGAGATAATCATCGGCACCTTGTACTTGGCGCAGAGCTGCATGTCGTGATCGAGCCGGTTGTTCGACTTGTGCACGATCTGGTTAACTGCGAACGGCGCCGACGGCTTGTCGGGATGCGCGCGGTCATAGGCCGCGAGTTCCTCGGTGATCCGCGCCAGCCATTCATCGAGCAATTCCGGCGGCCGCGCGTTCAGCGCCGGAAACGAGCCGACCACACCCGCCTTGCACTGCGCGATCACGAGATCGGGCACCGAGATGATGAACAGCGGCGAACCGATCACCGGGATCGACAGGCGCCCCTTGAACAAGGCAGGCATGGACATTGCGGAACGGTCCTCTCTTGGCGGTCACACGGTTGGGATTATACCAACAAGGCAATCTTTCCACTGTCAAGTATTGCGTTTTGGCGCCGTGGCGAATGCCATTACCGCAATTCCAAGGCGCGGAATTCGCGCCTAAGTCAGTGCGAGCGCCGCGGAGCTTCGTCGCAAAGGCTCCTCAAAATGCAGGCGAGAGCTGCGGATGGCCGACAGCTACGAAATCAAATCCGGATTGATCAGCCGCTCGAACGAGAACATCTCGTCCCATTTCTCCTGCGTCAGCAGCCTGCGCTCGATCACCACGATCTGGTGCAGCGACTTGCCGCTCTTGTAGCCCTCGCGTGCGATCTCGGCGCATTGCTTGTAGCCGAGCAGGGGCTTCAGCACCGTGACGATACCGAGCGAGTTCAGCACCATGTTGCGGGTGTGCTCCTCGTTGGCAGTGATGCCGACGACGCAATTTTCGCGCAGGCTGTTGACCGCGCGCTCCATGGTGCGGATCGAGAAGAACAGCGCAAACGAGATCACCGGCTCCATCACGTTGAGCTGGAGCTGGCCGGCGCTTGCGGCCAGCGTCACGGTGGTGTCGAGACCGATGACCAGGAAGCTGGTCTGGTTGACCACCTCGGGGATGACGGGATTGACCTTGCCAGGCATGATCGAAGAGCCCGGCTGAAGCTGCGGCAGGTTGATCTCGTTGAAGCCCGCGCGCGGACCGGAGGCGAGCAGGCGGATGTCGTTGCAGATCTTCGTCAGCTTGCTGGCGGTGCGCTTGAGGACGCCCGAGAGCTGCACATAGGCGCCGGTGTCGGAGGTCGCCTCGACGAGATCGCCGGCGAGAACAAACTCGACGCCGGTCAGCGCGCTCAGGTGCCGGACCGCGAGCTTGGGATAGCCGACGGCGGCGGTGACGGAGGTGCCGATCGCAGTGGCGCCGAGATTGATCTCGCGCAGCAGCGCACGGGCCTCGGAGATGCGATCGACCTCCTCGCCGATCGTGGTGCCCCATCCCCGGAATTCGGCCCCCAGCGACATCGGCACCGCGTCCTGAAGATGCGTGCGGCCCATTTTCAGCACACGGTCGAATTCGCGGCCCTTGGCGAAGAAAGCTTCCTGGAGCTGGCGCAACGCCGTCATGTAGCTCTCGAGCCGCAGGATCAGCGCCAGGCGAAAGGCGGTCGGATAGGTGTCGTTGGTGGACTGGCCGTAATTGACGTGATCGTTGGGGCTGACGTGCTGGTAATCGCCCTTCGCAAAGCCAAGTGATTCCAGCGCGAGGTTGGCGATCACCTCATTGGCGTTCATGTTGGTCGATGTGCCAGCACCGCCCTGGATGAAGTCGGTGACGAACTGGTCCATCATGTCGCCGGCAATCACGCGGTCGCAGCCCAGGATGATCGCGTCCGCAACCTTGGCGTCGATCGCGCCGAGATCGCGATTGGCCATGGCGGCCGCCTTCTTCACGTAACCAAGCGCCTTCACGAAGTAAGGCTCCTGGTTCATCGGAATGCCGGTGATGTGGAAGTTCTCCTTCCCGCGGATGGTCTGGACGCCGTAATAAATGTCGTCGGCGATGTCACGCTGCCCGAGGAAGTCCTGCTCCGTGCGGCTCATAGGCGCTCCTTGTTGCATGCGCGCAACGTCGATCACGTCAGTTCTGGCATAGCGCGCTGGTCACGAAAGTATCGGTGCGGCAATCGTCCGGCTTGCGTTGCCGGCCCGGAATCAGGACCTTGGCCGAGCATTTCTCGGCGGAATCGGCGTTCAGGCTCTTGCCTTTCTTATAGCCCTTGCTCTGGCAGAGCTGGTCGGCAGCCTGCTTGCAGTCGGGCGCGCCGTTCGCGGAGGCCGGACAGGCCACGCGCCCCGAGACCATGGTGGACGGTTTCGTCAGTCGCGACAAATCGTTCATGGTCTCGCCCGGGCTTTTGATCGGCGGCAGGATCGAGGGCAGCTTGTCGAACAGCTTGCCCATTTCGTTGATCAGCCCGGGATTTTCCTCGCGCGCCGGCGGCGCCGAAGGAGCGGGCGTCGACGGCGGCGGCGCGGCCTGCGTCCCCTGCTCCTGGAGGCCGAGCGCGGGCGCAGCTTGCGTCCACGCCGGCGTGGCGGCACCAAGCAGGAGCCAAGGCACGACGAATATCAGCGTCCCCAGCCGCAGGACCGGATTGCCGGATCGACCCATCATGACGGCAACCGTAGCCGAAGCCGGCCCGGTGGCAAAGCCGCCGCACCCTTAGATCAACTTGATAGCGACGACGAAGCCGAGCACCAGCACGATCGCGCCGATCGCGACCCACAATCCGAGATGCTTCTCGATCCTGATCCGGATCCAATCGCCGTAGCGGTTGAGCAGGATCGCGACGACGAAGAAGCGCCCGCCCCGCGCGACGATCGAGCACAAGATGAACAGGACGATGTTGTAGCCGGCAAAGCCCGAGGTGATGGTGACGAGCTTGTAGGGGATCGGCGTCAGCCCCTTGAGCAGGATGATGATCGCACCCCATTCCGCATAGGAGGCGCGGAAGGCATCGACCTTGCCGCCGAGGCCATAGACCTGGATCAGCCATTGGCCGACCGAGTCGAACAGCAGCGCGCCGATGGCGTAGCCGACGATGCCGCCGAGCACCGAGGTCGCGGTGCAGATCGCCGCATAGACCCAGGCGCGCTGCGGGCGCGCCAGCGACATCGGGATCAGCATCACATCGGGCGGGACCGGAAAAAACGAGCTTTCGGCGAAGGACACGGCTCCCATGATCCAGAGCGCGTAGGGCTTGTGGGCGGCGTCGATGCACCAGTCGTAGATACGTTTCAGCATGGCGCCGCGATGAAGCACCATGGGACGGATTTGTCCATCGCGAGTTTTGTGACGTTTTCGCCGCGCTTTAATGGCGCTTGCGTGCGGCACGGCCCTCGAGCGCGACAATTGGCCGCCTTGAGGCAATGCGCGGTGACGCAACTTTGGGCAATTTCACCGCTGATTTCGGCAGCTTCTCGGCAATGCCGAGCATGTCTTCACGCCGCGTCATCTCCCGCCAGACGTCCTCGGGACGCACCCCGGCCGACGCCCACAGCACGGTAAGATTGTAGAGCAGATCGGCGCTCTCCCGGATCACGGCCTCGCTATCGCCATTGACCGCGTCGATCACGACCTCGATGGCCTCTTCGGCCAGTTTCTTCGCCATTTTGGAAGGGCCGCGCTGAAACAGCCGGGCCGTGCGCGATGTTGCCGGATCAAGATCTCTGGCCGCGAGCACAGCCAGATATAGCCGCTCAAGCGAATCACTCATGTACTCAAACTACTCTAAAGCAATGGCGAGCGCGTTAACGCCCGGCAATAAAAGCAACGACAGGCCGGCACAGCAAGCGCGACGGCCTGTCAGGGTTACGCACGGCGTCCGGCGGCTAGTAGCAGTTGGTGTAATAGCCTTGGCCGCAGAACTCGGACGGAGCCGTCCCGCCATAGCGCTGATATTGGTAGTTGGGGCCCGGACCATAATAGGGACCGTAAGCAGGGCGGCCGTAATAGACTGGCCCGCCGTAATAGCCATAACCCGGACCGTAGTCATAGGCATAGGCATCACGGGTGGCGGCAATGGCGAGACCTGTGCCGATGGCGGCCAAAGCTGCAGCTGCGGCCGCGCCGCCTCCGCCGCCATGCCAGTGGCGGCCGCCGGCGTATGAAGCGGTCGGAGCAATCGCGGTCAGCGCCAGCGCCGTCGCGGTGGCAAGAACGGCCTTTCGGCCCGCAAACGTGGAGAATCGCTCAATCATATCTTGGGCCCTCCTTTGGGACCTGGAATGGACGCCTGCGGACAGGCTCATGCCTCTCAAACCCGCATAACCTAAGTTGGGTTCCCCAACCCCAACACAAGCTGAATGGGGTTGCGTACGATGCCGCAATCGCCGCTCATCCGCCGTTCATGTTGGCGCGGAAAGACTGATCGCCAGCCGGCGCTGCGAGCGTCACGAACCATAACAATGCCGGACCAGCGCAACTGATGTCGGAATTCAAGACGATTGCTCTTCGTTGCCTGCTGGCTCTTTCGATTTCGCTTGCGACGCTGATTGCACGCGATGTGAGCGTGGCCGAGACCGCAGTCCCATCCGTTGCAATTCACTTCACCTTCGATCGTCCATTGGACGCGAGCATGGCGCCGTTCTTCCTGGCCGCAAAGGACGGCAGGTTCGGCGCCGAGCATCTCAGCGTGTCCTTCAACACCGCAGCCGGGTCGTCGGAAGCCCTCGCGCGCCTCGCCAAAGGCGACAGCGAGCTCGCGCTCGTCGACATCAACGAGCTGATCCGCTTTCGCGACAAGGACCATGCGGCCCCGATCAAGGCCGTGTTCGTGCTGTTCAACCGCGCGCCCTATGCGATCGTCGCGCGCAAGAGCCGCGGCATCCACCTCCTGTCCGATCTCGACGGCAAGACCGTCGGCGTCGCCGACAGCGACCTGTCGATGCGGCTGTGGCCGGCACTGGCGCAGCAGAACGGCATCAATGCATCGCGGGTCAAATTCCACAAGATCAGCGCGGCGGTGCGCGAGCCGATCCTCTCCGCGGGCCAGGTCGATGCGGTCGCCGGCTTCAGTTACCTGTCGGCCGTGAACCTGCGCGACCGCGGCGTGCCCGCAGCCGATCTCGTCGTGCTGCGCTATGCAGATTACGGCTGCGAAGCCTACGGCTTTGCCGTGGTGGTCAATCCCGCCTTCGCCGCAGCAGCTGGAGCGCCTGCGCACCGCCCTCGCCGACAACATCCTGACCGACGAGGTCAGGCGCAACGGCCTCGGCGGCGTCGACCCGGCGCGCCTCGAGCGCTCGATCGGCCAGGTCGCGCAGGACTTCAAATTCCGCAATCGACCGGCGGCGGCCGAGATCTTCGACGACCAATTCCTGCCGCCGCTGGCCGGCCGGGTGATCAACTGAGCAAAACTGAAAGCTTCCGCTGTATCTCGCGGGCATCCCTGCTTAGAATACGAAGTCCGTCTTCGCCGAGTTCCTCGCCCGCATGTCCATCCTCCGTCTCTACACCCGCGTTCTCGAGTTGCTCGGCAAGGAAGCGCGGCTGGGCTGGCTGCTCGCGATTGCCAATCTGCTGCTGGCGGGCTCGCAATTCGCCGAGCCCGTGCTGTTCGGCCGGATCATCGACGTGCTCTCGGGCAAGTCGGTGGCCGGCTCGAACTCGGCCTGGCCGTTCCTGGCCGCCTGGGTCGTGTTCGGGCTGTTCACCATCGCATGCAGCGCGCTCGTGGCCTTGCAGGCCGATCGGCTCTCGCACCGCCAGCGCCAGGCGGTGCTGACCGATTATTTCGAGCACATCCTGCAACTGCCGCTGACCTTCCACTCCGGCACCCATTCGGGCCGGCTGATGAAGGTGATGCTCAACGGCACTGACGCGCTGTGGCGGCTATGGCTCGGCTTCTTCCGCGAGCATTTTGCTGCGATCCTCTCGGTCGTGGTGCTGCTGCCGCTGTCGCTCTACCTGAACTGGCGGCTCGCGATCCTGCTGTTCGTGCTCTGCATTGTCTTCACCGCGCTGACGACCTTCGTGGTGCGCAAGACCTTCGGGATGCAGATGGAGGTCGAGGAACACTACAGCGAGCTGTCTGCGCGCGCCTCCGATGCGCTCGGCAACGTCGCGCTGGTGCAGAGCTTTGTCCGCGTCGAATCCGAGGTCAAAGGGCTGCGCTCCGTCGCCGACGAGCTGCTGGCCGCGCAGATGCCGGTGCTGTCATGGTGGGCGCTCGTCACCGTCATCACGCGCGCCTCGACCACCATCACGGTGCTCACGATCTTCACCATAGGTATCGCGCTGCACGACCGGGGGCTGACCTCCGTCGGCGAGATCGTGATGTTCGTGAGTTTCGCGACGATGCTGATCCAGAGGCTCGAACAGGTCGTGAGCTTCATCAACAGCGTGTTCATGGAGGCGCCACGACTGCGAGAATTCTTCAATGTGCTCGATGCCGTACCCGCCGTGCACGACCGCCCCGACGCGATCGATGCCGGCAGGCTCTCCGGCCTCGTCGAGTTCAACGACGTCACCTTCTCCTACGACGGCAAGCGCCCGGCGGTCGAGGACCTCTCGTTCACGGCGCTGCCCGGCCAGACCATCGCGCTGGTCGGTCCGACCGGCGCCGGCAAGTCGACCGCGATCGCGCTCTTGCACCGTGCCTTCGACCCGCAATCCGGCTTCATCCGGATCGACGGCATGGATGTACGCGGGATCACGCTGACATCGCTGCGGCGGAACATCGGCGTGGTGTTCCAGGAGGCGCTGCTGTTCAATCGCTCGATTGCGGAGAATCTGCTGGTCGGCAAGCCGGATGCGACCGAAGACGAGATGCGCAAGGCGGCCGAGCGCGCGCAGGCGCTCGACTTCATCGAGCGCAGCGGCGGCTTCGAGACCAATGCCGGCGAACGCGGCCGCATGCTCTCCGGCGGCGAGCGGCAGCGGCTGTCGATCGCCCGCGCGCTGCTGAAAGATCCGCCGATCCTGATCCTGGACGAGGCGACCAGCGCGCTCGACGCCGTTACCGAGGCCAAGGTGAATACCGCTCTCGACGAAGTGATGAAGGGCAGGACCACCTTCGTGATCGCCCACCGCCTCTCAACCATCCGCAACGCCACGCGGATCCTGGTGTTCGAGGCCGGCCGGGTGATCGAAAGCGGAACTTTCGATGAACTCGTGGCCAAAGGCGGCCATTTCGCCGAGCTCGCCAGGGCCCAGTTCATGGTTCAGGAAAACGCACGGGCCAGCGTGACGGCGGCGGAGACTGCCGCGACTGCGGTCAAATCCCCGTAGCAAGTCCCCATAGGACCGTCGAAATTCGGCCTACTTCATTGCGGAATACCGCACCGGTCCCCCTATTCTCGAGGCATCAGCCGGTATAGGTTTGCGACGCCGCAAGCGGCGGCGCTGGATTTCAAAACCGAACATCAGATCACGAGAACCGCCCGGAACCGGCGGGTCTCCAAGGACCGGAATCGGATAGTGCACCCCCTTCGCCCGCTGCTTCGCAAGTCGCTGTTCAACCTGTTCGCTGCGAGCCTCGCATGCGCCGCATTGCTCGCCCCGCGCGCGGCGAGTGCCGAAGCGCTGCTGCTGATCGAGGCCGACAGCGGCAAGGTGCTGCAGGCCGATAATGCGACCATTCCATGGTACCCCGCGTCCGTCACCAAGATCATGACCGCCTATGTGACGCTGAAGGCGGTCAAGGACGGCAGGCTCACGCTCGACACGCTGCTCACGGTGTCGCCGACGGCAGCATCGCAGTCGCCATCGAAGATGGGCTTCCGCCCGGGAACGCAGCTCACCGTCGACAACGCGCTGAAGATGATGATGGTCAAGTCGGCGAATGACATGGCCGTGGTGCTTGCCGAAGGCGTCGGCGGATCGATCGACGGCTTCTCCGCGATGATGAACGACACCGCGAAGAAGCTCGGCATGACGCAGACGAGCTACGTCAATCCGAACGGCCTGCCCGCCGACGGCCAGATCACCTCCGCGCGCGATCTCGGAATCCTGGCGCGCGCGTTCCTGCGCGACCTGCCGGAATACGAGTACTTCGTGCACATCCCGGCGATCCGCTTCGGCAAGCGCATCACCGGCAATTTCAACAAGCTGATCGGCCGCTATCCCGGCGCCGACGGTTTCAAGACCGGCTTCATCTGCGCCTCCGGCTACAATCTCGTGGCATCGGCCACGCGCAACGGTCGCCGGCTGATCGCGGTGGTGCTGGGCGCCAATTCCGGCACCGCGCGCGCGGTGAAGGCGGCGCAGTTGCTCGAGCGCGGCTTCGCTCAAGACAATCTCACCTGGCTGCGACCCTCGCTCGGCACCGTCGACAATCTCGTGCCGGTCGACGCCTCGCCGCCGAACCTGCGCGACGAGATGTGCGGGCCCAACCGCAAGCGGCCGGCCAGCGACGACGACGATGCGTTGATCGCGGCCAATGGCGGGGCGACCGGATCGGCATCGGCCACCGGCGGCGAAGCCCAGGTCACCTTCTTCACGGCCGGCCTTCAGCCGCCCCTGATCAAGGCCTCCGAGTTGATAGCCTCTGCTCCGGCGGCCACGGAGCCCGTGCTGGTCTATACCGGCCCGACTCGCACCGGCACGGCGCTGATCGCCGCCGTCGCGGCCGATGCCGACCAACAGACGGTGGCGAAGCCGCGTGGCAAGAAGTCGCGCGTCGCCAAGAAGCCTGACGCCGCCGACAAGCCGAAGGACGGGAATAAGGACGCGGGCAAGGAATCCAAGACGGCGGCGGCGAAGCCGGCTGCCAAGCCTGACGCCAAGAGCGATACCAAAAGCGACACCAAGGCCGCAGCCAAGCCGGCCGGGACCAAGCATGCCGCGGCCAAGCACGATGCGGCGGCGAAACCCGCCGAGAAACCGGCGCCAAGCGGCGATCAGGCTCCGAAGCCCGCCAAGCCCAAGGCCGCCACCAAGCCTGCCGCCACCAAGCCGGCCAACAACAGTTAACGGCCCCTCGGGGCTGGACCGCGCCCGCACTTCGCACCTGCGGCAGCGCGCTCAGTGATGATTCCGATAGCTACTCCCCGACCTTTGCAATAAGCCTCGACGGCTTGCCACCCGTTCCGGCAGGCTCGATACTGACGGCAATGAGGCAAGCCCGAGACACAACGGGCTCAGTTAGATGAGGGGAGTTTCCATGGAGCGCATCTGGCTCAAGCAATATCCGCCCGGCGTGCCCGCCGACATCGAGCCGACGCAATACGCATCGCTGGTCGACCTGCTGGAGGAGAGCTTCACCAGGTTCGCCGACCGCAAGGCGTTCATTTGCATGGACAAGTCGATCACCTATCGCGACCTCGACCAGATGTCGGTCGCGCTCGCCGCCTATTTGCAGGGCCGCGGGCTGCAGCGCGGCGCGCGGGTCGCCCTCATGATGCCGAACGTACTGCAATATCCGGTCGCGACCGCCGCCGTGCTGCGCGCCGGTTTCGCGGTGGTCAACGTCAATCCGCTCTATACTCCGCGCGAGCTCGAGCATCAGCTCAAGGATTCCGGCGCCGAGGCCATTATCGTGCTGGAGAATTTCGCCCACACGGTCGAGCAGGTGATCGCGAAGACACAGGTCAAGCACGTCATCGTCGCCAGCATGGGCGACCTGCTCGGTTTCAAGGGCGTGATCGTCAATCTCGTGGTCCGCCGCCTCAAGAAAATGGTACCGGCCTGGTCGCTGCCGGGCGCAGTGTCCTTCAACGACGCGCTCTCCGCCGGCCGCGGCATGACCTTCAGCAAGCCAAAACTCTCGCCGGGCGACGTCGCCTTCCTGCAATATACCGGCGGCACCACCGGCGTCTCCAAGGGCGCCACCCTGCTCCACCGCAACATCGTCGCCAACGTCTTGCAGAACGACGCCTGGCTCCAGCCGGCACTCGCCGCGCCGCCGCATGTCGATCAGCTCATGATCGTCTGTGCACTGCCGCTCTATCACATCTTCGCGTTGACGGCCTGCTACCTGCTCGCGGTGCGCGCCGGTGGCTGCAATCTGTTGATCCCCAATCCGCGCGACATCGCCGGTTTCGTCAAGGAGCTGGCGAAATACCAGGTCAACAGCTTCCCGGCCGTGAACACGCTCTACAACGGCCTGATGCATCATCCCGACTTCAAGAAGCTCGACTTCTCCAAGCTGAAGATCTCCAACGGCGGCGGCATGGCGGTGCAGCGCCCCGTCGCGGAGCAGTGGAAGGCGATCACCGGCTGCTTCATCGCCGAAGGCTACGGCCTGTCGGAGACCTCGCCGACGCTGACCTGCAACCCGGCGACGGCAACGGAGTTCTCGGGCACGATCGGCATCCCCGTGCCTTCGACCTGGATCTCGATCCGCGACGACGATGGCAACGAGGTCCCGCTCGGCCAGCCCGGCGAAATCTGCGCCAAGGGTCCGCAGGTGATGTCGGGCTATTGGAACAAGCCGGAGGAGACTGCCAAGGTGATGACCGCTGACGGATTTTTCCGCACCGGCGACATCGGCGTGATGGACGAGAAAGGCTACACCAAGATCGTCGATCGCAAGAAGGACATGATCCTGGTCTCCGGCTTCAACGTCTATCCCAACGAGATCGAGGAAGTCATCGCGACCCATCCGGGCGTGCTCGAATGCGCCGTGATCGGCATCCCCGATTCCAAATCGGGCGAAGCTGTGAAGGCCTTCGTGGTCAAGAAAGACCCCAACCTCACGGCCGAGGACGTGATCAAGTTCTGTCACGAGCAGCTCACCGGCTACAAGGTGCCCAAGCACATCGAATTCCGCACCGACTTGCCGAAGACCAATGTCGGCAAGATCCTGCGCCGGCAGCTCCGCGACGAGAAGAAGGCGGAGGCGGCGTAAGGCCGCTTTCATTCATGCTGGAGGTCGGCGACATCACGCCATCCGACGTTCTCGCCTTCTGGCGCGAGGCCGGCCGCGAGCGCTGGTATGAGCGCAACGACGCTTTCGACGCAGAGGTCAGGCGCCGCTTTCTCGGCCTGTGGCAGAAGGCGGCCGCCGGTGAGCTCGCATCATGGGAGACGAGCGACGAGGGCGCGCTCGCGCTGGTCATCGTGCTCGACCAGTTCCCCCGCAACATGTTCCGCGGCACGCCGCAAGCCTTTGCCAGCGATGCGCTGGCGCGCGATGTTGCCCGCCGCGCCATCGAAAGGGGCACAGATCGCAAGGTCGATCCCATCCTGCTCGAATTCCTCTATCTGCCCTTCATGCATTCCGAGCACCTGAGTGACCAGCTGCATTGCGTTGCGCTGTTTCAAAACACCGACAATGCCGAGAACCTGAAATACGCTCGCGAGCACGCCGACATCATCCAGCGTTTCGGCCGCTTCCCCCACCGCAATCGCCTTCTCGGCCGTGACACGACTGAGGAAGAGCAGGCCTTCCTCGACGGCGGCGGTTTTGCAGGCTGATGACATCACGGTGAACGACCGCGGCCTCGCCGCTTCCGCCGCCGGCAATATTGTGCAGGCCCGCGCCTCGGTCTAAAAGGCGGGACCGATATTCAGGGAGACTGACGATGACCATCCAAGTTGGCGACAAGCTGCCCGAGGCGAAATTCCGTGTGATGACGGCGGAAGGTCCGCAGGTGAAGACCACCGACGATATCTTCAAGGGCAAGAAGGTGGCGCTGTTCGCGGTGCCCGGCGCCTATACCGGCACCTGCCACAAGATGCATCTGCCGAGCATCTTCCTCAACGCCTACGCCATCAAGGACAAGGGCGTCGACACCATCGCCATCGTTTCCGTCAACGACGCCTTCGTCATGAACGCCTGGAAGCGCGACACCGACCAGCGCGACGAGGCCATCTTCCTCGCCGACGGCAATGCCGATTTCACCAAGGCGATCGGCATGGAGCTGGACGCCTCGGCTAACGGCCTTGGCATCCGCTCCAAGCGCTATTCGATGCTGGTCGAGGACGGCGTGGTGAAGAAGCTGAATCTCGAGGCTATGCCCGGCAAGGTCGAGGTCTCCGGCGGCGATACGCTGCTCGGCCAGCTGTAAGGCAGCCAACCCTTTCAGCCTATCTGATGCTGTCATGCCCCGCCACGGCGGGCATGACAGCGTCAACCGCGATCAAACAGCCGTTGCGGCATTGGGCCAAACTGCGCATCATCCTCCGAAATATGCACAGGAGCATGCCTTGGCCAAATCGCAATGGAGTTTCAAGACAGCAGTCGAGCTGTCGAGCGCGTTGACCACCAAAAAGGTCTCCGCGGTCGAGCTCACCCGGGACGCGATCGACCGCATCGAACGTCACGACGGCAAGATCAACGCGATCTGCGTGCGCGATTTTGATCGCGCGCTTGTTGCGGCGCGCGAGGCGGACGCCGCATTGGCGCGCGGCGAACGAAAACCCCTGCTGGGCCTGCCCGTCACGGTGAAAGAATCCTTCAACGTCGCCGGCCTGCCCACGACATGGGGCTGGACGCCGCAGAAGGATTTCAAGCCGGCGGAAGATGCACTGTCGATCACCCGGGTGAAAAACGCCGGCGGCATCATCCTCGGCAAGACCAACGTTCCCGTCGGCTTGGGGGATTGGCAGAGCTACAACGACATCTATGGCGTCACCAACAATCCCTTCGATCTCGGCCGCACGCCCGGCGGCTCATCGGGCGGCTCGTCTGCGGCGCTGGCGGCCGGCTATGGACCGCTCTCGCTCGGCTCCGACATCGGCGGCTCGCTGCGGGTGCCCGCCTTCCATTGCGGGGTCTATGCGCACAAGCCGACCTACAATCTCTGCCCGACGCGCGGCCATACGCCGCCGCCATTTCCCGCCATCCCGATGGAGCGCGACATGGCGGTGATCGGTCCGATGGCGCGGAGTGCGGCCGATCTGCCTCTGCTCCTGGAAGTGATGGCAGGGCCGGATCCGCTGGACCTCGGCATCGGATACAGGCTTGCGTTGCCGGAGACGCGACATCACACGCTGAAGGATTTCCGTGTGCTCGTGATTGACACTCACCCGTTGCTGCCGGCGAATGCCGACATTCGCGGCGCGATCGACAAGCTGGCGGGCCAATTGGCGAGCATGGGCGCCAGCGTCGCACGCGAGAGTCCGCTGTTTCCCGATTTTACGGAAGCCTCGCGCCTCTACATGCGCATGCTGATGAGCTTTCTCGGCGCGTTCTTTTCGCCGGACATTCTCGCCGGCGCACGTGCCGGAGCGGCGCAGCTCTCGCCAGAGGACAAGAGCCTTGCCGCCGAGCGGCTGCGCGGCATGACCTGCACGCATCAAGCCTGGGTGTTCGACGAGGGCGCCCGCGCCGGGCTGCGCGCGCAATGGCGGCAATTGTTCAGGACATTCGATGCGGTGATCTGTCCGATCATGCCGACACCGGCCTACCCGCATGATCATTCGCCGCAGCAGGAGACGCGCCGGATCAATATCGACGGCAAGGACTTTGCCTATCCGGACCAGCTTGCCTGGCCCGGCATCGCCACACTGACCGGCTTGCCCGCAACGGCCATTCCGCTCGGCCTGTCGAAGGACGGCCTGCCGGTGGGCGTGCAGATCATCGGGCCCTTCCTCGAGGATCGCACGCCGCTGAAGCTCGCCGAGCTGATCGAGCGCGAGTTCGGCGGGTTCGTGCCGCCGCCATTGTTCAATGACTAGTCGCTCTTGTCATTGCGAGGAGCTCTTGCGACGAAGATTCCATGGGGGTGGATAGCGACCAAGTCTGAGGCCAGACTGAGGTTGCATCCATTCAACCTGGAGACGACGATGTTGCTCGATCATCCTATCG
>NZ_JADPKD010000052.1:0-49673 GCF_023073735.1 Bradyrhizobium sp. 160
CGCATGAACAGGTTTGCGAAGATTGGAGGCAACCCGACGCGAGGCGCCGAATTCGGCCGCTTTGGTATGGTTTTGGCGCCGATCTTGCAATAGCCGTGTAATCCGCGATAGGCGGAGATAACTTGAGCAAACGCAAACCCGCAACGCTGATAACCGGGGCTAACGGGTTCATTAGCTGGCACCTTGTACTTCCGCGTCAAGGATATGGGCGACTCGTTGAGGTTCGAGGTCATCTTCCAGTTGATCAATGCTGAAACAACTGCTTCACCGGTGTCGACGCCGTGGTTCATTTCACAGCGAGTGTACATTACAATATGATTAGCACGCCGCTCAACCGTAACCGTCAACATCGAGGCATATTAAACTTGGCGCACAGCGCAGCGTCAGCAATGTTCTGGTGCACGGCAGCAGTAACGACGGCCGCACTCTGTTCAGCGAGAACGACGTCCTCACGCCATTTAGACTTCATGAAATGTACAAGACTACCGCCTAGGCAGGTCTCAGGACACTGGCGGGCGGCACCCTCGTGAGGATTACCGGGATCGATCAGGCGACTCCCTTTGTCTATGGCCCAGACCCTGAGGGAAACTTTGCGCTGCTGACGCGAGCGGTGATTTAGGGCTGCCATTGCCCCTTGCTGCGATCGAAACCAACGCTCCCTCTTGAGAACTCAGAACCTCTCGTCATTCATGCCGCGATGACTGGCCGATGCCGCCCATGCGAACAATCTCGAGATTTCTTTAGGGGCAGACAACGAGCAGGAAGGAGGCAGACCTAAGCTCAATCCGATCCCGCTTGTGACCCGATCGACGGTCTAAGCGCATCGTTCGGCTTGCAATCGCTCTCCCTCGACGATAGCTTACATAGGCACAAAGGCCGCTATTGCAGCACCAAGTTCTTCGGCCATGGAAACGTTATGTGTTCCCAAAGCAGCCAGAAATTACGATTGGTCTTCGCTGCGATCGCGCTAATTTTTGCATGGTTTATAACTGCCGTCCTGACGTATGACGATGATCCTCAGATCGCCGCCAAATTGGACAGACTTCGATAGCTTTCCAATAACGGCCGGTTAGATGACATGCCGTTCAACGTCTTGAATTTAGTTATCGGACCTGCCCTGGCGCTGACTCGTTATCACATGGCGCCTCGACAATCTCGTCAATGACCGCGTATGGGTGCTTGTTCACTTCATCGAAGATGCGCCAAGTA
The DNA here is from genome assembly GCF_023073735.1 of Bradyrhizobium sp. 160. NCBI lineage: Bacteria > Pseudomonadati > Pseudomonadota > Alphaproteobacteria > Hyphomicrobiales > Nitrobacteraceae > Bradyrhizobium > Bradyrhizobium sp. 160. The sequence continues at coordinate 1,210 of NZ_JADPKD010000052.1, forward strand.
TACTCGCTGATTACACCCAGCATCACGATAATCAGACCCAGAAGGAATGAAATGAGCGCTGCAAGCGTGGCGAATCCAGGCAGCTCGATCTTGCCAATTAATGCACTAACCACGACCAGTGCGCCGTAACTAAAACTCGCAACGGACACCAGCAAACCGATAGAGGAAATGATTCGCACAGGCGCGAACGAGAACGAAAAAATCGAGTCGATCAGCAATTTCCATTTCTTGCCGAACGTCCAGCGCGATTTCCCGTGCTTCCGCGCGAGACGCTTATACTGGATCTTCTCGGGAGCAAAACCCAGCCAGAACGGGAATAGCGGAAAATTGACGTGCTTCCCGCTCTGGCGCAAGTAAGGCACGAAGACCTTGTCCATCAAAGCCAGATCGAACCCCTGCTGCGGGTAGGACGGCGCCACGAATTTACGAAGCAGCTTGTAGTATACGGCCGAGAACATCTTCGTGCCCAGCGGGTCGTCGCGGTCGGTGCGTTCGCAAATGACGTACTTCTTGCCCTTGAGCCAATGGGCAACCATCTCCGGGATCAGGTCGGGCGGATCCTGCAGATCAGCAGCCAAGAAGAGAAAGGCGTCGCCAGAAAGGTGATCGATGCCCACTTTGACGGCGCTGATCGCGCCAAAATTGCGTGCGAGCTTGATCACCTTGGTGGCCGGCCGGGCAAGCTTGAATTGTCGCAACAGCGCCAGCGAATTGTCGCCAGAACCATCATCTACGAAGATGAGTTCAAGCTGGACGCCCTGCTCCTCAAGCTTACTTTCAACGTAGCCGAGCTTGCCGAAGAGATCCGGCAAGGCTTGCTCATTGAAGTAGACCGGCACGACAACGGATACAATCTTAGCCATCACGACTTAGCCCAGGAGATGATTGAACTGGTAGCTTGCGCAGCAAAGCAGCAATTCCAATACTGCAAAGCAGCGTCACCGCCAGAAATACTTGATACATCTGGTTCGACATCCAGGGGCCCGTATACATATAGAGCATTTGGTCGGGAAAATTCTGGAAGTCGCCAGTCCAGAGACCGACGTTGATGCGAAGCCAGCAGCGCGACAGAATGAGTCCCATACCTGCAATGGAATAGGTGAACCACCAATCGATCCGATACTGCTCATCGAGCTGGTGGAGAACCTGGCAGACCAGCACGATCAGCACCGGCCACGCATTCAGGAATTGGCGGGATTCCGAGCCGATCGAAAGCGCTGCAAACAACATCGTGAATAGCGTGAGTCCAAGTCCTTCGCTCCATGCTACAGCGGCGACGCGACGCCACAAAAACACGGCCAACAGGTAGAACGGACCGTAGTGCATTGCGTGGGCGACTGCGTTCACGAGCGGATTGGCAAGCGACGCCTGAGTGAGCAGCCCGATGTACCGGACGATCGTGAGCGGCCCCGGCGAGTGGTCCGAAAAATAGCTAGTCAGCCATTTAACTGCGACTACGAGCACCAGCGCGGCAACAATCGCACGCCAGTCGACACGCCGCAGCGCGCGCAGTCCCGCCGGCACATTGATCAGCGGAAGCTCGGCCAGATAAAGATATCCACCATAGAGGAGCGCACATAGTGGCAGAAGCATCAGCTTGAGCTCAGTCGTGCCGGGCGTTTGGCGGAGCCCCTTCACGAAGTAGAGCCATCCCGACAGAACAAGCAAGAAGAGACTGTTGGCTAGCGCGAGCACGTGTGCATGGCGCGGGATAGGCCCAGCCTCCAATTTAGTATGACCAAAAGCGATCAAGAGAAACGAACCATAGATCATCGTGGGCCAGACGAAGCCGGACACTAAGCTGAGCAACCAGAGAATCTGCAGATAGCCGCGCAGATAAGCCCAGATGATGGCTAGACCCAGGACGTATCCCGAGATGTCGGTCAATGTCGGATTGTAGGAAAGATTGGTTAGAACTGCATAGTTGAACAGGAATCCGGAGACTGCCAAATAGGCGATGTTGCGTCGCCAGCCATAATGGCGCGCAATAGACAACATCAACGCAATGCCGCCGCATAGAAGCGCGCAGTTGAGGACAAAGAACGCGCGAATGACTCCCGTCGGAGAGCCGATGTCGTAGTGCAACCACTTGCTCAGAAAGTGCACGACCAGCGACGGCAGTATGCGACCCACATAGTATTCGGAAAGGTCGTTTTTGCGCAAAACCTCGAGCGTATCGCGCTGAGCCCAGTCAGCGTAGGCCGCCCCGTCCCAGCCAAGACCTTCATTATGCTGGATCCGCTCCCCGTGGTAGAACCAATAGACGAAAAGAAGGCCACACCCCAGCAGGACAAATAGCGCCATGAGGTCGTGAACGTCCAAGCGCCTCCTGTAACCTTTATCACTAGCTCTCATCGATCGACCATAAATCCTGCTCTTTGCCGCGCCCTCACAATGCGATGCCTCTCTGATCCTGAGAGATGGGAGGCGGCGTGACAAGCGTGAGCATGCAGGAGGAGGCCTCTCAAATGCGGCGGCTAGCCTTTACCTGCATTGCAGGGTAAACGAAGTGGCGAGGCTTCGTCTTTACTTCTCAATCTGCCTCCGTTCAACCGGAATGAAGTCGAAATCATGTTTAGAAACTGGGGCGCGAAACATCAATCGGCTGGCTGCTTTCTTGTATCTCATCGGCGTTCTCAACTAAGACAGCGGACTTTGGACATCCAAGACCGGAAATGCATCGATGTCGCTCGCGAGCCCGCTCAGGCGGTACCTACGCTGGCTATTTTGGCTTGTGGGCAACCAACCATCCGGCGTCGCAAGGGGCTTCTTCAGGAGAGCGATGTCGACGCGCTCCATAAATGGATGGCCGACGAATTGGAAAGAGCCGGACTCACGTCGATGCGTTGCAATATTGCGCTAGCATCTCGAGCATCGTCGAGCGATATCGCCAGCCCACGCCACGGGGCGAAGCCGCGCTAGGCATAATCGCTGATCTCCTGACGTATTCTCCCATCTACGCAAACGGGAGCGTGTTGATACGCGACAAGCCATCAGATCTCGAGGCAGCCGCCGCTGCAAGCATGCGCGAGCTCTGTTCGAGGTTACAGTCTCGATACGCTCGTTCGAGAACTTTTTGCCGCTCGCAGAAGCCGCACGCTGCACTGCGTGAATCTGCAAAAATCCCTTCTCACAGAGCGAGCCTAGTCATATGCCTCCTCGGGTGCTAGCGACACTCTGTTGGCTGTCACTCGTACAGGTTCGACGCTCCTAGATTACATCCCCATTCATCAAGAAGCGAAGCTGTGGCAGTCATCGCCGCGATGTCCTAGATCGCCATTGCTATGTTGCGTCGACAAAGTTCAGCTTCGGCTTGTTTACCATCATGACTCCATTCCTTTAGATCATTATCCTTTCAGATTTACCTAGATCACCAGCTCGTGCGCTTCTCTGCTTACGGCACGAAGTCGGTTCGCCTAGCCGCTAGTCCACGCGATCGACATATCTCTGAGCGCATACTACCGCTCATCTTCCCGTCCCATCTCGGGGGGGCCAGCTTAGGCTCGCACTGCTACTGATGCGTACGCGTCTGTCCAATCACGTTGAGCAATGTGCCTCCTGGCCGCCTGCACTTCTGCTGCGGCTGTGGTCCTGGTCCAATTTTCGGGTCAGGCCAACCTCTCCTGCTGCCCCTAGTTGCCGTCGTTCTCATTTTAGCAAATCTGCTCGCAGTGGGACCGGCTGATTGTCGGAAGAGTATTCGAGTCAACATCCCATGTTCACCATCCTGTCGAGCGCCCTGGACGTCTACAGTTCACTTTTTTCGACCCAACCTCGCATCTACTTCCGCCAAATACCATTCTCTTGAAGCCGGTGATTACCTATCCTTGCGCTGGGTCGCTTCCAGTGGTGATGCAAAACACCTAGGGGCTGGGCTACAAGAATGCTCGTTCTTGACGGAGAGGAATCATAGCCTCAGTTTGACCGACCTCGACATGAGCCATGCAGGGCCATTTTCGCCATCGCCAACTAAGCGTCTCCCGGTTCATTTCTGCGTCAACCGGGCGCTGCTGACTCAAGGCTGGTGATCCGGTTTTTCCGTTGAGTGGCTGAGACGACGGCAGATCGGTGAGATGACCCTCAAGTGCGGAACCAGTAACGACCGTCGGACCAGCCGATTCGTGACTGTCTTCGCTTTCGCAAGGATCGCTGCGCGCTCAGGTATGCAGAAGATTACGCAGGTACGACGCGTAGTCACCCTTGCCCATTTGAAATGCCAGTCGCTCGAGTTGAGCCCGATCGATATAACCCTGGTTGAACGCCACCTCCTCGGGGCAGGCGATGCGGAAGCCCTGCCTCTTCTCGACCGTCGCGACAAACTCCGCAGCATCGAGCAAGCTCTCGGGTGTCCCCGCGTCAAGCCAGGCGAAGCCACGTCCCAGTCGCTCAACGTGCAACTGCTCACGATCAAGATAGAGTTTGTTTAAATCAGTGATCTCGAGTTCTCCCCTGTTCGAAGGCTTGATAGTCGAAGCCAAACTTGCGACCTGTTCGTCATAGAAATAGAGACCTGTGACAGCGAAATTCGATTTGGGCTTCAGCGGCTTTTCCTCAATGGAGCGAGCCTTGCCGCCTTCACCGAATTCTACCACGCCGTAGCGGTTCGGATCCGCCACCTGATAGGCGAAGATCGTCGCGCCGTTTGTCCGGCCCGTAGCGTTAGCCAGCAACCGGTGAAGCCCCTGACCGAAGAATATGTTGTCGCCCAGAATGAGCGCCGAGCGGCTACCCTGAACAAATTCAGCACCGATGACGAACGCCTGCGCAAGACCACCCGGCGTCGGCTGCTGCGCATATGAAAGTGACAGGCCCCACCGGTTGCCATCGCCAAGCAGGGCTTGGAATTGAGGGAGATCGTGCGGCGTCGAGATGATCAGAATATCGCGGATGCCCGCGAGCATCAGAGTCGTGAGCGGATAATAGATCATCGGCTTGTCGTACACGGGCAACAACTGCTTCGAGGTTACCAGAGTCATTGGATATAGCCGCGTGCCACTGCCGCCAGCAAGAATAATTCCTCTCAAGGTGGCCTCCTACTCCTGTGAGATACGATCGAGGCATTCATCCAGCGACGTCTGCAGTGCTGGTAGCGTTATGCCAAAAACTGACTGCAGGCGCCTGGTCGAGAGGCGTGAGTTCGCCGGACGAACTGCGCGCACCGAATATTCGGAACTGGAAACCGGAGCGATCTCACTCAAATTTGAGCCCCCAACTCTCTGCCCAATCAAGCGAGCAAATTCGTACCAGGTCAAAGCATCGGGACCAGCAATATGCGTTATTCCGGAGTAGTTCGAACGCCAGCCTGTCCGGACCAGCCGACGCGCCAACGTTATTGTGGCCTGAGCCAAGTCTGGAGCATAACTCGGACAGCCGATCTGATCATTGACCACCCGAAGACGTTCCCCCGCAACGAGTTTGCGCCAGATCGTCCGGACAAAGTTAGTACCAAACGGTGCATATACCCAGGAGGTCCGCAGAACGATATGCTGGACGTTCGCTGACGCCACGGCTCGCTCTCCTTCCAATTTCGAACGTCCGTAGACGCTTTGCGGATTGGGAGCATCCTGTTCCTCGTAGAAGCCGGGTTTCGTTCCGTCGAAAACATAGTCAGTCGAAAAATGAATGATGGGAAGCCGAGCGCCTGCAGCAGCAGCCGCAACCTCCCCAGCACCATCGCTGTTAATCGTGAACGCAAGCTGCGATTCGTCTTCAGCTCTATCGACGGCTGTGTAAGCAGCCGCGTTGACAACGATGTCGGGGCGAAATTCCGAGACCACCGCAGTTACCGCTCCGCGCCGCAACAGATCCGCATTAGGACGTCCGACGGATTGGAGAATGAGATCACTCTCGCTGGCAGCCGCTTCACGTAACGATCGGGCAATCTGGCCTTCGCGACCGACGACCAAAAGCCTCATGAGCCTTGCCCGATAAGTCCCAGCCGCTTGCCGCTATAGACGCGCTCCCGCAACGGGCGCCACCAATCGGCTCGGTCCATATACCAGCGCACCGTCTTTTCGATGCCTGTCTCGAACGTTTCGTTAGCACGCCAGCCCAGCTCGCCTTCCAGCTTCGTTGCGTCGATCGCGTAGCGGACATCGTGCCCCGGTCGATCCTTCACGAACGAGATCAACTCATGATGCGACGCGCCGGTTGGGCGCAGCCGGTCCAGCAACGTGCAGATCTGCCGCACTACGTCCAGGTTGGTCTTTTCATTGCGTCCGCCCACATTGTAGGTTTGGCCCGGACAGCCCTTGACCAAAATAGTGGCGAGAGCGCGCGCGTGGTCTTCCACGTAAAGCCAATCGCGGATATTCAAACCATTTCCGTAGACCGGGAGCGTCTTGCCTTCGAGCGCGTTCAGGATCATCAAGGGGATGAGCTTTTCGGGAAACTGGTAAGGCCCGTAATTGTTGGAGCAGTTCGAGACGATCACAGGCAGGCCGTAGGTCCGATACCATGCCTTCGCCAAGTGATCCGATCCAGCCTTGCTGGCCGAATATGGAGAGCTCGGGTCGTAGGCCGTTGTCTCGCTGAAAGCGCCCTCCGCCCCCAAAGATCCGTAGACCTCGTCAGTCGAGACGTGCACGAAGCGAAACGACTGGGCAATGCTCGCCGGGCTGCGCTCGATATAGCGACGCGACACGTCCAGGAGCGTGAACGTACCAAGCACGTTCGTTTGCACGAACACCTTCGACTGCACGATCGAGCGGTCGACGTGAGTCTCGGCCGCAAGGTGAACGACCGCCCCGGGTTCGTACCTCGTGAAAATCGCATCGACGATTTCATGATCGCAGATATCGCCTTTTTCGAAGGCGAAGTGTGAGCTGCTCGACACGGGAGCGAGCGATGCCAAGTTGCCCGCATAGTTCAGGTTGTCGAGCACGACAACATCGAGCCCGAGATTGGAGATGAAGTGACGACAGACCTCAGATCCGATGAACCCGGCCCCCCCAGTCACAAGAACTCGCATGATCGTCCTACAACTTTATTCGGAGAGCGGTGTCGTCTGGCCAAGACGTCTAAGACTGCGATCTTTGTTCGACAAGATGGCCTCGGCGTGGGAGATGCGCCAATCGATTTGGAGCGTGGGATCATCCCACGCGATCCCCCGCTCATGGGCCGGCGAATAATAGTCCGTTGTCTTATAAATGACCTCGCAATTGTCGTCCAGCGTGACGTAGCCGTGCGCGAAGCCGGGCGGAACCCAAATCTGCTGCCAATTAACCTCAGATAGTTCGACGGCAACATGCTTCGCATAGGTCGGCGACCCCTCGCGAACGTCCACTGCAACATCGAGAATGGCCCCTCTCGAGCACCTCACGAGTTTCCCCTGCGCGCGCGGCGCGACCTGGTAGTGCAGGCCGCGTACGACACCTCTGCTCTTGGAGACGACGTGATTATCCTGCACGAAGGCCGTATTGACGCCATAGGCGGCGAGGAGATCTTCCCGAAACGTCTCCGAGAACGAGCCACGATCATCGACATGCCGGAACGGCGTCACCAGCAACACATCAGGAATGGCTAAGCGTTCGATTTTCATGGGTGTCGTCCCGTTTGTTCAGTGCCGGCAGCCCGCCTGCGGAGGCCGTCAAATCCGGCCAAAGATCGCGGCAAGATAGAGCGCAAAATTTTCAACGGCGGTCTGCCGATAGACCCCTGAGCGCCAAAGTAGCCACAACCGAGCAGGCAGCCAAGCCGTTCGCGCGTGGGCAAACAGATCGAGGATTGCGACGTTCTCGGGAAGCAATTCCGAGCGGACCCGACTGAGTAATTTGAGGTTGATATCGTTCCATGCAGTCATTTGCCCGGAGGCTAGCCCAAGCGCCCGCGTGAGGCGCGCCTGAAGACCGACATTCTTTCCGAACACGTTTTCTCCGTGCTGCCGGTAGGCAAGACTAGGCCCAGGATGGTAGTGTATGATGCCTCCAACTCCGGCAATGATCTGATAGGTCCACCAATCGTGCGCAACCATCTGTGCTTCGGTCGGGGTTTTCTGAAGAGCCAGTCGGGCGGCCCGGTTGAAAATCATGGTGTTTCCACCGCCGATGCTCTGAACCAGCGCATTGGCGAACCCCGGCGTGCGCCCGAACTGCCGCGAGAAGCCGATTGGTGCTCCCTGCCGGGTCACAAGCTGGGTCCGCGTGCAAAAGAGAGCGGGCTTGTTCTCCGGTATCCGCTCAAACCACGCTACAGCATCCGCCAGCTTGTCAGCGAACCAGACGTCGTCCTGGTCGCTGTAGCCGAACAGGTCGCCTGAAACATCAGGGCAGCGGACCAGCGATACGAAATTCTGCCAGAATCCCTGTCGCGGACCGTGGAGGATAACCACACGCTGCGATACGGATTTTGCGAATTCCTCAATCAACCCGAGCGTGCCATCGGTCGAGCCATCGTCAGATACGATAAGCTCCCAGTTCGAATAAGTCTGGGCACGATAAGACTCGAGTTGCTGGAGAATGAACTCGGCCCCGTTGCGGGCTGCAAGCAGGATCGTGACTTTGAGATGCCTGGACAATTGAATCCGCTCGCGTGCTGACCCCTGGGGTTCACTCAAGGGTTAGCCCTGGGCACTGAAATCAGAGGCGCCTGCGTACCAAATCGCGGCGACGCTTTCCACAGCCTTTTATGCTTCCGGCGGAGTGAATTTAGGCCGGGCCGATGCCTGGGAAGGTCTTGCCGTTAGGCTGACAGTCGTTGGGGTCGCATCCTGCTGACATAGTCGCGTAGCAGGGCCACCATCAGCCCGGCAGCCAAACCCATGACGATACCGAAGATAGCAATAAGACCCCGGCCCGCTCCGCCAATCCTGACCGATGAAATCCCACCTATCATCTCGGTCGGTGAGGACTGATATTTGTCGCGCCTGATTAGGAGAAATCTCTGGCGATCGATTTCCCTTATCTCTTTGGCGTTCCTTTCCATGCTCAATGCAATGGTTGCCAGAGTCATCGACCTGTCATCCACGCCCGGATTACTCGCAGACGTAAACGCTTTCTGCAAGTTCGATTGCACTTCGCGCAGGGTGACAAGCTCCTTTGCATATTCTTCTGCGAGAAATTCGGTTTCCGAGCGGGCCGCCCGTGCGAGCTCTTCGTGCATGGACCTCAGCTGGTTGAAAATCGCAGTTGCGAGATGTCCTGCCTCGTCCGCATTAGTTCCCCGCACCGCGATGCGAATCAGCCCCGTTGACGGCACTGGATCGAACCTTGCGGCGGCATCCGAAGAGCTGCGCGCCACCTGCGACTTTACACGCAATCGCTCCAGGAGGTCTTGAAGCGGCTCAATTGACCGAGCTGCACCGGCCAGCGCATCATAGACGGTACCGATCCGAACCGTGGCTTGTGCCTCCCACTGCGGCTTAACCCTGCTTAGAGGCACAATTGCGATCAAGGCTACGATCACAAAGGTCGCCAGGGCCCATCTCCATTGCCGGATCAGGAGACGCAAGAATTCTCGCGCCTCGATCGAGTCAGGTCGCGCGGCTTCTTTCGCTGATACCGATGCGCTCTCATGGGCCATGATCAATCAGCTCTCCTTCAGCCGTTCATGCATCGCAGGAAGAAAATGTCCAGCGATTGGAATCATCAAACAGACCACCACGAAACCGAAGTTCGTCCAAGTGAACGCCTGTGGTGCAAAGGGAGACATGATGGACACATACGCGAACCGGAGAAAAATCAAGAAGCGCCAGAGCGAAACTTCTCCGCATAACAGCAGCATGCTCCAAAGCAGCATACCGTAAAGCGCCAAAACGCTAAGAAGCGCGAGTCCCCATCCGGCCGCCATCAGGAATGGAAGGAATTCCGTGCCGACATTAATCGTCGGTGCATCCAGTGGTATGTCCGTCCCAAGCGTCGCCACCGAACCGGCGAAGGGGACGAACTGACTGATTAGAAAACTGGCATTGTGATAGCCCTTCGCCAGAATGGAGGAGAAGTTGTAAACGCCAGCGCTCACATATAGCAGCAGCCACTTCACCCCTTCTGGGGAGCTCCGGAAGAAGCTGCTCAACGGCAAGGTGAGACCGTTCAAAGTTCCCGAGCGAACCGCTCCAAGCAGCGAAAAAGCGACTAACCCTCCGAACAGTAGAGGCAAAATCACCTTCCAGGAAAACAGTGGTGAGTTCCTCTTTTGCAGCGCCAGCGTAAGTGTCAGCGAAAACAAGGCTGCGAAGAGACGATTCCGGTCGATTACAAGTATCGGAAAGATAAGGCCTATTGCGATCAGCGCAATGCGCACGGCTTTGCTCTTGAAACAGAGCAATGCGATAGGTGGCAATATCCAGCTCAAATTCGAGATATGCCGAACGTGATTGCGCCCCCCCTCGAACGTCGCATAGGACGAGGGATCGACGATGAGCGGGATAGGGAAGAAGGTCAAATCAATGACGCAGAAGGCGGCCACTAGGCAGCAAAGTGCCGCGGCAATCGCCCCCTGACGCGTTCCCGAGAAGTCCATATCCTGAAATGACTGCAGTGGCGGCAGACGAATAGCGAGGATGACATCCAGCGTTACGATGGCGACAGCGGCAGTCGCGAAGAACAGCACGCCCCCAAGCGTGCCTAGCGAAAATTCAAAGCTGACGAGCATCACCGACAACGCCAGCACGATCGGGAGCGCCAGATAGAACGATGGATAGCGTAGCGCCTCGCTCACTGAAGGATCCCCAGTCGGGCGGACGTCGAAGCGAGTGAGGCAACGGCCCTTAGGCCGCCGAACATCAGAACATTCCAGGCTGATGCGCCATATCGACATTCAAGATAAGCGATCTTTGCCGCGATCAGCCTTCCCTGTGCCTTCAGCATCGTCCCGTATCGGCCATTGAACAAATGGACATTCCGGCTGACCGCCTCGGCCATGTTACGCAGGTTAGCGATCCGCCTCGCAGTGTCCCTGGTTTTGCTGGTGTTGGTGCCGTGAACCCGATAGGCACCCACCTTCACGTCAATAAAGCCGATCACATCCATCGCAGCAAGACGAAGGAAGAAGTCCCAGTCATCGATCAGCAGGTTCTCGTTCCAGCCCTCGGCGGCGTCGAGTCCCTTCTTCCGCAGCAGCGGCACCGGACCGCCAATCGCCCATCTGCAGATGATTTCGCGCCGAATTCCCTCGTCAGTCAGGTAGCGGGCCTTGTCGACGTTAAACAGACCGACCATTGCGCTGTCATGAATGATCCGATCCTGGTCATCGACCACGATCGAGTCGCCGACGACCGCAAGCTTGGCTGGATTGGCTTCGAGGTAGGCGACCTGCGCGGCAGTACCGTCGGCCAGAAAATAGTCGTCGCTCGCACCGAGCCGCAGATAGTCGCCGCTGGCCAGCGCGGTTAGTTCGTTGAGCGTCGCAGCAATCCCCCTGTTCTCCCGGTCGACGTAACGGATATCCAATGACGATCTATTCCTGGAAACCCAGTTCGAGATGATCTGCGCCGTACGATCGCGCGAGCCGTCATTGATGACCACAAGCTGCTTATTGACATATTCATCGAACAGAACGCTATCGAGGCATCTCTCGATAAACCGCTCATGGTTGTAGGCGGGAATGAGAAATGACACCAACGGAACCTCCGCCGCCCTGTTCACCACGGCGTGGTCCGGACCGATATTCATCACGATTGCAGACCTTTCCCGTAGCTTGGCAATCGGCTAAGGCACGAAGGAGGTGACAGCCAACGAACGCGACGCTCGTCAACTATCACAGGACGCATGTCAAAATTCTAACGCTTGAATTCGCAACATGCGGCGATCACCTGTTTGACCTGCTCGGGCCGTAGCGTCGGCCCAAGTGGCAAACTCAGAACTTCACGATGAAGTCTTTCGGAAATCGGAAGCGACAGACCATGCAGACCCAGATACGCCTTCTGCAGGTGCGGAGCGACAGGATAATGAATGAGCGTCTGGATGTTGCGGGATGCTAGATAACTTTGCAGCTCCTCACGGTGCTCGCATTGGACGACGAAGACATGCCAGACGTGAGTGCCGGGATCACAGGCCACAACGGGCAGCCGAATTCTCGCATTCTTGATGCCCTCCAGATAAGCGGCCGCAATCTCGCGGCGCGACGTGATCTCGTTCTCGAGATATTTCAGCTTAACCCGCAATATCGCCGCCTGAATCTCGTCCAGTCGCGAGTTGACCCCTTCGCAGTCGTGGTAATATTTGACTTTGGAGCCATAGTTTCTCACAGCGCGAAGCCGCTCCGCCAGCATCTCATCGCTCGTGACGATCGCACCGCCATCACCGAGCGCACCGAGGTTCTTTGTCGGGAAGAAGCTGAACGCGGCTGCGTCGCCAAAGGCGCCTGCCCTCTTACCATCGCGCGTTGCGCCATGGGCCTGTGCCGCATCCTCAATCAACAGGAGGCCGCGTGCCTGCGCGATAGCGCTCAGCTCCGGCATGGCCGCCAATTGTCCATAGAGATGGACAGCCACGATTGCGCGCGTCCTCGGACCAATCGCGCGCGATACGCGTTCAGGATCGATGTTGAAGGTGAGCGGATCGGGCTCGACGAGAACAGGCCGCAACCGGTTCTGGGTGATTGCCAGAATGGTCGCAATGAATGTGTTGGCAGGGACGATGATTTCGTCGCCTTCGGCGATCCTGCCAATTTGCATGTAGGCGCGCAGGGTGAGAATCAGCGCATCCAGGCCGTTTCCCACGCCGACGCAGAAGCGCGACCCACAATACTCCGCGAATTCGTGCTCGAAGGACTGAAGCTCCTCGCCCAGGATGTACCATCCCGACTCGATCACTCGGGACGCTGCAGCCTTGAGCTCGTCGATGTATGGGGTGTTGGCCTCTTGCAGGTTCAGAAACGGCACCATCATTCTAGATCCATCTCATAAAAGTCGTGAACAATACCGCGCCCCCCGAAGCCCTCCTTCTGTGACGCGAGGCCCTCGTTAAGATAGCGGCCCGCCTGCTCGGTCGAAATCCCGAAACTGAAGTAGCGCCTGTCGGCATAGACGTCATTGACGAGCTCGGATATAACAAGATCGAGCGCGCCGGTTGTTCGGCCTAGCTCGCTCGACCCCATGTACTGCGTGTGCACCGTGCTGCCAAAATCGTAAATAATGACCCCCGCTTGCAGCAGGCCGTCTGCCCGCGCCTCATAGAGGACAATCTGGTCTGGAAATCGGGATTTCAGCAATTGCAGCTCGGCGAGCGAATGGACCACCTGACGGTCGCGGTCGCTGGCCTGCTCCAGGAGAAGCCGATGGAATGCGTCGAAGCTGTGCGACGCGCTCACCACAACGTTCGCCTTCCTAGCTTTGTTGATCGTCCACTTCCGTCCCTTGGAGTACTTTGGCGCCTTGCCGATTTCGACGACCGAGGAGATATCCCGACGCTGCAGTCGCGCCCCCATCCTGAACAGAGCGTACAAGTCCTCCTCTGAAGGGTAGCGGTGGAACACGTGGGGCACGGCCTTATAGATTAGCTTTTCTCGTCCGGCGGAGGCGTAGTGGAAGGCGATCTTTTCTATGGCCTCAAGCGACGACTGCGCCCGCATGTCGGTTGTCGAGAGCAGTCCGCCATAGGTAAGCCCGCCGTGACTACTGATGGTGTTGCCGTGCAAGCTCGCCGGGAATACCGCGCAGGGCCTCTCATCCTGCAGAACGATCAGCGACTGATCGACAAAGCGATCAGAATGGTAATCCATGTAGGAGCGAAGGTGCAGGAAATTGCCCGTTCTGGACTGCAGAACGATCGCATTCCAAGTCTCCTCGTCCGAAGCCGAGTATGATCGAACGTGGATCATTCGCCTTATCCATCGGGACTAGCCAAGCGTGCCGCTGGAACGCGCAACACCAAAACCTTCAACGCCCATGTCATTGCCATTGTAGAACATCAGGACGTTATCGCGGTGCTGGATCAGGGCGGGGTAGCACAAGGTGCGGGAGTCCCATCCCGAGGCGCTCAACGAGATGCCCACATCCTGGTCTTTACGGACCCAATTGCGTCCGTCAAGCGAATAAGCGATCCCAGGCAGGTAGTCCCCAGAGGTAGTTCCATACGTGAAGTACATGACGAACTGACCCCCTACCCGATAGACGCGGGGCCGTCCGATCCGGTACTCGTCGCCTTGTGGCTTGAGGCAGTCGTGCCCGAGCCGCGGCACGGCGAGCAGATCCGGCGTCTCGACATAGCGAATGTGATACTGGGGATACGGTTTGCCACCGATGTACTGCCAGCCGTCACCGCAGGCGAACCAGATCTTCCATAGTCCCCGCTCGAACATCACGGAGTGCACCGCGCCAATCGTGGTCTGGCCTGGCCCGCGGTCGAGGATTGGCGCCTCGGACAATCTGGTGAAGCTTTCGCCGCCGTTGGATGACTTTGCCAATCCCGTAAAGGCGAGGAATTTTGCTTTCGCCACCAGCTGAAAGCCGACGTAAAACATATATATGCCGTCGGCCGTCGGGACAACATCGCCGAGAATAACTCCGTTGTCATCGAAACAGCCGTCCCGACCAATGTCCAGGACGGGACGATGCGACACTCGTACGATCTTGGCGGGAGCATCGGCAAGCACGTCGACATAGCCAATCCGGCTAACGCCCGCCCCGTCCCTGAATCCCGCATAGACGCGAATGGTTTCGTCGTCCAGGCGCATCGGCGTGGGTGTCAGAGCCGAGTTCGCCATCCAACTCCCGACGCCGTGGTCAGATATGCGAAAGGTCAGTCCCTCTTTTTCCCACCTGAACATTGGGCCGCTCAAGTCTCGGTATCCTGACTAGATTTGCCCGGGACAGCGCGGGCCGGCATTGTCGCATAGATCTTGTCCGGCTCGGTATCCTTGGCGATCAGCGAACCGGACCCGATAACACAACGGGGCCCGATCGTGATATGGTCGTTGATGGTGGCATTGACGCCGAGAAACGAGCTCTCGCCGATATTGCAATATCCGGAAATGACAACGTGGGAAGTGACGAACACATTGTCATTTATCACAGAGCGATGACCCACGTGATTGCCACTCCACAGCACGCAATTGTTCCCGACCGTGACGAAGGGCTGAATCACATTGTCCTCGAAAATGAAGGTATTTTCGCCAATCTTGGCATTACGCCATACGAAAGCGCGCGAGCTGACGTACGTTCCGAACCGGTATCCCTTCTGCTTGGCATCGTGGTAGAAACGCGTGCGCAAGCGATTCAGCTGTGTGGAAGGAATTGCAACGAAGACGTCGTACTCGCCCGGCGGATAGCGGTCCGCCAGTTCGCCATAAGGAACTACCGGGAGTCCCTCCAGCTCCGAACTCTTGATGAACTCCGCATCAACCGAAAAGGCCACAACTTCGTAGTCGGAGTCATGAGAGAAGTACTGGAATGCGATCTCTGCGAACTCACCTGCTCCGATGATGACTAGGCGCTTCATCATTTTCTCTCCTGTTTGACGAGCGTGCAGAATTCCTGATAGTCGCGAATGTAATCGCTCGGATCGTAGAGCCGATCCGCGAGCACCATCAGTACGCAATCAGGGCTAAATTCGGACATCTCACGCCAGACCATGCTCTCCAGCAGCAGCCCGCGATAAGGAGTGTCGAGCGTAATCTCGGTCGTGTCGAGCCCGTCGTCCAGATGTACTTTGACGCTTCCCGCGACCGCGATCATGAGCTGCTTCAATTGGCGGTGCGCATGATAACCGCGACGAACGTGGGACTTGGTGTCAAACAGGTAGTACACGCGGCGAATCGTGAATGGAATGTTGCGCTGATCTTCGAGTGCAACCAACATTCCACGCTCGTCTCCGTGCCGATCGAAATCGATAAAGGTGACCCTCATAGCCCCAAATTCTCTCGAAAACCAAGTGACTTAACCTTTACAGAGTTTTGTCTTGTGGTCAACGCGCGCCCGAGTGACAGGTCATCGCAAATCGGATCCACATGATCCGTAGCTCCCGTCGCCTCAATCAGACAAGGAACAATGTTGCTGCCTACGGATGGTTGGCCAGCACACACCAGAATGGTCGAGCGCGTCTCCTGCGGTTCACTGAATTGAGTTACCGTAATACAATCAGGGGGTGAATCAGACGATCGGGGCTGAATGAAGCCAGCGGCGCGCTCCAGCCCGCCTTGCCCACCAAAGAGAAACCTTCTAATTCTGCTTCGGAAGCAGCATCTTTCACGATCTCCTCGGAGCGTTTCCTGGCCGCCAACTGAGCTGCTGACTTGCATTGATACACGTGCTCATTCTCAACTATCCGCGCTTTCTCTCCTGGCTGTGCCGGCACCACGGTGGCCCGGCTACGCCGCTCGATATCTGCCCGGAATGTCAGCCTGTTAGACGTCACCGAGTTTTACTCCCGCAGCTCGCCAAGGTCGGGCAGGTCCCGGTCGACATCCGCATCAACAATGCATGGATCCATGCGGCCTACGAGCGCGAGCACGGCGCTGTCATTACGTCGCCGCTTCCTCTAGGCAGCATCGCGCGATGCGTCTCCGCCCTGCATTGTGGCTCTTTTCACGTCCATGATGGAACCCTTTAGCATGCAAACTCGGGTCCTCGACGCGCAATCGGAGACCATCTGATACAGATTGAAGATCTTCAGACCCAGACCTCATGCTAAATCAACACCTGCTTCACGTTGGAACGCGCCTCGTGCACCGGATCAAGGTGGGCGCCCGCTATTGGTCGGCAACGTCGGCATCTCACCGGTCGCGCGGCAGGACTTGTCGGTGTATGACCTCTCGATCTCGCAATGTCGGCGTCGCTGACTTCTTTCGCAGCCACTGCGCTTCGGCCAAGATCGTTCACCTGGCTTTCGAGCCCCAGTTTCTCGACGCTCTCCAGCCGGCACCTTCCCGCGGGAGCGATGTCTCCTTCGTCGTCGCCGCTTCTGCAGACCGGCAAGAGCGGCTGGCGCAGCTCGAGGCGGTGGCACGGCGCCATAACGTGAAGCTGTTCGGGAGCGGCCTGCGCACGCTCTGCATCTCATCACGGCTTCACCGCTGTTAGCAAAGTGTGTGAGGTGTCGAAATGTACCAAACACTGCGTCACGCCGAACTCTCATAGCGGCGGTTGGAGTAGTTCGCAGCCGGCAGCATGGTCCGAAACTATTTTGATCAGGGAAGCGGCAGTAGCCGACCGTGTGAAGCGGCTGAAGCATGGCTAGCGCTCGCCCGGCCTTGAGCGCGACGCCGGTTTATCACGCTCTCAGGTCTAGATGGGAATGATACCCATTAGATGCGCGCGAACTCTCCTGGCGAGAAGTGGACTTGCCGCCAGTCCGAGGATGATGCTCCAGATGGTGCACTCGATAAGGAAATGTACGAGTCCGACTGCCGGCACAAGCGACGCAATGAACGCGCCCAGACACCATCCCACCAGCAGGATAGTTAGTGACAGGGCAAGTAGGAAAACAGCGTGGCGCAACCAGTGCTGCAGCGTTTGACTCATGATCACTAGGGCCAGCAAGCCGAATTGCACGCCGACATCACTCGCGACGACGGCAAGGGCCGCGCCCAGCGGCCCTAGCGTCGGAATCAGGACCAGTGAGAGAACCAGGAAGACGATGAGCTGCAGTCCCTTGGTGCGTACCAGGAGATCGCCACGGTTGCTGTGATAGGCAAAAACGAGCGCCAGCAAGGAGGGTGCGACGGCGGCGGAGCCGAGCAAGAGTGTGACAGTAAGCGGCGCGTCATAGGGAATGCTGCCGTGGGTCCAAAGCACAAAGAAATCGCCCCAGAACGCAAGCAGGCCCGCAACGATCACACTGGCAAGCACGGTCACAAGAGCCGATCCATTGGCATAGAGCCGTCGGAGGCGCTCCTTGTCACCGACGGCATAGTCGTGCCCGAGCTCGGCGGCCAGGGGCATGCTCGCCTGCTGACAGAGTCCGCGGACCAAGCTCGCTATCACGCGGGTCAGCCCCCACTGGGCAACCGCAATGCGATCACTGACCAGCGCGCTCACCAGCAACACCGGCACATTGACCAGCGCCAGTTCTGTGATGCTGGCTGCCGCAAAGGGGAAGGCTAATCGGAACTGTCCGACACTCCAGCGCCACGAGACTGAGGGGCTTGTTTGAAAGTGGCCACGGCGCAGAAACGGGAACAGGCGCGGCGCATCGAGCAGGATGAGAAACAACGCAAACAGAACCTGCATCGAAACGAAGGCAATCGCTACCGCGAGCAAGCTGCCGAAGGCGGCGACGGCTAGCAATTGCGCGACCTGGCTCAGCAAAAGCGCGACATTTTGCAGCCAGACGGTGCGACCATATTGACCTCGCACACGATAGAGGCCGGACACCAGATTGGCCGGTACTGTCAGAAGCGTGCCTAGCGTCATCGCCAAGAACGCGGCATCGAACGTGGGCATCGGATGGAATCCGAGCATGCTCGACGGCGGCCAGAGCTGCGCCCCCGCGACAAGCAATATGCCGAGGACCATGACGGTCCCGATATAGATGCGTAGCATTTGACGATAAAGTTTTGCCGTGCGTCCATCGCAATCGGTGCAAGATTTGAAGGCCAGAAAGCGATTGACGGCGCGCAACTGCAATCCTGAATCCGCGACGACCATGAGGCTTCCGGCGGCATAGAGCGCGAACCACGCCGCGAGCATCTCGCCGCTCCAGAAATGCAGAAATGCCGGGATGAGGAGAAGCTGCTGAGACAGCCCCAGTAGCGTCTGAGCGAGGTTTGCCGACCAGCCGTAAACAAGCCGCTGAAGACGCCCCCCGCGCGCAGTGGAAGCGCCCGCGTCCGACCGTTGCAAGGAGATGTCGTTCAAGCGCTGCTCCCCTGGGCACAACACCAAGCAGGCAGCCCGCGGAAGCTGTATTGAGCGAGGCGCGACATCATGGGAATCTTGTGGCAGGCTCAACTGCGGGCTTGTTATCCAGCAAGCCTCTCAGTCATCGGATCGCCAGCTTTTAGCCAATAAGGCGGCCTATTTCAACTTGGGCCGGCCCTTCACCAAGATCACGGAACGAACCGCCGGTCACGCAGCGGCCAAAACGCCACCAGCACTCGGCCGCTCCGCAGCGGCAGATAAGCACCAGAGCCTTTCGTGGAGGACAAAGCTTAACTCACGAGATGCCACCCCCCGGCGGCGTTCACAATACCAATTTGTCCGTTGAGCGCAATTTGAGTGCCATTCATCTCCCAGGCTGTGAGGACTTGCGTGGAGCTGTTGGAGAACAGAATGTCGGATTTGTGGTCGCCGTTGACGTCCTGGACCCCGGCATAGGTATCGTTGGAGCCGGCGGTGCCGACCTGCGGGTTAGCAATGACCTGCGTGCCGTTGAGCTCCCATACCGCAACACCGTGGCTGATGTCGTTCAGCAACAATAAGTCGGACTTGCCATCGGCATTGAAGTCGCCAAGATCGCCAAAGCGCCATCCACCGGACGTGTTGATCGTACCGATCTGCGGGTTCGCGGTCACCTGCGCGCCATCCATGAGCCAGACTGCGACACCGTGCGAGGTATCATTGAGTAAGAGCAGATCGCTCTTGCCGTCGCCGTTGAAATCGCCGACGCCTACATAGTGCCATCCTCCTGAGGCATTGATGGTGCCGATGGTCGTCTGGCTGGAAACTTGCGTACCATCCATTAGCCAGATCTGAGCATCGTGCGTCGTGTCATTGATCATCAACAGGTCGGCTTTGGCGTCGCCATTGAAATCGCCTGTTGTAGCGTAGTGAAAACCAGAGGCCATCGTGCCGACCTGCGGATTCGCAGTTACTTGCGAGCCATTCATCTCCCAGACCGCGACGCCGTTGCTTGCACTATTAACGAGCAGCAGATCAGATTTGCTGTCTCCATTGAAATCGCCCGTGTCGGCGAAATGCCATCCTCCTGCGGCATTGATCGAGCCGACGGTCGTCTGGCTCGTTACCTGTGTGCCATTCATCAACCAGACCTGCGCGGCGTGCGTCGTGTCGTTGAGCATCAGCAGGTCACTTTTGCCGTCTCCGTTGAAATCGGCCTCTTTGCTAAAGTGAAAGCCTAAAGCCATCGTCCCAACTTGCGGATTCGCAAGCACCGTCGTCCCATTCAACTCCCAAACTGCAACCCCCAAGCTGGCATCATTGAGGATCAACAGGTCGGTATTGCTATCGCCATTGAAGTCTGGCGCATGGGTTGCGACGCGGCTGACGGCGGGTGTACCGGTCAGCGTCGGGCTCGCTACCATGACATCGGCAAACTGGAAATATTCGATACCGGAGACGGTATCGGTGCCATCAGGTGAGCCGCTGCGCTGGTCGGCCACGGTGAAGGTCTGTGTCGTCGCGTTGTACGAAACCGCGTAGCTGGGCCGGCTGCCCGAATACACTGCAGTGTCGGTGCCCGAGCCGCCATTGATGGCATCGTTGCCCCCCCCGCCGGTGATCGTGTCGTTGCCGCCCGCGCCGTTCAGCGCGTTGGCGATGGCGTTGCCCACCAGCGTGTCGTTGCCGGAGCCGCCGATGGCGTTGTCGATGTAGGAACGCGCGTCGCCGTTATAGAGATAGGCGTTGTAGACGTTGCCCGATGCATAATGGCCATCGCCGAGATAGGCCAGTTGAACGGAGGAGAATACCGACGACGCGCCGGGGTTGAGGTTGATGCTCAGGTTCGTCGTGTAGTTCGACAGGTCGTAGGTGTCGACGCCGCCGCCGTCCCAGACCGTCTCGTAGATTCGGTTGGCCGAACCGCCGGCGCCGCCGCCCGGCGCGGGCTGCCCGACGCCGTTGATAAACTCCTGCCCCGTGGTCGGATTCCAGGTGTACACCGTGTTGCTGCTCTGGGTCGTGAAGTTCGGGCCGTACATCGTCTGCAGCGCGAGGATGTCGTTGGCCATGTAGGTCTGCGGATATCCGTAGGCCTCATTGGTGTACCCGGTCGTCGTGGACGCCCCGACATAGCTGCGATAGCTCATGACGGTATATTCGCTGTCGTCGTGCGCGGTCGGCACTGCGACGTTGGCCGGCCCCCCGGCCTCCTGGCTGTGCTTGAGGCCGACGGCATGGCCGAGTTCGTGCAGCGCGGTCGCAAAGTAATAATTGCCGAGCTTGGCGAGCGAGTAATTATATTGAGTACCGAACCAGATGTCGCCGCCGGAGGCATAATTGCCGGGATAGTAGGCGTAGGAGGTTGGGCTGGCCGACGGCGACTGCGCGATCATGATGTCGGCGCCGTTCGTGCCTGCGTACTGGATGTTGGCGTTGGTATAGCTGTTGATCAACCCGATGGCGTAGTTGATCGCCGTCTGCATCTGGGTCGGCGCCGAAGCGAAGCCCGACGTGGTCGGCTCGCTGCTGCCGCCAGTGTACGGATTCGCGTAGTCGCTGGACGAGTCCGGGAAACTATAGGTGATCGCGCCCGACCATTTATAGCCCGACAGCAGACCATCGACATCGGCGTTGTTGGTCTTCGTGACCGTAACTGCGGTTGCCAAAGCGAATCTCCGAAGCAGCAGGCCCCATCCAATTCGAGGGGTTAACAGATTATTCTAGCTAGAGGGTTAAGCGTTTGGTTTAAATGGGGTGAGACCGCTCGGACCTATGCCATAATGCGCTGTTTCGCTATGAGATCCAGTAGTCATACGGGGCACGAGCAAAAGCTTCGGTTCCCGCGACTCTCGTCATTCGCAGGGTTTCATGAAGAGACGTTCACTCGCAGCCGGCCTGTTTGGCGCCCTTGCGGCGCACGCCGGATTCGATCACACGCGGTTCGGAGGACTGCCCGTCATGGTGGAGAAAGCCAATGCGGATAACAGCGGCAAGGCGGGCCGCTCGCCCACCATGCCAATGGCTCGCGATCCTGCCGTTGCGGTGGCCGAGGAATACGAAGCTGCCCGCCGGAAGGGAACGCGGGAGGCGTTCGAACTCTTCATTGCGCGCCACGGCGACAACCCGCTGGCCGAGCAGGCGCGCGCGGAACTGAAGCGCCTGTCGCGCTGATCCCTTCACGCAGCGCAGCAAACCGCGCCAGCCATTGCATTTCGACAGGCGGCATCCGCGCCGGCCCAGGCTTGCCGCATGGCCTTTCGGCACTATGGTAGGCCCGCAATCTGTCTCGGAGCCTTTCACGATGCCCTTTCCGCATGCCTCGGAAGCCCTGTCGCGCTTCACCGTGCTCGATCTGACCCGGGTCCGCTCCGGACCGACCTGCGTGCGGCAGCTCGCGGATTGGGGCGCCAATGTCATCAAGATCGACGCGCTGACCGAGGATGCCGGCGGCGAGCAGCCGGGCGGTCCCCGGCGGGGTTCCGACTTTCAAAATCTGCACCGCAACAAGCGAGCGATGACACTCAACCTGAAGGACGAGCGCGGGCTCGCCGTGTTCAAGCGCCTCGCCGCCAAGGCCGACGTGGTGGTCGAGAATTTCCGCCCGGACGTGAAGAAGAAGCTCGGCATCGACTATGAGAGCCTTGCCACGGTCAATCCGCGCATCGTCTATGGCAGCATCTCAGGCTTCGGCCAGGACGGCCCCTATCACAAGCGACCAGGCTTCGATCAGATCGCGCAGGGCATGGGCGGGCTGATGTCAATCACCGGTGCGCCGGGCGGAGGACCGATGCGGGTCGGCATTCCCGTCGCCGACCTCACGGCGGGCCTGTTCTGCGCCATGGGCATCCTCATCGCGCTGCTCGAGCGCGAGGTCTCGGGCAAGGGCCAATGGGTGCAGACCTCGCTGCTTCAGGCCCAGATCTTCATGCTCGACTTCCAGGCCGCGCGCTGGCTGATGGAGAAAGAGGTCGCCAAGCAGGCCGGCAACAACCACCCGACCAGCATCCCGACCGGCGTGTTCAAGACCTCGGACGGATACATCAACATCGCCACCACGGGCGGGCGGATCTGGGAGCGCTGCGCCCAGGCGATCGGCGCGCCGGAGCTCTTTGCCCACCCGGACTACGCGACGGCGCCTGCCCGCTCCAAGAACCGCGACGCGCTCAACGACGAGATCGAGAAGCGGACCGTGACAAAGTCGACCGAGACCTGGGTCCGTGAGCTCAACGAGGCCGGCGTGCCCTGCGGGCCGATCTATGCCATCGACCAGATGTTCGAGGACGCGCAGGTCAAGCATCTTGGCATCGCGCAGGACGTGCCGAACGACGAGGACCGCCACATCCGCCTGGTCGGCCAGCCCGTGACGCTGTCGCGCACGCCGAGCAAGATGGTGGCGCGGCCGCCGGAATTCGGCGAGCAGACGAATGAAATTCTCAAAGAATTTGGCTTCAGCGACGACGAGATCGCCAATTTAAGAGAATCCCGCGTCCTCTAAGGCGCTCTCCCTTTCAGTTACAATGTTGCGGGCATCGGAAACCGGACTTACATGCGCGCTGCTTGAGGCACAATGGAAAACAAGCTTAGTACGGTCACCGTAGACGCAAAACAGGCCGGCTTCGTGCCAAGTTGGCGGCTCTGCCTGGCTCTGTCGAGTTCGATGGCAACGAGCGATTTTCTCGCCTGTATCACCGCAGCATCGCTGCCGTGGTCCACAACCATCACCTCAATCTTCAGTGCACTTTGGGCACTTAGTGTGTGTCCGCGAATACGTATGAAAGGGCTCGTCGATACAGTTGGCCGCTCCAGAAGCAGCTTTGCCGTAGCGCTGTTTGCACTCGCATTGGCAGGCACTCTGTGGGCAACTGACGTCTCCTGGGCGGCTC
The DNA here is from genome assembly GCF_023073735.1 of Bradyrhizobium sp. 160. Classification (NCBI taxonomy): domain Bacteria; kingdom Pseudomonadati; phylum Pseudomonadota; class Alphaproteobacteria; order Hyphomicrobiales; family Nitrobacteraceae; genus Bradyrhizobium; species Bradyrhizobium sp. 160. The sequence goes on from NZ_JADPKD010000052.1 coordinate 24,811, forward strand.
GACTGCGCGGTGTAAATCCCTCGGTCAAGTTTCTTATGATGCCGATTTTGATATACCATTTTCAGAGATCATCGCGCGCAATCTGGATACTTTCCGCATTCCTTGCCTCGTGCACCGTTCTATTGATGTTGTCTTGGATCACAGCCGCCGTGCCAAACCTCACTTCGATTGCAAGTTTGCAGCCCGGCGTTCCTGTGAAGAATTATATTGATCAAAGCCAATCGTTTGCTTTATGCGCCGTAGTATTGGCGTGGCCGATCCTTGAGTTGATTCGATCTCGCAAAATCAATCTGGCGCTGCTTTTAGTCGCATTATCGATAGCATTTCTTGTGAATCTATCCTTCGTTGTACTCGCCCGGACAGCCCTAATATATGTCCCCGTAATGCTCTTCCTTTTTGGAGCGTTCTATCTACCGCGCTCGATTTTTTACGGCGCGATTGCCTGTTTCGTTTTTCTGGCCGGGTCTGCTTGGCTTGCCTCTTCCACTCTACGGGATCGGACGAACAGCATCCTGCTTGAATATTCGAAATACGGCGATAGCAATGAGATAACTTCGGCAGGAATGCGGCTAGAGTATTGGCGCAAGTCTCTCATTTTTTTTCGAGAAGCTCCAGTCCTTGGGCATGGCACAGGATCAGTTCAGACGCTGTTCGATCGCGCCGCACAAGGCCAAACCGGACTTGCAGCGCAGACGATCAGCAATCCACACAATCAAACTCTTAACGTCGCCGTGCAGTGGGGCTCGATCGGCTGCATGATCTTGTATGCAATGTGGATTGGTCAGCTTAACCTTTTTGGCGGGTCAGGATTCTATCCGTGGCTTGGGTTCATAGTCATCGTACAGAACATTGTTAGCTCCTTGTTCAATTCGCATTTATTCGATTTTGTACCAGGCTGGATTTACGTGATCGGCGTTAGCCTCGCAGCAGGAATGATTTTGCAGCGAGTCGATAGGATTGCTCGACATGATGACGGCACTTGGCGTTAACGCCGTTAGGCGGTGGAGCGTGGCATCGATGGTGCTGCTAGGCTTCCGTCAGAGAATGGACGGGCTTGCAAAAGGCCAATAGACTCGGTTGAACGGCCTGAGATGAGCAGCCATCTAAGATGGTGCCATGCAGCCCCTAGTTTGTGAGGCGGACTTGGGCTACGGCGCCAACTGACGAGTAGGCTCTCAATGGCAGGCCAGAAGAGCAGCACGATCGCCACCGTCGTGATCTAGCCAACCAGCCCGCTCGACCGGAACACCTTCAGGCTCCTCCGCAGCCAATCATGGAAAGTCGGAGGGCATCCTCGGCTGCCAAGCACGAGCGCCAGCGTGAACGGTGCCAAGGAAAACGCAAGCCGATCTATGCCATCGACAAAATGTTCAAGGAACCAAGTCAAGCATCTGGGTGTCGCGCACGCCGAGCAGGATGGTGGCGCAGCCGCCGGAGATTCGGCGAGCAGACCGATGAGGTACTGAAGGAGTACGGCGCCGAGGAGATTGCCAAGCTCAGGGACGCCAAAGTGGGTGAACGTCACTCGGCACCGTCTCCAACGACAAACGCACGCGCTGACGCCTCTGTCGATTTTAGTACTTCGAGACCGCCGGGCCACCAAACTGATAGTTGATGCCGGCGCGCAGATGTGTCGGTAAATCGCGACGATACGTTGGCAGTGATCGTGGAGCCCAGTGCCAACGTGAACGGACCGGACGAGAAGCGTCCCGAGATCCATATAGAAGATATTGGAGCTTGGCATCCAGTTCTGGGTGATTGCCTTCGACACCCGCACCAACGGTCCAGCGCGCGCGTCGTCGAGTTCGAGCCGATCGACGCGATCGCCACACCCGCGGGGGTGAAGCCGGTCATGGCGCCGCTGGTCTTGATCTCCCCGAACGCCAGACCGCCGGTTCCGCAGAACAGCACCTTGGGGTCGCCAGGACGCCGATACGGCCGCAGGCCACAACGACATCGTCTCTAAGAGATTATGCTTCGCGCGATGTCGCCGTGGTCCGATGCGTCCAACCAACGCGGGCGAGCAGGCCGTCAATTACGGGCCAGAACAGTAGCACGATTGCCAGCGTCGTGATCGAGCCGACAAGCCCGTTCGACCAGAACACCTTCAGGGTCCCTCCGGAGCCGATCATGGACAGGCGGAATGCATCCTCGGCGCGGTTGCCGAGCACGAGCGCCAGCGTGAACGGCGCCAGGGGAATGCCGATCTTCTTGAAGACGTAGCCGACGATTCCGAAGCCGAGCATCAGCCAGATGTCGAACATCGCATTCTGGATCGCATAGGCGCCGATCGCGCACGACACCACGATCATCGGCGCGACCGCGGCGAACGGCACGCGCAGGATCGAGGCGAAGATCGGCACCGTCGTCAACACCAGCACGAGGCCGACGACGTTGCCGAGATACATCGAGGCGATCAGGCCCCAGACGAAATCCTTGTGCTCGACGAACAGCAGCGGGCCGGGATTGAGCCCCCACACCATCAACCCGCCGAGCAGGATGGCCGCGGTGCCGGAGCCGGGAATGCCGAGCGCCAGCATCGGCAGCAGCGCCGAGGTGCCGGACGCATGCGCCGCCGTTTCAGGCGCGAACACGCCCTCGATGCGACCCATGCCGAAACCCTCGGGATTCTTGGCGAAGCGCTTGGCCAGATTGTAGCCCATGAAGGACGCCGCGATCGCGCCGCCCGGGGTGATGCCGAGCCAGCAGCCGATGAAGGACGAGCGCAGCAGCGTGACCCAATATTTCGGCAGGTCCTTCCAGACCCTGAGCACGACGCGGAGCGAGATGCTCGCCGCATGCCCGCGCAGCGCCAGCCGTTCCTCCATCGTCAGCAGGATCTCGCTGATGCCGAACAAGCCGATGACCGCGACCAGGAAGTTGATGCCGCGCAAAAGCTCGGCCGAACCGAAGGTCATGCGCAGATTGCCCGAGACCGTATCCATGCCGACGCCGGCGAGCAGGAGACCCAGCGACATCGAGATGACGGTCTTGTGCTTGGCTTCGCGCCCGAGGCCGACGAAGGAGCAGAAGGTCAATAGATACACCGCAAAGAACTCGGGCGGGCCGAACTTCAGCGCAAAGGACGAGATCATCGGCGCGAGGAAGGTGATCAAGAGCACCGCGACCAGCGAGCCGATGAAGGAGGACGTGAACGCCGCGGTCAGCGCCTCCGCTGCCCTGCCCTGCTGCGCCATCGGATAGCCGTCGAAGGTGGTCGCGACCGACCACGCCTCGCCGGGGATGTTGAACAGGATCGAGGTGATCGCGCCGCCGAACAGCGCGCCCCAGTAGATGCAGGACAGCATCACGATCGCGGAGGTCGGATCCATCGTGAAGGTGAGCGGCAACAGGATCGCCACGCCGTTGGGGCCGCCGAGCCCCGGCAGCACGCCGACGAAGATGCCGAGCACCAGCCCGACCAGCATCAGCACAACTGTCTTCCACGTCAGCAGGACCGCGAAGCCGTGAATCAGGAGACCAAACGCTTCCATCGCGATGCGCCCTAGCGCCCGAGGGCCGCTTCGAGCGGCCCTTTCGGCATGATAACGTCGAACGCGATGTCGAAGGTGACGAACATGATTGCCGTGAACACGAGGGCTGTGAGCAGCGACTTCCACAGCGCGATCTTGCCGACGAAGCGCATGAAGCCGGAGATCAGGAGGAAGCTCGCGACATAGAGGCCGAGGAATTGGGTCACCAGGCAGAACAGCAGCGTCGGCACGAACACCGCCATCACGCGGCGGGCTTGCGCCCGCGTGACAAAGGTCTCGCGCGCGGCGCGGTGCGCGAGGAGCGCGACGATCAGGCCGTAGAGGCTGCCGCCGCCGAGAATGACGCAGAGATAGAACGGGAAATAGCCGGGCTCCGGCCCGGTCGCATCCCAGGCCGCACCGGTACGCCAATTGTCGTAGCCGAGCGTGACGGCAAGGGCCAGCAGCATGAGGCAGACGACGATCTCGATCGTGCCGGAGGAAACGACGGAGGGGGAGTCGTCCTCAGGCGCGGTCGGATCCTCGACGACGATTTCAAGATCCGTTTGGGACATGAGCTGTCAGGACAGAGTGCGTTCAATTCCCCCTCCCCGCTTGCGGGCAGAGGGTCGGTGAGGGGAGTCTCCGCGGAGCCAGTGAGAGTTATTCTCGCGGAGAGTCCCCCCCCACCCGGATCGCGTCTTCGATGCAAATCCGACCTCTCCCCGCAAGTGGGGCGAGGTGACAAGCAGCTACTTCGCGACGAATCCCGCTTCCGTCATCAGCGCCTTGTTGATGGCATCGTCCTCCTCGAGGAACTGCACCATGTCCTTGCCGGTGAGGAAGATCGGCTTCAGGGCCTGCTTCTCCATATAATCCTTGTACTCGGCAGTCTGTGTCACTTTGTGGAAGAGATCGACATAGAACGCCTGCTGCTCCGGCGTGACCTTGCCGGGCAGGAACATCGCGCGCAGCATCAGGTACTGGACGTCGACGCCCTCCTCCTTGCAGGTCGGGATGTCGGCCCAGGACTGCGTCTCGGTCACCTTGGCGGTGTAGGCGATGCGCTCCTTGTCGAACACGCAGAGCGGACGCACCTGGCCCGCGCGCCAGACTTCGAGATTTTCCGAGGGGTTGTTGACGTTGGCTTCGGTGTGGTTGCCGACCAACTGGGTCGCCGCCTCGCCGCCGGACTTGTAAGGCAAATAGGAGAATTTCGCGCCGGTCTTCTGCTCGAGGAAGACGGTCAGCACGTGATCCTCACGCTTGGAGCCGGTGCCGCCCATTTTGAACGGCGAGCTAGCCGCCTTCGCGGCTGCGACGAACTCCTTCACCGTCTTGGGACCTGCGCTGTTGTCCCACAGCACGAATTGGTCGAGCGCGATCACCGAGACCGGGGTCAGCTCGCGCCAGTTGAAGGGGATCTTCGCCGACAGCGGCAGCATGTAGATCAGCGAGTAGGCGATCAGCACCTTGTTCGGATCGCCCTCGCTGGATTTCATGTACATCAGCGCTTCCGCGCCCGATGCGCCGCCCTTGAGCGAGACGACCATCGGCTGCTTCATCAGATTGTTCTTCTGGATCGCGGCCTGCATCATCCGCGCCATCTGGTCGGAGGCGCCACCCGCGCCCGCCGCCACCACGATCTCGACGGGCTTTGCCGGTTCCCAGCCGGCGAAGGCCGGCGTGCCCAACAACAGCGCCGTCGCAGCGCCGACGGCCTTCACTGGAATTCGCACGAGTTTCATCCCCTGATGTTTTTTGAGTTGTAGTGCGGAAAATTCTATCGCTGCATTGTGCGGACTAATACTGACGAGTTCAAGCAGGCGGGCAATTCAGCGCATATGACTTTCGACTGACGAAGCCGAAAGCTTATGATAATTTACCTGCCCTTCCAATTCGGCGCTTGTTGGGGAAGGCGTCCATGCCGTTGCGGAAATCCCCGCTCATATAGGCCTTCAGGATCAGGTTCATTTTTAAGGATCATAATGGGAATGCAAGCCTATTAGCTTATCCGCCCGTAGCCGATACCACTCTGCCGCCTCATCCGACGGTCCCCGAGATCCCTGCTGGAACCGATCATGCCATTTGAAAGCTACAACAACAGCCGCATCCTCGTGACCGGGGGCGCCGGCTTCATCGGATCGCATTTGTGCGAGCGACTGCTCGAAGCGGGGGCCGAGGTGGTGTCCGCGGACAATTATTTCACCGGCAGCCGGCGCAACATCGCCCATCTGATCGTCAATCCGCTGTTCGAGGCGGTCAGGCACGACGTCACCTTCCCGCTCTACATCGAGGTCGACGCGATCTTCAACCTTGCCTGCCCGGCCTCGCCGATCCACTACCAGCGTGACCCCGTGCAGACCACCAAGACCTCGGTGCACGGCGCCATCAACATGCTCGGCCTCGCCAAGCGGCTGAAGGCGCGCATCTTCCAGGCCTCCACCAGCGAGGTCTATGGCGATCCGCTGATTCATCCCCAGACCGAGGACTATTGGGGCAACGTCAATCCGATCGGCATCCGCTCCTGCTACGATGAGGGTAAGCGCTGCGCCGAGACGCTGTTCTTCGACTATTGGCGCCAGCATGGCCTGCCGATCAAGGTCGCACGCATCTTCAATACCTACGGCCCGCGCATGCAGCCCAATGACGGACGTGTGGTGTCGTCCTTCATCGTCCAGGCGCTTCAGGGCGAGCCGATCACAGTGTTCGGCGACGGTGGGCAGACCCGCTCCTTCTGCTATGTCGACGACCTCGTCGAGGCCATTACGCGGCTGATGGTGACACCGGAAGACGTCACCGGCCCGATCAATCTCGGCAACAATTCCGAATTCACGATCCGCGAGCTCGCCGAGAAGGTCATTAAGCTCACGGGCTCGCGTTCCAAGCTGGTGTTCAAGCCGCTGCCGCAAGACGACCCGCGGCAGCGCCAGCCCAACCTCGCCAAGGCGAAGGCGGCGCTGAACTGGGAGCCGAAGGTCGTGCTCGAGGATGGGCTGAAGGAGACGATCGGCTACTTCAAGCGCTCGCTTGAACTGACCTGATTCCGCGCAGCTTCCATCATCCGCAGCGAGCTTTCACAACGAGCGCCCTGCGACTGCGGCCGTCACGGACGCCTTCACCGTCTTACGACCTGCGCTGTTGTCCCACAGCACGAACTGCTCGAGCGCGATCACCGAGACCGGCGTCAGCTCTTCAGCGCATATGACTTTCGACTGACCAAGCCGAAAGCTCATGAGACTTTACCTTCCCTTCCAGTTCGGCGTGCGCTTGTTGAGGAAGGCGTCCATGCCCTCGCGGAAATCCTCGCTCATATAGGCCTTCAGGATCAGGTCCTCGCCCTCTTCGCGCGACAGCGTGCGGCGGATACGGCGCACCGCTTCCTTGGTCGCTTCCAGCGTCAGCGGCGCGTGGCTGGCGACGAGCTTTGCGGTCTCGTCGGCGCGGCGCCGCAACGTCTCGACGTCGGGCACGACCTCGTTGAGCAGGCCGAGCGCGAGGGCTTCCGGCGCCTCGACGAGGCGCGCCTTGAAGATCAAATCCTTGGTGCGGGCGGGACCAACCAGCGCGACGACGCGGCTGATGTTCGACATCGACAGGCAATTGCCGAGCGTGCGCGCGATCGGAAAGCCGATCCGGGTCGTCTCGGTGCCGATGCGGAGATCGCAGCAGGCCGCGATGCCGGCGCCGCCGCCGGTGCAAGCTCCCGCGATCGCAGCGATCACGGGCACGCGGCACTGCTCGAGCGTACCGAGCACGCGGTCGATGCGGGCCTCGTAGTCGAGCGCGTCCTGCGCGGACTTGAAGGCGCGGAACTGCGAGATATCGGTACCGGAGGCAAACGCCTTGTCGCCCGCGCCGGTCACGATCAAGGCCTTGATCGAACGATCGGCGTTGATCTCCTGGCAGATGTCCGCCATGCGGTCATACATGGCGAAGGTCATGGCGTTGCGTGCCTGCGGGCGGTTGAAGGTGATCTGCGCGATGCCGTCCTGGACGGAGTAGAGCAGGTCTTCGCTGGCAGTTGGTGCGTTCATCGCGCTCACTTCTTCTTCAAGTTGGATGGATCAAGCCACCTGGGCCTTTGCCATCGGCATCATTTCGCGTCCCTTCAGGACGTCCATGGCCGCCAGGACGCCGCCGCTCCGGTGCGGGATCTTTGCGAGATCGAGGCCCATCTCGACCCCGGCGAGCGTGCCCATCAGCATCAGATCGTTGAAATGGCCGATATGGCCGATGCGGAACACCTTCCCCTTGATCTTGTTCAGGCCGGTGCCGAGCGACATGTCGAAGTTCTCCAGCACCACCTTGCGGAAGGCGTCGGCGTCGTGTCCTTCCGGCACGCGAACGCCGGTCAGCGCCGGCGAATGCGCGGCAGGGTCGGCGCACTGCGTCTCAAGGCCCCAAACCTTGACCGCGGCCCGTGTCGCCGCGCTGTGTCGCTTGTGGCGGCTCCAGACGTTCTCCAGCCCCTCCTCTTCCAGCATCTTGACCGCCTCGCGCAGGCCGTAGAGCAGGTTGGTTGCGGGCGTATAGGGGAAGGTGCCGAGCTTGTTGAAGCTGATGACCTCCTGCCAGTCCCAGTAGGAGCGCATGCCGGGGTTGGCTTTCGCCACCGCGAGCGCTTTCTCCGAGACGGCGTTGAAGCCGAGCCCCGGCGGCAGCATCAGACCCTTCTGCGAGCCGGCGACGGAGACGTCGATGCCCCAGGCATCGTGCTCGTATTCCATCGAGCCGAGGCCGGAGATAGTGTCGACCATCAGCAGCGCCGGATGCTTTGTGCGGTCCAGAATCTTGCGCACGTCGAGCGGCGGCGTCACGCAGCCGGTCGAGGTCTCGTTGTGCACGACACAGACCGCCTTGATCGCGTGCTGCTTGTCGGCGGCAAGACGCTTCTCGATCTCGGCGAGATCGGCGCCATGACGCCAGTCGCTCGGAATGAAGTCGACGTCGAGCTTGAACTTGTCGGCGATGCCGCGCCACAGCACGGCGAACTGGCCGGTCTCGCACATCAAAACCTTGTCGCCGGGCGCGAACACGTTGACCATCGCCGCTTCCCAGGCGCCGGTGCCGGACGAGGGGAAGATGATCACGGGTTGCTGGGTGCGAAACACCCGCTGCATCGAGGCGAGGACCGCAAAACCGAGCTCGGCGAACTCCGGACCGCGATGGTCCAGGGTCGGCATGTCCATCGCGCGCAGCACCCGGTCGGGCACATTGGTCGGTCCTGGAATCTGTAAGAAATGCCTTCCAGTATGCACGGTCATCGGCGTCCTTCCCGGTCTAGCCTTGGTTTGGTGGCCGCCGAATAGCACCATTTGACCGGCTTGTCCCCTCCTCCAAGAGGGTCCGTCCGTGCATAACGAGCCGACCTGCCCTCGGATACCATCCCCTTTCACCGCGACCACTTTACGTGCCGACGACCTTCAGATGCGGCGATGCATTGCCCTGCGGGCGCTGCTCCAAGAGCTTCATCGCGACGTCGACGCCGCCGGCGCGATGCGGCACGCCCGCAACCGACAAGCCCATCTCGACGCCGGTGAGCGCGCCGAGCAGCGTCAGGGCGTTGCATTCGCCGAGATGGCCGATGCGGAAGACCTTTCCGGCGACCTTCGACAGGCCGGAGCCGAGCGACATGTTGTAATTGTCGAGCACCACTTTCCGGAACTGGTCGGCATCATGTCCCGGCGGCATCAGCACGGCCGTGAGCACCGGCGAGTACTCGGCCGGCTCCTGGCAGAGGATCTCAAGGCCCCAGTGCTTGACGGCAGCGCGCGTCGCAGCAGCCAGCCGCTGGTGGCGAGCGAACACGTTGTCGAGGCCCTCTTCGAGCAGCATCGCGATCGCCTCGCGCAGGCCGTAGAGCAGATTGGTCGCCGGCGTGTAGGGGAAGAAGCCTTTGGCGTTGGGCTTGAGCATCTCCTCCCAGTCGAAATAGGAGCGCGGCATCCTGTTGGTCTTTGACGCAGCACGGGCCTTTTCCGAGATCGCGTTGAAGCCGAGACCGGGCGGCAGCATAAATCCCTTCTGCGAGCAGCTGACGCTGACATCGACCTTCCACTCGTCGTGGCGGTAGTCGACCGAGCCGAGCGAGGAGATGGTGTCGACCATCAAGAGCGCCGGATGCGAGGCGCGATCGATCGCGGCGCGGATCTCGGCGATGCGGCTGGTCGCACCGGTCGATGTCTCGTTATGCACGACCATGACGGCCTTGATCGCGTGCGCGGTGTCATCGGTGAGCCTCGCCTCGATCACGGCCGGATCGGCGCCGCGGCGCCAGTCGCCCGGAACGAAATCGACCTCGATGCCGAAGCGCCCGGCCATCTGCCGCCACAGCGTGGCGAAATGGCCGGTCTCGATCATCAGCACCTTGTCGCCCGGCGACAGCGTGTTGACGATCGCGGCCTCCCAGGCGCCGGTCCCCGACGAGGGGAAGATCACGACGGGAGCTTTGGTCTGGAAAATCTTCTGGCTGCCTTCAAGCACGGCCCGGCCGAGCTCGGCGAATTCAGCGCTGCGGTGGTCGATGACCGGCATATCCATGGCGCGCAGCACGCGTTCGGGCACCGGGCTCGGGCCTGTAATCTGGAGGAAATGGCGTCCCTGATGCATGAAAACCTCCCTGTCGGTGGGGTTCTGGCCGGCTCCTTTCGGCTATTTTGCATTCATTTTTTGTCCTTTCAATCGAATTTTGGTATTCTATTGTGGCCGTCGACGCGACTAAACAGGCAAATTACTGTGCTACAAATGAAATCCACGATTCCCGACACCGGGGTTCCGATTGCCCCGCCCAGCCTAAATGGCGGCGATCGCCAGGAGGCCTCGCTTCATGGCGAGATCCTGTTGCGGCTGCGCGATTACGTGGTCGAGGGCAACATTCCGGAAGGCGGGCGCGTTCCCGAGCGGCAGCTTTGCGAGATGCTCGGAATCTCCCGCACGCCCCTGCGCGAAGCCTTGAAAGTGCTCGCTGCCGAGGGGCTGATCGAACTTTTGCCCAACCGCGGCGCGCGGGTGCGCCAGCTCAGCCAGCGCGACCTCGAGGAGCTGTTCGACGTGATGGCGGGACTGGAGAGCCTCGCCGGGCGCCTCGCCTGCGAAGCCATTACCGACGCGGAGATCACCGCGATCGAGCAGCTGCATTACGAGATGTACGGCCGCTATCTACATCGCGACATGCACGGCTATTTCCAGGCCAACCAGCGCATCCATGAGAGCATCGTCGCGGCCGCGCGCAACGAGACGCTGACGGCGGCTTACGCCAACTTCGCCGGCCGGATCCGGCGCGTTCGCTACTCCGCCAATTTCGCCCGCAATCGGCAGCGCTGGGCGGAGGCCATGCGCGAGCACGAGGCCATTCTCGATGCGCTGCGCCGGCGGGCTGCGAGCGAGCTCAGCGACATCCTGTTCCAGCACCTGCGCAACAAGCGGGCGGCCGCGATCGAGCACCTGACCGAACCCCGAGAGGACGCGCCGGTCTCGTCCTGAGAGGATGGCCGGGTTGCCCATTCTGAATTCACAATAATCGAACGCGAGACATAGTGAATAACTCAGCAAGGCTGGGCCACCTCGCTGGATCGGTCCGGGATCAGGGATGACAAACGCTTCCTCGCTGGAACGGCGCCTGCGCGCGGAAATGACCGGCGACGTCCTGTTCGACGGTTTCAGCCGCGGCCGCTACGCGACCGATGCCTCGTTCTATCAGATCATGCCCGCCGGCGTGGTCGTGCCCAAGACCATGGACGAGGCCTTGCTGTCGCTCGCCATTGCCCGGGACGAGGGACACAAGGTCACCCCGCGCGGCGGCGGCACCTCGCAATGCGGCCAGACCGTCAATGACGGGCTCGTGGTCGACCTCTCCAAGCATCTGAACCGGATCCTGTCGCTCGACGTCGAGGGGCGCACCTGCGTGGTCGAACCCGGCATCGTGCTGGACGATCTCAACCGCCAGCTTAGAAAGCACGGCCTGTGGTTTCCGGTCGACGTCTCCACGGCCTCGCGCGCCACCATCGGCGGCATGGCCGGCAACAATTCCTGCGGCGGCCGTAGCTTGCGCTATGGCACCATGCGCGACAACACGCTGTCGATGGAGGCGGCCCTTGCCGACGGCACGCTGAACCGTTTCGGCGAGGTCTCGGGCGATCTCTCCGATGTCGAGGCCGGCGACAGCACACGGGCCCTGTTCCGCGACATGCTCGATCTCGGCGCCCGCGAGGCCGAGGAGATCGCCGCACGCTTTCCCAAGGTGCAGCGCCGCGTCGGCGGCTACAATCTCGATGCGCTGGTGCCGCGCAATGCACCCAACAACATGGCGCATCTCCTGGTCGGCTCCGAGGGCACGCTGGCCTTCACCACCAAGGTTGAGCTGAAGCTGTGGCCTGTGATCCGCAACAAGGCGCTCGGCGTCTGCCATTTCGGCAGTTTCTACGAAGCGATGGACGCAGCCCAGCATCTGGTCAGGCTCAAGCCGATCGCAGTCGAACTGGTCGATCGCACTATGATCGCACTCGGCCGTGACATCGCGATGTTCAAGCCGATCATCTCCGCCGCGATCAAGGGCGATCCAGACGCCGTGCTGGTGGTCGAATTCGCCGAGGAAGACCAGGCGGACAATCTGGCGCGCCTCAAGCAGTTGGGCGAGCTGATGGGCGATCTCGGCTTCGGCTGGAACAACGACAAGCGCAAATGGGGCGGAGTGGTCGAGATCACGGAGCCGGCGCTTCAGAGCGGCATCGCCGATTTCCGCGCCGCCGGCCTCAACGTCATGATGTCGATGAAGCGGGAGGGCAAGCCGGTCTCCTTCGTCGAGGACTGCGCGGTGCCGCTGCCACACCTCGCCGACTACACCGCACGGCTGAACGAGGTGTTTGCCAAGCATGGCACCAGCGGCACCATGTATGCGCATGCATCCGAAGGCTGCCTGCATGTGCGGCCCGTGCTGAATCTCAAGTTCGAGAAGGACGTCGAGGCGATGCGCGCCATCGCCGAAGAGGCGTTTGCGCTGGTGCGCGAATACAAGGGCTCGCATTCCGGCGAGCATGGCGACGGCCTGGTGCGCTCCGAATTCCATGAGACCATGTTCGGTGAACGCCTCGTCGCCGACTTCAAGGAAGTGAAGCAGCGCTTCGATCCCGACGGCGTTCTCAATCCCGGCAAAATCGTCGATGCGCCGAGGATGGACGACCGCTCGCTCTTCCGCTACCGGCCCGATTATCGCGTCACCGAGCTGAAGACCAGGCTCGACTGGTCCGCTTATCCCGGCGCAGGCGGCGGCTTCCAGGGCGCGGTCGAGATGTGCAACAACAACGGCGCTTGCCGCAAGCTCGAGGGCGGCGTGATGTGCCCCTCCTATCGCGCGACGCGCAACGAGAAGGATGTCACGCGGGGCCGCGCCAATACCTTGCGGCTGGCGATCTCCGGCCAGCTCGGCCCGGACGCGCTTGCCTCCGACGAGATGATGGAGACGCTGAAACTCTGCGTTTCCTGCAAGGCCTGCCGCCATGAGTGCCCGACCGGCGTCGACATGGCCAAGATGAAGATCGAGGTGCTGGCCGCGCGCGCAGAGTCTCATGGCCTCACGTTGCGCGACCGCCTGGTCGGCTACCTACCGCGCTATGCCGACCTCGCCTCACGCTTCGCGCCGGTGGCGAATTTGCGCAACCGCAGCCCGCTGTTGCGAAGGCTGTTCGAGCGCTTTGCCGGCATCAGCGCACGCCGCGCCCTGCCCGCCTTCCGCAGCGACGTGTTCGTGCCGCCGGCCGACAGCGTGGGGCCGGAGAGCGGCCGCGAGGTTGTTCTCTTCGCTGATACGTTCAACCGCATCTATGAGCGCGAAAACCTCGACGCAGCGCTGCGCGTGCTCGCGGCCGGCGGCTATCGCGTCCATCTGCCGAAGCCTACGAGCGGCAGCCGCCCGCTCTGCTGCGGACGCACTTTTCTCTCAGCCGGGCTCATCGACGAGGCCAAGGCCGAGCTCGATCGTCTGGTGCCTATCTTCGCGCCCTTTGCCGCGCGCGGCGTGCCGATCATAGGTCTCGAGCCGAGCTGCCTCCTGACGCTCCGCGACGAGCTCGCGTCCCTACGCAAGGACAACGACGCCACGGCGGTCGGCGCCCACGCGCTGACCTTCGAGGAATTTCTGGTGCGCGAGGCCGAGGCCGGCCGGCTGCAATTGCCGCTCGGTAACCTCGCCGATAAGGCAGTCGTGCACGGCCATTGCCATCAAAAATCCTTCGGCGCCTTCAAGCCGGTCGAGCAGGTGCTGCGCCTCGTCCCGCGCCTTGAGGTCGAGACCATCGAATCGAGCTGCTGTGGCATGGCCGGGGCCTTCGGCTATGGCGCCGACACCTACGATGCCTCGATCGAGATGGCCGAGCTGTCGCTGCTGCCGGCCGTGCGGCGCGCAGACCAGACGACGCTGGTCGTCGCCGACGGCACCTCCTGCCGCCACCAGATCCACGACGGCACCCAGCGCGAGGCCCTTCACGTCGCGCGCGTGCTGGCGATGAGTCTCGATCGCGCCGAGACCAATTCCACTTCTCCAGCTGCAAAGGAAATCAGCCATGGCTGACCTCACCCTCGACACCGCTCGCAAGATCCTCGACGCTGCCTTCGCGAAGGCCGGCGAGCTCAAGCTGAAGCCGCTGGTCGCCACCATCCTGGACGCGCGCGGCGTGCTCAAGCTCGCTGCCGCGCAGGACGGCACCAGCCTGATGCGCGCCGAGATCGCGCACGGCAAGGCCTATGGCGCGCTGGCGATGGGGGTGGGATCGCGCGCCTTGTTCCAGCGCGCGCAGGAGCAGGCCTTTTTCATCGATGCGGTGAACACCATCGCCAAGGGCGCGCTCGTGCCGGTCCCCGGCGGCGTGCTGATCATGGACGGCACGACGCTACTTGGCGCAGTCGGCGTCTCCGGCGACACGTCGGACAACGACGAGGCCTGCGCCGTCGCAGGCATCCAGGCCGCAGGCCTAACGGGCAACGCAGGATAGCTCCATCCAGGCTCCGCAGGATACTGAGGATGTGCCTTTGACGGACTGTCGGAAGCGCGCTCGCTTGATATGGGGGAAACCGTATACGTATGCGTTCCCGGGGGCGCACGGGCTAGCCTATGATCTTGCATCGCTTGGTGCCGACCGCCGCGAAGAAGGTACTGAGCAGGCAGCCGACATCGTCAATTGGCAGAAGTAGTGGGGCCACCGCGCATTCGTTCAAGACAACACTATCGAGCAAAACGTGTCGAAGACTACTATAGAACCAAGGTACAGCTAAAATGCGGCAATTTGCCTGTCACGCCCAAGGCCAGGCAACAGGCTTTGAGTTCAAGGCTCGCTGCGTTCCTGCCTGTCACGGTCTACCTGAAGCTTAGCAGGTGGTGTCGTGGCGCAAATCAGATTGCGCAGACCCTGAGTCAAGCTAACTGCTTCGTGCTGATCCTGGGTGAGCCAGGAACTGTCCATCAGGCCGCGTCCTGCTGCTTTTGCGAGTGTCGGTAGAGCGCGACGGCGTCCCAGAACACGTCCTCTTCATAGCAGCCGACTACATTGTTATGGAGATTCAACGTAGCAACGTGGTCCCCGGCGCCATCACCACGGGGGTTCGTCACGACCAGGATAACGCCACCGCCCTCGGTCCTCACGGACAGCCGAAAGCTCTCCTTCTCTAGTACTTTACCACTTCGTGCAGCTTTACCTTCATCGCCGAGCTCCTCACGCCTCGCCAAGGTCAGTCGCGAAACAGCAAGGCTCAACGGAAATCGGATTCACACTGCCGTGAAGCTCGTTCGCATCAATACTTCGCGTTGTAGCACTGCTCCTCAGGATCCAGGACCGAGACCATGCGCAGAACTTCGTGTCCTCGGCATAGACGCGCCAGCTGCTTGCGAAGATCGCGTATGTCGTCAGGCGTCAGCTCGTAGCTATCGCTGCGGCTGCCGCCGGCGTCCGAACTCAGCCAAAAGGAGACTGGCAAATGAAATTTGGCGAAGTGGAACGTTTGGCCACCTACGCCGCAGCTGGGCAACCGCCAGGCCATGATCGCGCTCGACCAACCTGAACGGGACCGCCGACACGACGTCGTGCGGGCGCATGTGGAACGCCTAGAGCGGCTGGTGAACGAGGTGCGGAAGGTGCTGCGCCGGCCGGGAAGCGACAAAAGAAGGTGGCGTTCCTGCGCGAGGTGCTCGCGGTCCAGGGGTACCGCGTTTAGAGCGACGGCTCCGATACGCTCCGGGCCCGAAAGTCATCTCGTCGGACCGGCTTTCGGGGACGTACCCCGGGTGACCCATGATCGCAGAGAGCAGTCAGCCCCGGTCGACGAAGTCGCTCCTCTCAAACCCGCTAAATCACACAAAATCGATAACCGCAGCGCCAACAGGTCGCCCCCGATTCGGAGTGCCCGGCGTTCGCCGGCCGAGTTTTGCGATAACTTCCGACCAGACAAAGGCCAACGATCACGGCGATGAGCCGTCAGATTGCAGGCAGTTCGCGCAATGTCGACAAAGCCAACAAATTCTCACCGTTGACCGAGCTCGGATTCAGTGATCCCAAAAACACGCTGGGGCTCACGGAGAGCAAAGTATGCGCAACGAACAGGAAGTCCTCAACGCAAGTCCATTCACTTCCATTCCCGATGACCCGTTTCCGTCCACTCTACCGCACGATCGCGCCATCGACCGTGCTCAGGATCCGCTGCCGCTGGAAGCGCCCCTGCCCTGGAGCCCAGCGTACCTCACGAACCTCCCCCTGAGATCAAGAAGGCGATGCTCGCCGCAGCCTACGCCCAGCTCATGATCGATCGACTGGCCGCGCTTCAGAACGAAGAGGTCAGCAAGTACACCGGCATCTCTCGAGTTGAGCTGGGTCTGCGCGTCTGGAATGCGCCGATAGTCGCGTCGCGAGAGAGCTAGCAGTGAGCTGAAACTGTCCGTATATCGTGTCGTGATCCTTAACCACGCAAATTCGATCAGTGATGCGTTCTACCCCGTTGCTATGCTTGCTCCTGACCGCCTGCTCTTCGATCTGGGTCGATACCCCAGCTCCATTGCCAGAGGCCCGGCCAGTGCAAGCACCAAGCCAAGAGGAAATACAGAAAGGCGTTCAGATCGCCGCCCAAACAGCAAAGCTGATCATGCCGGTTGAGATCTCCGCGCTACGAAGTACGGACCACGGCCCAGGAAGCTACTTTGTCTGCCTGCGAGAGGCGACCCCGTTGCCCGACAGACCCCGCCGCATATATTCTGTGTTTTTCGACGATGTGTACAAGGACTTAAGGCAGTCCGTCATTTTAGAAAACTGCGAGCAACAGCAGTATTCGGCAGTCAATTGAGGATGACGGACGCGCGGCCGCCTTGGCGGGAGTTCATTTTCGTGGAGGATGAACGGTAGCGAGTCGTCCGTGAAGAACCTCCAAGCGGTTGATCAAGAATCAGTTTTCGGGGCGAGAAGGTCTTTGGGATTGCAAACTTTCGGGCTTTGACCGCCCAAAAGCTTGCAGTTTCATTTTTGAGGATTCCGTCGAATCACGAGCCGTGATTCCGTCGTGTTGCAACGACGCTGGCGCACGCCAAAGGCGGTCAATTCGTGACCCACGTGAAGGCGCTGCCCGGCAACCCTATGACGGGCATACGCTCGCAGCCGTCATCCCGGACATGGAAGCCCTCATCGGCAATACCCTCGAGCGCCTCCTCGCCGACAAGGGCTATCGCGGCCACAATGCCCCACCCGATTACAAGTTGAGGGTGTTCACGTCAGGGCAGAAGCGGCGGGTGACGCCACAGATCACGCGCGAGCTGCGAAGGCGGTCCGCCGTCGAACCGGTATCGGCCATCTCAAATCCGAGCGTCGAATGGGCCGCAATTATCTCTGGCATCGCGAGGGCGACGCCAGCAACGCCGTCCTCGCCGCCGTCGGCTACAACTTCCGCCGCCTGATCTGCTGGCTCAGGCTCTCGTTGTGGCAAATCCTGGCCATCCTCTTCGCCCGACCCCGGATCAATCCAGCCTGAATTCAGGGTTCTTCACGGACGACTAGCGATGGCATGCTTCGTTTGGCTTCGCGGATTGCGCGGCCCCTCCGCCGAGATCTGGCGAGACCACGATAAAATCTACCGCAAACGCTCTGAGGATCGGCTCCTCGCGGTCCGTGAGCTGACAGAAGCCGAAGCACAGGAGCCATTGAAAGCTCCTGAAGCGGAAGTACTCCATTCCATCGGAGATCGAGAATTAGGCGCTTGCTCTGCAAACCACACAGGCGCGCCGCACGCATACCGCGACACTATTAGGCCCCGGGAACCTAGCTGGCTGCCAATGCCAGAGCTCCGGGTGCCGTCTCCTCACGTCCGTGGCGCCGTTTTAGGAACCGCTTCTCGACGAGATGATAAGACAAGACGGCCGTAATCGTAGTCAAAGCAGCGGCAATCAGCATGCCGGCCCAAAAATTTTCCGTGACACGATTGATCACCAGCTGCTGGATCGGAAAAGCGTAGATATAAACCCCATAGGAAATATCGAACCGGCTGCGAACTAAGTTGTCCGCGAAGGACACGCCTATGACGACCGTGAGAACGGCCAGGCTTGCTGTGCCCAGTACTTGGCATTCTGGTCGGCCGCGCATGAGGAAGAGCATCAGTAGCGCAGCCACAATCATATAAGCCCGATAAGGCAACCAGGAAGCCTTGGTCGTGGACAGGAGAGCGCCGCTCGCAAATGACACGCCGAAGAGAGCGAAGAAAGTGGCAGGGATTCCATAGAAGGCATAATCGAAATGCGTGCACTGCATTGCTATCACGGCGCCCCCGGAGAGCCACAGCAGCCAAGCTGCGGTTTTCCATGATGGCCACATCGAGAGCAGCGATCCGATCACGACGTACCAGGCAAACTCGATGGGTAGTGTCCATAAACTACCGTTGATCGCATCCTTGAAAATGAAATCCGAAAAGACGTCGGGATCGGTCTGCCGCCGAGGGTCGCAAACATGAGGAATGTGCGAACCTGTTCGCAGAGCGAGTGGGCGGTTTTGGGCCCCAGCGTGAAGCCACCTCACGCCAAGCCGTCTTCAAGGCTGCCTAATGGCGTGAAAGCATCGGAGCGAGATCGTCTCTGGTGATAGTGCGGGTGACGCTGTCCGGAGTCCGCCGGCGTGAACCGGCGGGCCTTGTGAGTGCGAGCCGAAGATGGCTTTATCGGCTAGCTCTCGCGCGCGCAGCATTCAGTTCTGCTTTTACGCCTGAGGTTGCTGCATCAGTCGGCTGTCGACTTGAGGGCGTTGAGGTCTCGCGCCCATAGCCCCTGATCGAACTGTCGAACCCGAAGTGACCCGATCAGAACTCACGCAAGCAGAGACAATTAGGACGGGAAGGCCGACCAATACCGCCTGCATAATCGCCTGGATGCCCATGCTGGCCTAACCGAGATGCCTCCGAATCGATCCTCCAGCTCCGCGCCATGAAACCATTTTCCCTGGGCGCGAAGTCGGCCTGAAACAAACGAGGCCTAGCCTTCTCTCTTCCAGAGCATGTCCCAGAAGGGGAGCTACCTCTATGATCAGTCCAACGTGGGCTCGCAAAGCACGCAAGCTCGTCATAGTAAATTTGCTGATCGGCGCGGCCGCTCTGTTAGGATTGGCCGCTCACGAGCCAGTATCAAGTGCTGCCCTCGGTAGTGAATGGCAATGCAGCAGAGCGGCATTTGTTCTAACAACGTGTCATCACGTAACTGACGAAGTTGCGACGCAAAAAACGGCCGCTCTCGATTAGTCGGCACGCCATCTGCCCCAACGTTGGTTGCCCAAGCCAAAATCCGAAACCAAGATCAGGCTTGCGAACTGCGCTTCACCGGCGTGCGCGACTTGATCGCAGTACGGAGAGTACCCGCCCGTTCATGGGAACGAACCGAGAACAAACGGCGGCAGGCGCCGACTGCGGCCGGGCCGCGACGTTCCGCACGATCGGCGGGGCACGCCCATTTGCTAGCACAGAGGCCCGCCAACGTGGGCCGGCGCGCCTGTGTCTTCTCGCCAACTGATTTGCGTTAAAATCTACTCCCCGCCTTTCTCAGGCCCTTTAACGTCGTGGGCCGAGATAAGCAGAGCCGTTCGGCACATCATCGAATGTCAGGACGCTGAGCGCCAGCCATCCGAAGAAGATCCCGGTGACGATAAGCAGAGCCTTAAGCGAAGATCTCATGGTGCGCCGAGGGATCGAATTTGGAGGTTGTGCGATCATCCCACCACAGTTTGAATTTGGTCTACCCTCGGGGGTAGCGGTCCGCAGATTGAATCGATTTTTAGATTCGCCCAACATACCGTTGGCAGGGCGTTAGCTTGAGCATATTCACGGTCATTGCGGGAGCCGCATCGTATGTAGCTGTCACGACTCTCTTGGGGTATGTGCTGGCGGCGATGGATGTGGAACTCTAGCCACGGCGCCTTACCTCCTCTTCACCATGGCAGATACAGCGCCACGGACAAGTACGATGATACTAAGAGCCCACGCGAATGGGCTGATCATTGTCCGCCCAATAGGCCGCGCCGAACCACTCGCTTCTGAGATTGAAAACAGCTCCAGGTCTAGGCGAGAATTTGGCCTGGAGCCGAGCTCCTAATTCGCAAACCTCTGAGGCGGTGCCTGCCGAACACATTAAGAACGCGATCCTCAAGTTCTGCACCGCCTTTCATCCCGGCTATCCATCAGTTTCATCTCGAGCCGAGATGACGGCTCGCGCTCAGTTGTCGCCACGATGCGACAGATTGATCATGAGTTCTGTGGACGCCGTCTATTCTGCCGGAACTCTTGAGATCCGCGATGTGTGGTTTCGCACAAAGGCGCGGGCCGGTTGCTCGAGAACATGGTAGCTGATCACAGCCAGCCCTAACGTAGATAAGACGCCGGCCATGAGCACAGCCATATGATCGAAGCCGCGGTGTAGCATCGGCCACATCAGCATCGGGATTGTGACGAAGCCATATATGTATATGCCGTAACTGACATCGCCTAGGTAGACGAGAGGCTTCCATTCCAGCCAAACAGGGCGCTTCTCAGCCGAATAATGAATGATCGCCAAAATAAACGGAACAGCCGTCGCGTTGAGTATGGTTAGATTGTTGGTCGTCAGTCCGGCGAAGCACGATGCGACGAATGCAAATCCAGATAAGCAGAGTAGAGAAAGTCGCGGCTCAATCAGTTTCCGCTTCCAAATCACCGCCAACGCGATCCCGACTAGGAACTCAGCAAGCCTAAACGGAGGGAATGCATAGTAGAGCCACATACCCCCTGGCTGCGGGGCGACACGTTGCACGAGGCCGGGCAGGAAGCTCGCAAGCCACAGGCCAACTAGCCACAGGACGGCGATCTTCGCGTCACGCAATCTGTGTTGGATGGCGAGACATACAAACGGAAACAGGAGATAGAAAAACAGCTCTACAGAAATCGACCATGAGCCGCGGTTCAGACCCAGCTCGTACATGCTTGGGAACCAAGCCTGCATCAGCGTGACATTCGCAACAACATTGAGAGCCTGAGCGTCCGAGGGAGCCCCGGTGTTGTAGGCGGAATACGAGAGAATGAACGCGAGTGCAAAGGCGGGATACAACCGGGCTACGCGCGCTAATACAAAACTGCCATATGCGATTGGACGATCCCAATGGCTGATCGCAAGCACAAACCCCGACAAGATGAAGAAAAACGTCATACCGGTGAAACCATTGTCCACGAGATTTGACAGTCCGGGAGGTAGTTCCTGAACAAATCGAACGTGGAAGAGGAAAACATAAAGCGCGCAAAAGAAGCGCAAAGAGGTAAGGGAATGGATCATTCCACACTCTAGCTGCGCCCCCAGCGCGGCCGCCTGCTGCATATACCGTTGGTTGCCCGCGATCAAGGCTCTCAGTTGTTCGCCACGGTCGCCAGAAGTTGCTCTGCGACGAGCTACTAGATCAATTGGCCCCAAATCATTAAGTGCACCTCAGTATATCCGCGTGCCGGCGAGCGTTTCCTGGTTACGATCACCGATAAGGCTTTGTACAACGTCATCAAGCGTGTCCTGCTGGCATTCGGCAGCTATACTTTGCCGCCTGCTACCCTCGCGGAAGCGGCTAAGCAGCTCGAACTCACCTCTGAGGTCTAATCACTGGGCGAGCCACGCAATCCCCCTTCGTCCTATCTTCCATAGCTTGATCGAGCTCGGGTCGGAAAGCTACTTCCCCGTCCAGACCGGCTTGCGCTTTTCGGTGAAGGCCTTCAGGCCTTCCTTGGCGTCCTCGGTCATCGCAAGCAGCGCAATCTGGCTTTCGGTGTAGGCGATGCTCTCGTCGAATGACATCGAGGCGATCGCGCGCATGGCGTATTTGCGGCGGCGGATCGCGGTCGGCGATTTGTCGACGATACGCGCGATCAGCCAGTCGACCTTTGCATCTAACTCCGCGGCGGGCACCACGTAGTTCAGGAGGCCCGCGGCCTGCGCCGCCTTGACATCGAACGGCTCACCCGTGAGCGCCCATTCGTTGACAAGCCGCGGCGGCGCGATCCTCTGCAGCAGGCTCAGGACCTGCATCGGGAACACGCCGACCTTCACCTCCGGCAGGCCGAAGATGACGTGATCGGCTGCAACCGCCATGTCGGTCATGCACAATAGGCCCATGCCGCCGGCCATGCAGACGCCGCCAACCCGCGCAATCGCAGGCTTAGTGGCGTTCTGTGACAAACGTAGCAGATCGGCATAGTCGACATTTGGTTTGGAATGATCCATCGCGAAAGCCGCGCCGGAATTCTACAGGTCGGCGCCCGCGCAGAACGCCTTGTCGCCCGCGCCCGTCAGCACGATGACGCGGACGTCCTTGTCGTCATGCGCGTCGCGATAGCCTTCTGATGCCGGCGATGACATCGCCGTTCAGGGCGTTGCGTTTCTCCGGCCGGTTGATGGTGATCCAGAACGCCTGCCCGCGCTTCTCGGTAATGACCGCAGTGGTGTCGCTCATGGCACGCTCGCTTCCTTGGCTCCGTTTTGCTGTCATTTGCGGCAGCTCGGGCGCCAGGTGCAAGCGCAATCTGCGGCGAGGCGCCGCTTTAGCGCCTCGACACAAATTTATAGAGCAATCGAAGCGCTGCTGGCGAATTTGCGCAACAGCAACCTGCTCTTGCGAAAGCTGTTCGAGCGCTTTGCCGGCATCAGCGCGCGCCGTGCCCTGCCCGCCTTCCGCAACGATGTGTTCGTGCCGCCGGCTGACAACGTGGGACCGGAGAGCGGCCGCGAAGCGGTTCTGTTCGCCGATACGTTCAACCGCATCTATGAGCGCGAAAATCTCGAAGCTGCGCTGCGCGTGCTTGCGGCCGGAGGCTATCGCGTGCATCTGCCGAAGCCGTCGAGCGGCAGCCGCCCGCTGTGCTGCGGCCGCACGTTCCTGTCAGCCGGCCTCGTCGAGGAGGCCAAGGCCGAGCTCGATCGTCTCGTGGCCACCTTCGCGCCCTTCGCCGCGCGCGGCGTGCCGATCATAGGTCTAGAGCCGAGCTGCCTCTTGACGCTCCGTGATGAGCTCGCCTCGTTACGCAAGGACAACGACGCCAACGCGGTCGGTGCCCACGCGCTGACTTTCGAGGAATTTCTGGTGCGCGAGGCCGAGGCCGGACGGCTGCAACTGCCGCTCGGTAACCTGGCCGACAAAGCCATTGTGCACGGCCATTGCCACCAAAATCCTTCGGCGCCTTCAAGCCGGTTGAGCAGGTGCTGCGCCTCGTCCCCGGCCTTGAGGTCGAGACCATCGAATCGAGCTGCTGCGGCATGGCCGGCGCGTTCGGCTATGGTGCCGACACTTACGATGCCTCGATCCAGATGGCCGAACTGTCACTGCTGCCGGCCGTGCGGCGGGCGAACCAGGCTACGCTGGTCGTCGCCGACGGCACCTCCTGCCGGCACCAGATCCACGACGGTGCCGGGCGCGAGGCCCTTCACGTCGCGCGGGTGCTCGCCATGAGCCTCGATCGCGACGGACCCAATTCCAGTTCTCCAGCTACAAAGGAAACCAGCCATGGCTGACCTCACCCTCGACACCGCCCGCAAAATTCTCGACGCCGCCTTCGCGAAGGCCGGCGAGCTCAAGCTGAAGCCGCTGGTCGTCACCATCCTGGACGCGCGCGGCGTGCTCAAGTTCGCCGCCGCGCAGGACGGTACCAGCCTGATGCGCGGCGAGATCGCGCACGGCAAGGCCTATGGTGCGCTCGCGATGGGGATGGGTTCGCGCGCCTTATTCCAACGCGCGCAGGAGCAGGCCTTTTTTATCGACGCGGTGAACACGATCGCCAAGGGCGCATTGGTGCCGGTCCCCGGCGGCGTGCTGATTATGGATGGCACGACGCTTTTCGGCGCCGTCGGTGTCTCCGGCGACACCTCCGACAATGACGAGGCCTGCGCGGTCGCGGGCATCCAGGCGGCGGGGTTGAAGGCGAATGCAGGCTAGGACTCACCGGCCGAATGACAAAAGAAGACAGCTAATCCGGATGCTGGTCGCTGATCCCTACCGATGCGATCCGAGAGACCGGCTCTGACGTTCTCGACGAGACGGTGGGGCTTGAGCATGGCTGTTCGCCGTCGCGCCTACAAGGCAGCTTCGACTGATCATGCTCAATGCCTGCCGCGACGACCTTTCGCCAAGACCATGAAACGGGCTATCGCCTCGCGCGATCGGACTGGAACGCGTTCTCGCAGCTGGCTCTATCAACTTTCAACAAGTCCGCTGGCACGAAGTTCGACGCTAAAGTTTAAGCTCGCGACCGTCGATGCGTTGGACGCGAAGGCCTGATCAGGCCGCGCTTGCCCGCTTGCCTCGTGGTCATGGTTTCAGGGCAGACGCAGATGCCAAGGTGAAGATCGCATGTCGCTGGACGTTGGAAAAAAATGGGCGGAGCGAGCGGATTTAAACCTCCGCCCCTGCGTCCCGAACGCAGTGGATATCTTCTAAGTTATTGATCTTTCTTGGTGTGGGGGCTGGATCGGTCGCATTCTGTTCACGGTCATTTCACCCAATTCATTGCGATTTCGTTGCGGCGTCCCGGACGAGAACGGGGCTTGCGGGAGATCTGAGATAGTGGATGCGGGCTAGGTCCTGGCCGCCGGCAACGCGGCCCTTTTCCAAATCCTAGCTTCCAAATGAACAGCCGAGTGGAGCGCTAAGTCCAGGAACTCCGCACCAACGTCTGCCTTGAGCGAACGCCAGAATGGCGGATCAAAATCCGTTTGATTATTCAAGGATTCCAATGAGCGTTTGGAAAAAACGGTCGAATTCGCCTCTAGAGAGATCAAAAGCTTAGAGCGTTAGCCCATCGGACTGAATCGCTGGGGATTCACAAATCAGCGTTTTGATGATTCAAGCTTGCCGCCGGGATTGGAGGCCGGCGGGCATGGCG
>NZ_JADPKD010000085.1:0-45903 GCF_023073735.1 Bradyrhizobium sp. 160
GCCCCCGCAGGAACCCGCTTGCCCCCGGCCCCGCCGCTCTGTATACGCGCGGTCGGTATCCGCGAGGCACCCGTCCGGTGCGGTCACCATACTGATCCTTATGAGGGAATGCACGCGCCGTCATGAGCCGCCTCGTGATGAAATTCGGCGGCACATCCGTCGCCAACATCGAACGTATCCGCAACGTCGCGCGCCATGTGAAGCGCGAGGTCGACGCCGGCCATGAAGTAGCCGTTGTCGTCTCGGCGATGTCCGGCAAGACCAACGAGCTGGTGGCCTGGTGCACCGAGGCCTCGCCCATGCACGATGCGCGCGAGTACGACGCCGTCGTGGCCTCCGGCGAACAGGTGACGTCCGGCCTGCTTGCCATCGTGCTGCAGGGCATGGGCATCCAGGCCCGCTCCTGGCAGGGCTGGCAGATACCGATCAAGACCAGCGACGCCCATGCCTCGGCCCGAATCGAGGACATCGACGGCAGCGAGATCATCAAGCGCTTTAGGGAGCGCAAGGAGGTCGCGGTGATCGCCGGCTTCCAGGGCATCAACCCCGAGACTGGTCGCATCACCACGCTCGGCCGTGGCGGCTCCGACACCTCGGCCGTGGCGGTCGCCGCCGCCGTCAAGGCGGACCGTTGCGATATCTACACCGATGTCGACGGCGTCTACACGACCGATCCACGAATCGTGCCGAAGGCCAAGAGGCTCGACAAGATCGCATTCGAAGACATGCTGGAACTGGCCTCCCAGGGCGCCAAAGTGCTCCAGGTCCGCTCGGTGGAACTCGGCATGGTCCACAACATGCCGATTTTCGTCCGCTCAAGCTTCGACAAGCCCGAGGACATCGACCCGCATGCCAACCAGCCGCCCGGCACGCTGATCTGCGGCGAGGAGGAGATCATGGAAAGCCACGTCGTCACCGGTATCGCCTTCTCCAAGGACGAGGCCCAGATCTCGGTGCGCCAGATCGAGGACAAGCCGGGCGTCGCGGCCTCGATCTTCGGCCCGCTGGCGGACGCCAACATCAACGTCGACATGATCGTTCAGAACGTTTCTGAAGACGGCAAGACCACCGACCTCACCTTCACGGTGCCGGCCGCCGACTACACCCGCGCCAAGGACACAATTACCGCCGCCAAGGCCAAGATCGGCTATGCCCGGCTCGACACCGCCACCGACGTCGCCAAGATCTCGGTGATCGGCAGCGGTATGCGCAGCCATGCCGGCGTTGCTGCCCAGGCGTTCTCGGCCCTCGCCAGACGGAATATCAATATCCGGGCCATTACAACCTCCGAGATCAAATTCTCGGTTTTGATCGATGCGGCCTATACCGAGCTTGCAGTGCGCACCCTGCACACGCTCTACGGCCTCGATCAGACTTAGACGAATTTTCTCTTAGCGGTCGCAGCAAACGCGAAGGCGTCCACACATTCGCGTTTGGCAGGCGTTTTGCTTGGCAAAAGAAGCCCCAATTCGCTATACGGCGAACAGGGTTGGCTGCCGAAAACTGTGCCCCAGTTGAAGCGGTGTCGATTCGGCAAAAGCGTCAAGGCTCACTAGATTGAGCTTGGGCCGGCGCCGGACGAGCAGGCTTTGTTGCTTTTCTGGATTTCTGGGCCAGCCGCCGACGACCCTTTCGGGCTCGGCAGACGGAGGAGATTGACGGTTCATGCGGAGCGCGTCGGGAGGTCCCCGCGTCTTATTGAGACGGCTCCGCGAAACCATGGCGGAGCAGGTTTCGGCCCAGGAGCGGCTGGACAAGATCGTGGTGCTGATCGCCGCCAATATGGTGGCCGAGGTCTGCTCGGTCTATGTGCTGCGCGTCGACAACACGCTCGAGCTCTACGCCACCGAAGGTCTCAATCGCGAGGCGGTGCATCACACGGTGCTCAGCGCCCATGAGGGCCTGGTCGGCCTCGTCGCCAGCGAAGCGACGCCGCTCAATCTAAGCGATGCGCAGAGCCACCCGGCCTTTTCGTTCCGCCCCGAGACCGGCGAAGAAATCTACCACTCCTTCCTCGGCGTCCCGATCCTGCGGGCCGGCAACACGCTCGGCGTGCTGGTGGTGCAGAACCGCGCCAAGCGCAACTATGTCGAGGAGGAGCTCGAGGCGCTCCAGACCACCGCCATGGTGCTGGCGGAGCTGATTGCCTCCGGCGAACTATCCGCGCTGGCCCAGCCGGGCCAAGAGCCTGCCGCGCGCCATTCCGCGCAGAAGGTCGGCGCCATCCTGTCGGAAGGCATCGCGCTCGGCCATGTCGTGCTGCACGAGCCGCGCGTGGTCATCAAGGACTACATCGCCGAGGACCTGCCGAAAGAAATCAAGCGGCTCGACACCGCGCTCGCCAAGCTGCGCGCCGATCTCGACCGCATGCTTGAGCGCGGCGACGTCGCGGAGGGCGGCGAGCACCGCGAGGTGCTGGAAGCCTATCGCATGTTCGCCAACGACCAGGGCTGGTCGCACAAGCTGCATGAGGCGGTCGCCACCGGCCTCACCGCGGAGGCCGCCGTCGAGCGCGTCCAGTCCGACACCCGCGCGCGCATGCTGCGCTCGACCGATCCATATTTGCGCGACCGCCTGCACGACCTGGAAGATCTCGGCTACCGGCTGATGCGGCAGCTGGTCGGCCAGGACCACGCGCCCTCCCGCGAGCAATTGCCCGACAACGCCATCGTCATCGCGCGTGCGATGGGCCCGGCGGCGCTGCTCGACTACGACCGCAAGCGCCTGCGCGGCATCGTGCTGGAGGAAGGCACCGCCAATTCCCACGTCTCGATCGTGGCGCGCGCGCTCGGAATTCCTGCGGTCGGTGAAGTCCCGAACGCGCCGGGTATCGCCGATCCCGGCGACGCCATCATCGTCGACGGCACGTCGGGCTCGATCTATGTGCGCCCCTCGCAGGAAATCGAGGCCGCCTTCGCCGAGCGCGTGCGCTTCCGCGCCCGCCGCCAGGCGCAGTACCTCGCACTGCGCGACCGGCCTTGCGTGACCAAGGATGGCCAGAAGGTCGAGCTCATGATCAACGCAGGTCTCGCCATCGACCTGCCCCATATCGAGGACACCGGCAGCGCCGGCATCGGCCTGTTCCGCACCGAATTGCAATTCATGGTCGGCCAGAGCCTGCCGCGCACCAGTGACCAGCTCGCGCTCTATCGCACCGTGCTGGATGCGGCCGGCAGCAAGCCCGTCACCTTCCGCACCCTCGACATCGGCGGCGACAAGGCGCTGCCCTACATGGAAGCGGTGGTCGAGGAGAATCCCGCGCTCGGCTGGCGCGCGATCCGGCTCGGGCTCGATCGGCCCGGCCTGTTGCGCGGCCAAATCCGCGCGCTGTTGCGCGCCGGCGGCGGCCGCGCACTGCGCATCATGTTCCCGATGATCTCGGAAGTCGCCGAATTCGATGCGGCCAAGGCGCTGGTCGAGCGCGAACTCACATATTTACGCCAGCACGGCCACACGCTGCCGGAGCGGATCGACATCGGCACCATGGTCGAGGTGCCCGCCCTGCTCTACCAGCTCGACGAGCTCCTGAGGAAGGTCGACTTCATCTCGGTCGGCTCGAACGATCTGTTCCAGTTTCTGTTCGCTGTCGATCGTGGCAACCCAAAAGTGTCCGAGCGCTTCGACACCATGTCGGCGCCGATCTTGCGCGCGCTGCGCGACATCGCACGCAAGTCCCATGCGGCCAAGAAGTCGCTTTCGCTCTGCGGCGAAATGGCCTCGAAGCCGGTCGGCGCGCTGGCGCTGATCGCACTGGGTTATCGCTCGCTCTCGCTGTCGGCGACCGCCCTCGGCCCGGTCAAGGCCATGGCGCTCGACCTCGACGCCAGGAAGGCCGAAGCCATGCTCGGCCCGTTGCTGGACGCGCCCGCGGGCAGCGTCTCGATCCGGCAGAAGCTGACGGAATTTGCCGAGGCCGAAGGCCTGGCGTTGTAGCGGGCCTGGCGCCGCTTCCGCTCACCTCGCCTCCGCCCGCCCATTTGAGACTGAACCGATGTCGCCACTCCCCGAAGCCAAACTCGACGTCCTGCTCGCGCATCACGCCTCGCTCGAGGCCGAATCGCTCGGCCAGCTCGCCTCCGACCGTTATGTGCAGATCACCCGCGAGCTCGCCGAGATCACGCCGCTGATCGAGGCGGTGAAGACCTATCGTTCCGCAGTCAAGGAGCTCGCCGACACCGAGGCCCTGATCGCCGATCCCGCGACAGACGCCGAGATGCGCAGCATGGCGGAAGCCGAACGCGACGAGCTGACGGCCAGGATCGAGGACCTGGTCCAGAAGATCCGCGTCGCGCTACTGCCCAAAGACGCCATGGACGACCGCAACGTCGTGCTGGAAATCCGCGCCGGCACCGGCGGCGACGAGGCTTCGCTGTTCGCCGGCGATCTGTTCCGGATGTACGAGCGCTTCGCCAGCCTGCAGGGCTGGAAGGTCGAGGTGATCTCGGCCAGCGAAGGCACCGTTGGCGGCTACAAGGAGATCATCGCGGAGGTGCAGGGCCGCGGCGCGTTCTCCAAGCTGAAATTCGAATCCGGCGTGCACCGCGTGCAGCGCGTGCCCGATACCGAGACGCAAGGGCGTATTCACACCTCGGCGGCGACGGTCGCGGTGCTACCGGAGGTCGAGGATGTCGACGTCGACATCAAGAACGACGATCTGCGCATCGAGACCATGCGTGCGCAGGGCGCCGGCGGCCAGCACGTCAACAAGACCGAATCGGCGATCCGCATCACCCACATCCCGACCGGCATCGTGGTGATGATGCAGGACAGCCGCTCCCAGCACAAGAACCGCGCCTCCGCCATGAACATCCTGCGCTCGCGCATCTACGACGCCGAGCGCCAGCGCGTCGACGCCGCGCGGTCGGCCGAGCGCAAGGAGAAGGTCGGCTCCGGTGACCGCAGCGAGCGCATCCGCACCTATAACTTTCCACAGGGGCGCGTGACCGACCATCGCATCAATCTGACGCTCTACAAGCTGCCACAGGTGATCGCGGGGGAAGCACTCGGCGAGCTGATCGACGCTCTGACCACCGAGCACCAGGCCGCGCAGCTCGCCGCGCAAGGCGCGGCGGCCTGACGCGTGAGCAATCCCTTCACCGGACAATCGATCGAGAGTGCACGGCGCACGCTGGCCACACAATTGAGGTCGGCGCAGCGCGACGAAGCCGATCTCGATGCCCGCATCCTGCTCGGTGCGGTGCTCGGCCTCGACCTCACCGGCCTGATCGCGCAGGCCACCCGCTCGCTCACGGATGCCGAGGCGTCGCGGCTCGCGCAGCACGCACAGCGTCGCATCGCCGGCGAGCCGGTGGCGCGCATCCTCGGGACACGCGAATTCTGGGGACTGCCATTTCGTCTGTCCGAAGCAACCCTGGTCCCGCGTCCCGATACCGAGACCGTGGTCGAGCTTGCACTCGAAATCCTTCGCGAGCAGAAGGCAGCTTATCCACCTCGCATCGCCGACATCGGCACCGGATCCGGCGCGATCCTGCTGGCGCTGCTGCATGAGATCCCTGACGCTTTCGGCGTCGCCACCGATCTCAGCCTGACCGCGCTCACAACCGCCAGGGACAATGCCACAGCGCTCGGCCTTGCCGACCGCGCCGCCTTCATTGCCTGCTCCTATGCCGCCGCGCTCTCGGGTCCCTTCGATCTCATCGTGTCGAATCCGCCCTATATTCCATCCGCCGAAATCCCTAAATTGAGCATCGAGGTGCGCGAACACGATCCGCATCTGGCGCTCGACGGCGGCAATGACGGATACGACGCCTATCGCGCCCTGATCCCGCAGGCGAGCGAACGTCTCGCCCCCCGCGGCGCGCTGATCGTGGAGGCCGGACAGGGCCAGGCCGGAAATATTGAAACCTTGATGCTGGCTGCGGCGTTAGTGGTGGACAGGCCACCCAAGGCCGATCTGGCGGGTATTCCGCGGGCCGTTTCGGCCCGAAAAATGCCCCCATAAAAGCCGGAATGGCCTGTAAAAACCTCTTGGAATATCCCGTGGGAACGACTACGTTCCGGTCAACACATCGGTGCCGGCCCCGTAGACCTACGGGCGAAAGCCGGGCTCTCGGGCGAGAGCTTACTGATATAGGTTCCAAGCCGCAGGTCCTGTTGAGCGCGATGGCCAGTGGAGCTGCGCTGCACTCCGACCGCAACGTGAACGAAAGCCTGAATTTGCGCTTGAAGACTTACGCAAGAAAGCTGGGCTTGTTTCGGCAGGCGATATGAATGGGTTCGCTGGCAATGAATGCTGGCGGGTGGGGAACGCGTCTTTGTTGAACGCGACGGTCGACGAACATCGGCAGGGTTCAGGACCCTCTTGCGCGCGGTGCGTGCGAGAGTCGTGAACCGCTGTCACCAGGCCACTCCTAGCAATCAGTAACGCGTGCAACCTTTAGGGCTGGAATTAAAGGCAGGACATGAGAAACGGTCAGAACAAGCAGCGGATGCGCAACCGCAACAACAATAACAACAACAACCGGCGCGGCCAGAACCCGATGACCCGGGTCTACGAGTCCAACGGGCCCGACATCAAGATCCGCGGCACGGCTTCGCACATTGCTGAAAAGTATCTTCAGCTCGCGCGCGATGCGCGCTCCTCCGGCGACCCGGTTGCAGCCGAGAACTACTACCAGCATGCCGAGCATTATTTCCGCCTGATCGCCGCCGCCCAGGAGCAGTTCCGCCAGAACCAGCAGCAGCCGCGCGGTGACGAGCCGACCGCCAGTAACGACGACGGCGAGGACGATGGCGAGAATTTCTCGGCTTTCGGCCAGGAGCCGGGCTTCGTGCCGCAGCCGCCGCAGCAGCCTTTCATGCGCGACCGCGACGGCCAGCGTGATCAGCAGCGCGAGAACCAGCAGCCATATCACCGCGACCAGCAGCAGCCGCGCGAGCACCGCGAACGCGACCATCGTCCGCAACCGCAATACCAGCCGCCGCAACCGCCGAACCAGCCGCAGCCCGTCATTGCCGATGCCGGCAACGTCGATCGCCTGCCCTCCTTCATCACCGGCGCGCAGCCGCAAGTGAATGTCGGCGCGAATGGCGGCCAGGGCGGTTTCGAGGGCGGTGGCGGCAGCGAGCGTTATCCGCGGCGGCGGCGTCGGCCGCATGGCCCCCGCCCCGAGCGCGAAGCCGCGCCGGCGGCATCCAACGACGATCTCGCGCCCGGCGAATGAGCTGGTTGGTTTTCGTAAACTGAATCGTCCCGGCTCCGCCGGGACGATTTGCTTTCAGCTCCGGGTTACCGTCGTCGAGGACGGCACCAAGACGGGCTTCGCCAACGAGGGAATCAGCCGTGTCCGCTCGCGCTTGGCGGGAATCGCGCGGTAGACCTGCTTGGTGGCTTCGACGATGTGCACGCCGGCAAAGGGCAGTGACAGCGCCGCGCCGGCGCGCTCCCACATCTGCGCCGATTTCAAGACCCAGCCGCCGGCATAAGGCGGCATGAACAGCGCCTCGCCCCAGGCGGTCGGCGTGAACCAGGTCTGGCGCAGCAGCTCGGTGATCTGTGAGCGCGAATAGGGCCGGCCGTGGCCGAACGGCGTGCTGTCGGTGCGCGTCCACACCCCACGCCGATTCGGGATCACCGCAATGACGCGGCCGGACGGCGCCAGCACGCGCCAGACTTCGCGCAGCAGCGCAGCCGGGTCGTCCGACATCTCGAGCGCGTGGACCAGGAGAATGCGGTCGACCGCGGCGTCAGGAAGCGGCAGCGAGAATTCATCGACCAGCGAGGCCAGCGCCGGCCGCCCCGTCGGCCATTTCAGGACCCCCTGGGCCGCCGGCATGAACGCGAGGCAGCGCTCCGCGTCCTCGCGGAACAGTCCGAGATAGGGCGTGGGATAGCCGATGCCGAGTACGCGTTGACCCGCCGCGCCCGGCCAGCGCTGCCTGATGCCACGGTTGATCATTTGTCGCGCCACGATCCCGAGGCGGCGGGAATAGAACTCGCGGAGGTCGACGACGTCGATGGTCATGGCGGCAATGTAACATGCGCAAGGCCGCCGCCGCGCGCGGAATATTGCATTGCCTGCGCAACGTTAACGCCATATTTGTCTGGCGGGGCTGAGCGCGATGGAGATGTCATGGCCGCCGAAATTCGTACTTTCACCTGTTTAAGCGACAATTTCGGTTATCTGATCCACGATGAGGAAACCAAGGCGACGGCGTCGATCGACGCGCCGGAGGCAGGTCCCATCCTCAAGGCGCTGGAGCGCGAGGGCTGGCAACTCACCGACATCCTGATCACCCATCATCATGGCGATCATGTCGGCGGGGTCGCCGAACTCAAGCGGAAATTCAGTTGCCGCGTCGTCGCGCCGCACGACAAGACGACGAGAATTGCCGACGTCGATTTGCGTGTCGCCAATGCGGACGTGGTCAAGATCGGCAACCTGCTGGCGCGGGTCGTGGAGACGCCGGGCCACACGCTCGACCACATCTCTTACGTGTTCGACAATGAAAAGACCGTGTTCGCCGCCGATACGCTGTTCTCGATCGGCTGCGGCCGCGTGTTCGAGGGCACCTATCCGATGATGTGGGACTCGCTGTTGAAGCTGCGGGCCCTGCCCGACGACTTCAAGCTCTATTGCGGCCACGAATACACGGCGTCCAACGTCAAGTTCGCGCTCACCATCGAGCCGGACAACGCGGCGCTCCAGGCGCGCGCAGCGGAAGTTGCGAGGCTGCGGGCCGAGAACAAGCCGACCATTCCCGCCCTGCTCGGCGACGAGAAGCGGGCCAACGTGTTCCTGCGCGCCGATGAGCCATCGGTCGCAGCCAGGCTGCACATGAAGGGCGCGGATGCCGCCGCGGTGTTCGGCGAGCTACGCGAGCGCAAGAACAAATCCTGAAGCACAAGTCCTGACGGGGATCGATGCCGACTGCAGCCGAGATCATCGCCCGCCTCGAACTTCGCCCCCATCCCGAAGGCGGGCACTACCGCGAGACGTTTCGCGACCAGACCACGGATAGCAACGGGCGCTCGCGTTCGACCTTGATCTATTTCCTGCTCGCGCGCGGCGAGCGCTCGCACTGGCATCGCATCGATGCAGTCGAAGTTTGGCACTATTACGCCGGCAGTCCCTTGATGCTGCGCATCGCGCACGAGGGCTGCTCGCAGCACGAGGTGCAGCTCGGCACGGATCTCGTGAGCGGCGAGCGGCCGCAGGCCATCGTGCCGGCGAATGCCTGGCAGATGGCGGAAACGACCGGCGAATGGACGCTGGTCGGCTGCACCGTCGCGCCCGCATTCGAGTTCGCGAAATTCGAGCTCGCGCCGCCGGGCTGGGAGCCGTAGGCCCGTTCACTGCTTCCGCAGCACCATGTCCTTCGCCGCGATCAGGCCGCCACCGGCGATCAGGATGGCGGCGATGGCGATGTTGGTGCTGGCTTTCGCAAAGCCGGCAGCGATGAGGAAGCCGGTCGACAATAGCGGCGTCGCATAGGAGGCGGCGCCGAGCACGCGGATGTCGCCGCGCTTCATGCCGATGTCCCAGGCGTAGAAGGCAGCACCGACGGGACCGATGCCGAGCGCGGCCACGGAGAGCCATTGCAGCGCGGTCTCCGGCCAGACCGTGGTTTCGAGCAGAGCATGCATCAGCGCGGCAAGCGCGGCGGTGGCGAGGCAGAAGCCCGCGACCGCGTCGGTCGGAACCGCCTTGAGCCGGCGTGACAGCACCGAATAGCTCGCCCAGACGAAGGCGGCGATGAAGGCCGCGACCAGTCCCGGCACCGCGCCCGACGCGAAGCCCGAGGTGTTGCCGGCCAACAGCAGCACGGTGCCGACAAGTCCGAGCACGGCGCCGGCGATGTGATGCAGGGCGAGCCGCTCGCCCGGCAGGAAGGACGAGAACAGCACGATCAGCAGCGGCCAGAGATAATTCAAGAGGCCGGCTTCTGCCGGCGGGGCGAAGCGCAGAGCAAGGAAATAGAGCGCGTGATAGCCGAACAGGCCGCCGACGCCGACGACCCAGACGACGAGCGGCTGGCGCACGCTGCTTGCCGCCTCGCCGCGACCAATCCAGGTGAGCAGGCCGACGAGACCGCCGATCGCGAAGGTCATTGCGGCGAGCTGGAACGCCGGGATCTTTCCAGTCGCCACCGTCATCACTGACAGCAGCGACCACATCAGGATCGCGGTCAATCCGATCAGCGTCGCGGTGCGGGGAGTCATCGATCAAGGGCTCTGAGGACGCTTATGCCCGGCGCGGAGCCGGGCATTTGCGTCTTCACTATCGCCTTGTCGCGCCTGAGGCTACAGGCTTTTGGCTCAAAAGCCTGCGGCCCTATCAGGCCTGATACTGGCCGCCATTGATGGTCATGGTCGACCCGGTGATGAAGCCGGCCTCGTCCGCCGCCAGGAACACGACTGCCCGCGCGATCTCCTCGGGCTCGCCGAGCCGGTTGACGGGAATCTGCGGAATCACGCTCTTTTCCAAAACGTCCTTCGGCACCGCCTGCACCATTTCGGTATTGATGTAGCCGGGGCAGATCGCGTTGACGGTGATGCCGCCCTTGGCGTTCTCGAGCGCGAGCGCCTTGGTGAAACCGATGTCGCCGGCCTTCGCCGCTGAATAGTTGACTTGCCCGAACTGCCCCTTCTGGCCGTTGATCGACGAGATCGAAATGATGCGGCCGAACTTGCGCGCACGCATGCCCTCGATCACCTGGCGCGTCATGTTGAACAGCGAGCCGAGATTGGTGTTGATGACAGCGTTCCACTGCTCGAGCGTCATCTTGTGGAACGCGGTGTCGCGGGTGATGCCGGCATTGTTGACCAGCACCTCGATCGGGCCGAGATCGGCCTCGACCTTCTTCACGCCCTCGGCGCAGGCGTCGAAACTGCTGACGTCCCATTTGTAGACCGCGATGCCGGTCTCGGCCTTGAACTTCTCCGCCGCAGCATCGTTGCCGGCATAGCTCGCCGCAACCTTGTAGCCCGCCGCCTTCAGCGCCTTGCTGATGGCAGCACCGATGCCCCGCGTACCACCCGTGACCAATGCAACACGTGCCATGTCGTATTCCTTCCCTTGGACTCTTCGGACGTTTCTGACGCGATCGTTTTTTAACTGCGGATTATGCGGGACGTTTGACGGACATCAAGAACAAAACGCCCGGCGTCGAGCCGGGCGTTTCTCTTTAGTCGAGACGTGCGCAGTTGCGAAGAATATTTGATTTGCAACCGCCGCCTTTTTAATCGCGTGCAACGCACTCATTGACGTGTGCAGCGCACGCGCAAGTTAAGGTACGTGTCAGGTTCTTCTCAGTCGCGTGCCAGACACATCGCAATGCCCATGCCGCCGCCGATGCACAGCGTGGCAAGGCCCTTCTTCGAATCGCGCTTCTGCATTTCGTGCAGCAGCGTGACCAGCACGCGGGCGCCGGACGCGCCGACCGGATGACCGATGGCGATCGCGCCGCCATTGACGTTGACCTTGGAGGTGTCCCAGCCGAGGTCCTTGTTGACGGCGCAGGCCTGTGCCGCGAAGGCTTCGTTGGCTTCGATCAGGTCGAGATCACCGACATTCCAGCCGGCCTTCTTCAGCGCGGCGCGCGAGGCCGGGATCGGGCCCGAGCCCATGATCTTCGGATCGACGCCGGCCTGCGCCCAGGACACGATGCGGGCAAGCGGCTTCTTGCCTTCCTTGGCGGCCTGCTTGGCGCTCATGAGCACCACGGCGGCAGCGCCGTCATTGATGCCCGAAGCAGAGCCCGCAGTGACCGTGCCGTCCTTCTCGAAGGCCGGCTTGAGCTTGGCCATCGCATCGAGCGTCGCGCCATGGCGCGGATATTCGTCGGCGCTGACGACGACGTCGCCCTTGCGGGTCTTGATGGTGACGGGAACGATCTCGTCGTTGAACTTGCCGGCCTTCTGCGCGGCCTCGGCCTTCTGCTGCGAGGCGACCGCGAACTCGTCCTGTTGGGCGCGGGTGATCTGCCACTGCCGCGCGACGTTTTCGGCGGTGTTGCCCATGTGATAGCCGTTGAAGGCATCCCACAGGCCGTCCTTGATCATGGTGTCGACCAATTCGAGACCGCCCATCTTGACGCCGCCGCGCAGGTGCTGGGCGTGCGGGGCCATGCTCATGGACTCCTGTCCGCCAGCGACCACGATCTCGGAATCGCCGTTGAGCAGCGCCTGGTAGCCGAGCGCGACCGTGCGCAGGCCGGAGCCGCAGAGCTGGTTGACGCCCCAGGCCGGGCTCTCCACCGGAATGCCGGCGGCGATCGAGGCTTGACGGGCTGGGTTCTGGCCCTGAGCTGCGGTCAGGATCTGACCCATGATGACCTCCGAAACCCGGCCGGGCTCGATGCCGGCGCGCTCCAGTGCAGCCTTGATGGCGATGGCGCCGAGATCATGGGCGGGAAGAGTCGCGAACGCTCCGTTGAAGCTTCCGACCGGGGTGCGGGCGGCGCTGACGATGACGACATCGTCTGACATGGGCATCTCCTGAGGTTGAATGGGGGTAGGCGGGGCTGGGGAAACGGCTCGCCAGTCTCGGTCGGCATCCTGTTAACGTCATTGCGGCATGTCAATCGGCCGGCGGCCGAATTCATGCCGCAGCGCATTCAAAATAGCGTTCTTGGCGCTTTCGCAAGCACGTTTTTGCTCTCCGATTAACCGTGCCGCACAAAACGGTAGCGTGACCCCTTTGAAAATGCTTATTTTGTTGCGTTGCGTACTCTTCCCGCCCTGCGGCATAGCCCGCTGGGTTCCTGTTCTCCGCGTTTGCAAGTGAGAGCCCATGGCGAAATCAGACCAACCCACCACCATCAAGAAATACGCGAACCGCCGGCTCTATAATACCGGAACGAGCACTTACGTGACGCTCGAGGACCTCGCCGCCATGGTCAAGGACGGCGAAGATTTCCTGGTCTACGACGCCAAGACCGGTGACGACATCACCCGCTCCGTGCTCGCCCAGATCATCTTCGAGCAGGAGAACAAGGCCGGCCAGAACCTGCTCCCGACCACCTTCCTGCGCCAGCTCATCCGCTTCTACGGCGACAGCATGCAGATGGTGGTGCCGAAATATCTGGAACAGTCGATCGCGACACTGACGCAGGAGCAGGAGAAGTTCCGCAAGCAGATCGCCAACACGCTGTCCGGCACACCGTTTGCGCCGCTCGAGGAGCAGGTCCGCCGCAACATGGAGCTTTTCCAGCAGACCTTCTCGATGTTCAAGCCCTTCGCCGCGCCCCGTCCGGCGGCCACTCCGGAGCCGGAGCCCGATGCAAATGCCGAGGCGCCGAAGGACAGCAACATCGACGATCTGCGCCAGCAGATGAAGGAAATGCAGGAACGCCTCGAGCGGATGTCGAAGAAGGACGAGTAGGTCTATCCATTGAGCCGGCTCTCCGCGAGCCGGAGGACGCAACATGCCCGATCGACGCGCGCATTGGGATAACGTCTACGCCACCAAGGGCGAAGCCGAGGTCAGCTGGTTTCAGAACAGCCCGGCGACCTCGCTCGCGATGATCAGAGCAGCCAATTTGGACCGCGAGGCCGCCATCATCGACATTGGCGGCGGCGCATCGCGATTAGTCGATGCTCTGTTGCAGGACGGACATCGCGACGTCGCCGTGCTGGATCTCTCCGCCAATGCGCTTGACGTCGCGAAGAAACGCCTCGGCGCAGCCGCTTCAGTGGTTGACTGGATCGTTGCCGATGTCACGACATGGCGCTCAGCAAAGACCTACCATCTATGGCACGATCGCGCAGCGTTTCACTTCCTGACCGAATCCCGCGACAGGGCCGCCTATGTCGAGCGCCTGCGGTCGGCGCTTGCGCCCGGCGGCTACGTCATCATCGCGACGTTCGCGCCCGACGGTCCGGAGCAATGCAGCGGCCTGCCGGTGCAGCGCCATGACAGTTCGAGCCTTTTGGCGGAATTGGGGGCCGAGTTCGAGCTGATCGAGACGCGTAGCGAAATCCACCATACGCCGTGGCATTCGACGCAGGCGTTTCAGTTCAGCCGGTTTGAGCGAAGCCTTTAGAAACGGTGTCATGCCCCGGCTTGCCGCCTTCGCTAAAGCTTCGGCGGCCGAGCACCCTTGAGGCCCCGGCGTAGCCTTGGCGGAGCCGGGACCGGGGGCATCCAGCACGCCGCGCCTATCGAGGAGTCACAACTGTCTCTGGAATACTGGATCGCCAGATCAAGTCGGACGATGACAGCGGAGTAATGGCAGCTACGCCGCCAGCTTCACCGCATGCGCAAAATCCCAATAGAGTTTTCGCGCCCGGGCGTAGAACGGACCCGGCTTCAGTTCGCGCTCGTCGATGCGGACAACCGGCGCGACTTTGGCGAAATTGCCGGTGGAGAAGATCTCGTCAGCAGCGAGGAAGTCGGCATAGCGCAGCGTCTTCTCGACCACGGCGACGCCGTCGGCGCGAAGCAGGTTGATGACGCGCTGGCGCGTGATGCCGTTGAGGAACGTTCCGTTGGGCACGGGGGTGTAGACCACGCCGTCGTTGGCCATGAACACGTTGGAATTGCCGAACTCGGCGACATTGCCGAGCATGTCGAGCATCAACGCGTTCTGGAAGCCGCGCGAGGCGGCCTCAGCGAGCGCGCGCGAATTGTTCGGATAGAGGCAGGCGGCCTTGGCCTCGACCGGCGCGCATTCGGCGGTAGGCCTGCGAAACGGCGACAGCGTGATGGCGTTGCCGACGGGTTTTGGCATCGGCGCCTCGTAGATGCACAGGCACCAATTGGTAGTCTCGGGATCGAACAGCACGCCGCCGCCCGAACCGTGCTGCGCCCAATACATCGGACGGATGTAGAGCTCGGCGTTGGCCGCAAAGCGCGCAATGCCCTCGCGCGCGAGCGTGAGCCAGGTGTCGGTATCGACCACCGGCTTGAGGCCAAAGTTGACCGCCGATTGATTGGCGCGGGCGACGTGGCGGTCGAGATCGGGCGCCACACCCTCGAACGCACGCGCGCCGTCGAACACGACAGAGCCGAGCCAAGCCGCATGCGTCCGCGGGCCCATGATCGGCACATTGCCGTCCTGCCATTTGCCCTCGAAGAAGGTCCAGCTCGGTGAATATTCGATGGGCTTCCTGATCTCGGCCATGACCGGCCTCCCTGGCGTGATGCCGCATTAACGCGCCACTATTGGTCGCAATTTCTAAATGATTCCCTGCGGGAAGACAGTTACCCTCTTCCCTTGTCGGAGAATGAAAGATCCATGCCGCTCGATCCGCTCGCAAAACGTTTGTTGACCATGATGGCTGCCGCCGCGCCGCAGACACGAAGCCGGCCGAGCGTCGAGGCACGGCGGCAGTCGCTCGCGAAACTGATGCAGTTCGCGCGCGCTGATGCGCCGGATGTGACGACGTCCAATGGCAGGCTGCCGGGTCCTGGCGGCGAGCTGCCCTATCGCCTCTATGCGCCCGCAAGTGCCGGTGAACGCACGCCGGGATTCGTGTTCTTTCACGGCGGCGGGCTCGTCGCCGGCAGCATCGCCACGCACGACCGCATCGCAGCGGCGCTGGCGCATGCGACGGGCTGCCGCCTTGTCTCGGTCGACTACCGGCTCGCGCCCGAACACAAATTCCCTGCCGCCGTCGACGATGCGATCGCCGCCACCGAGTGGGTCGCGCGTGAAGCGCCAACACTCGGCATCGATGCGGAGCGGCTGGTGGTCGGCGGCGATTCCGCCGGCGCCACGCTGGCTGCGATCGTGTGCCAGGAGGCGATGCAGAACGCAGGCCTCTCCATCGTCGCGCAATGCCTGATCTGCCCGGTGCTGGATTTCGAGGAGATCTCGCCGTCACGCGAGGCGTTCGCCGAGGGCCACCTGATCGATCGCGCCACCATGGAAGCCGACCTCGCCGACTATCTGCCTCAGGGCTTGGATGCCGCCGATCCCCGCATCTCGCCGCTACGCGCGACACGGCTCGCGGGCCTGCCGATGGCGATCATCCATACCGCCGAATTCGACCCGATGCGTGACGAAGGCAATGCCTATGCGCGCAAGCTGCTGACCGCGGGCGTGGTCGTCGAGCACACCTGCCATGACGGCATGATTCACAATTTCCACGCCATGGGCGCCATCCTGCCGCAGGCGCAGCTCGTGCTGTCGCAAATCGGCGAGCAGGTCAGGCGAGCGGTGGAGAGATAGAACGCCAATCACACCCGCGCGTCGAGCACGGCCCTGGCTGCCACGACATATTCAGGCCAATGTGCATCAGCGTAAAGTTCGGCCTGTCGTGCACAGCTGACGTCGGGTGCATGCGCGGCCGCGATCATGCGCGCATAGCGCTCTTCCGCGACCGTCGTATCCTCGGTGGCAGGCTTCGGCGCGGCGGCCACCGCGGTCGGAGCGATAGCAAGCCCAGCCAGACCCGTGAGCAGGATACGGCGTGAGGTGTTCATGGCTTTCATGTCTCTATTGTCCTGCGCAGTGTTTAGTTCGGCCGTAACCGGCGAATGCGTCGCCGTGGCGGCAGCAAAATAGCGTTCGGCATCCGGATGGTCCAGCAGCCGACGGCGCCACTTGCTCGAACGCGCGACCAGCGCACCGGTTCTGTCGCCAAATCGCCGCACCGGGATGAGCCGCGCGCCCGGTTCGATCCGGGGGCTAATCCGGCACCGGCACGTCGTAGGTGTTGAGCGTGACCGAGACCATGCAGTAGACGCCGACGAGATAAGACAGCTCGGCTGCGCCGTGCTCGCCGAACTCCTTCACGGCGGCGCGCCAGGTCAGCTCCGGCAGCACGCCGCCGCCGACCAGCGCCGAGGCCATGTCGTAGGCGACCGCTTCCTGCTTGGTGAGATCGACCGGCCGCTGTCCAGCGACGATGGTCGCGAGCTTCTCGTCGGACAGCCGCGCTGCTCGGCGACCAGCACGTGGGCGTAGAGTTCGTATCCGGAGCGGAAATGCGAGCCGGTGACGAGGATGGCGACCTCGCGCACCGGTGCCGGCAGCAGCGGGTTCGACGCGATCGCCTTGACCAGCTCCCATACCGGCTTGCCGAAGCGCGGCTCGCGCAGCCAGGGATTCCACGGCCCCAGCAGCGCGCCGTCGTCGCGCATGTTCACAAAACCCTTGAAATGGTCCTTGATGCCGGCTCGCATGTCGTCATAAAGCGGCTTCTGTTCGTCGGCCAGATCCTTGGGATCGAGAATGGAAAGGCGCACGGCGGGATCTCCTCTTTGAGAAGATGCGAAGCTCGCCTGCATGCGCGCGCAGGGCAAGTGAAGTTGCTGTGACGGGCGCGCTCAAAACTCCAGCGGCGCGTTGTCGACGACTTCCTTCATCACGAAGAAGGTGCGGGTCTGGCGCACCCCGGGCAGCGCGATCAGCTGCTCGCCATGGATACGGTTGAAATCCTCCATGTCGCCGACACGGATCTTGAGGAAATAGTCGAAATCGCCGGCGACGAGGTGGCAATCGAGCACGAATTTCAGTTTTGTAATCGCCTGCTCGAAAGTGGCAAAACTCTCCGGGGTCGAGCGGTCGAGCACGACGCCGACCATCACCAGCGTGCCCTTGGCCACCTTCTTCGGCGCCACCATCGCGCGCACAGTCGCAATGAAGCCGTCCTCGAACAGGCGCTGGGTGCGGCGATGGCAGGTGGCGGGGCTGATCGCGACGGTTTCGGCCAGCTCGGCATTGCTGAGCCGGCCGTTATTCTGAAGCAATCGCAATATTTTAAGGTCGATACGGTCGAGCCGGGAAGGCATGGAAGAATCTCTCATCTTTAGCGGTCATCACGGCAT
Organism: Bradyrhizobium sp. 160; assembly: GCF_023073735.1. Taxonomy (NCBI): domain Bacteria; kingdom Pseudomonadati; phylum Pseudomonadota; class Alphaproteobacteria; order Hyphomicrobiales; family Nitrobacteraceae; genus Bradyrhizobium; species Bradyrhizobium sp. 160. The sequence goes on from NZ_JADPKD010000085.1 coordinate 17,739, forward strand.
AAATAGGCGTAATTGATGTCATTTTTGCAAGCAACGGCGCAAGATTGGTGCAGTATTTGAGAGCACCTTTCTTGCAGCAAGTGCTAGTCGCTGCGGCCAGCCCAATGCCAATCGGGATGACCCATGATGCTGAAAAAATTCGCGCGCTATCCGCTCACCTTCGGTCCGACGCCAATTGAGAAGCTTGAGCGGCTATCGAAATATCTCGGCGGTCAAGTCGAGGTCTACGCCAAGCGCGAGGACTGCAATTCGGGCCTTGCCTACGGCGGCAACAAGCTGCGCAAGCTCGAATACATCATTCCCGATGCGATCGCCTCCAACGCCGACACGCTGGTATCGATCGGCGGCGTGCAATCCAACCACACCCGCATGATCGCGGCGGTCGCCGCCAAGCTCGGCATGAAGTGCCGTCTGGTGCAGGAAGCGTGGGTACCGCACGAGGACGCCGTCTATGACCGCGTCGGCAACATCATGCTCTCGCGCATCATGGGTGCCGACGTGCGCCTGGTCGACGACGGCTTCGACATCGGCATCCGCAAGAGCTGGGAGCAGGCGATCGAGGAGGTGAAGGCGGCGGGTGGCAAGCCTTACGCGATTCCGGCCGGCGCCTCCGTGCACAAATTCGGCGGCCTTGGCTATGTCGGCTTCGCCGAGGAAGTGCGCAAGCAGGAGAAGGAGCTCGGCTTCAAATTCGACTACATCGTCGTCTGCACCGTCACCGGCTCGACCCATGCCGGCATGCTGGTCGGCTTCGCCGCCGACGACCGCGCCTGCAAGGTGATCGGCATCGATGCGTCGTTCACGCCTAGCCAGACGAAAGCCCAGGTGCTCGAGATTGCGCAGAACACCGCAAAGCTCGTCGAGCTCGGCAAGGAGCTCGTCCCCGACGACGTCGTGCTGATCGAGGACTATGCCTATCCCGCCTACGGCGTGCCGTCGGAAGAGACCAAGGAAGCGATCCGCCTCACCGCGCGGCTCGAAGGCATGATCACCGACCCCGTCTACGAGGGCAAGTCGATGCAGGGCCTGATCGACCTTGCGAAGAAGGGCTATTTCGAGAAGGGCGCGAAGATCCTGTACGCCCATCTCGGCGGCGCGCCCGCGTTGAACGGGTATGCCTATGCGTTCCGGAATGGGTGAGGTGGCGCAGATCCCGCCACATACACGGCTGTCGTCCGGACAAGCATGAGCACAGATCCGGCACCGAGAGCCACAGGGTCGCGTTGGGCGAAGACTACTCGCTAGCTCGCCCTGACGATCTGCAACAGCTCGTCGCCGTAATGCTCGAGCTTCTTGTCGCCGATCCCGGGCACGTTGCGGAGTTCATCCAGCGTCGTCGGCCAGGCCCGAACGATGCCGTCGATGGTGGCATCGTGCAGCACGACATAGGCGGGCACGCCGCGCTCGCGGGCGACGTCGGAACGCCAGGAGCGCAGCCGCGCGCGCAATTCGGGATCGATGTCGCCTTGCGGCGCGCTCGCCGCGGGTGCGAGGTCGCCGCGGCGCGATTTGACCCGTCTCGAACGGATGCGGGTGCCGGGCGCCTCCTCGCGCAGCCACACTTCCGTTTCGCCGCGCAGCACGCCCCGCGAAGAGTCCGTCAGCTTCAACGCGCCGAATGCTTCGCTGTCGCTCTGCAAATGCCCCATTGCCACTAATTGCCGCAGTACCGTGCGCCACTGCTTTTCGTTGAGCTCGCGGCCAATGCCGAACACCGACAGCTTGTCATGGCTGAACTGCATCACCTTCTCGGTCAGGCGCCCGACCAGCACGTCGATCAAATGCATTGCCCCGAAGCGTTGGCCGGTGCGGTAGACGCAGGACAACAGCTTCTGCGCCAGCACCTTGCCGTCACGCATTTTCGGCGGCGTCAGGCAATTGTCGCAATTGCCGCAACTCTCGGCCATCACGATCTCGCCGAAATAGGCGAGCAGCCGCCGACGCCGGCAATGCGGCGTCTCGGCAAGGCCGACCAGCGCGTCGAGCTTACCGATCGAGACGCGCTTGAATTCGTCGGAAGCGTTCGACTCGTCGATCATGCGGCGCTGCTGCACGATGTCGGAGAGGCCGTAGGCCATCCAGGCGGCGGAGGGCTTGCCGTCACGGCCGGCGCGCCCCGTCTCCTGATAATAGGCTTCGATGCTTTTGGGCAGATCGAGATGGGCGACGAAACGCACGTCAGGCTTGTCGATGCCCATGCCGAACGCAATGGTCGCGACGATGACGATGCCGTCCTCGTTGAGAAAGCGGTCCTGATTCCGGGAGCGCACGCTGCTGTCGAGGCCGGCATGATAGGGCAGCGCGGCCATGCCTGCGTCTTGAAGCGCGGCAGCGACCTCCTCGACGCGGTTGCGGGACAGGCAATAGACCACGCCGGCATCGCCCATGTGGCGCTCGCGGATGAACTCCTTCAGCTGAGACACCGCATTGCGCTTGTCGACGATCTCGTAGCGGATGTTGGGCCGGTCGAAGCTGGAGATAAATTGCGGGGACCCGGCAAGCTGAAGCCGCTCGACGATTTCCTTGCGGGTCAGATCGTCGGCGGTCGCGGTCAGCGCGATGCGCGGGACATCGGGAAAGCGCTCGGCGATGACGGACAGACCGACATATTCGGGCCGGAAGTCGTGGCCCCATTGCGAGACGCAATGCGCCTCGTCGATCGCGAACAGCGCCACCTTCGCCCGCGCCAGCATCGACAGGCAGCGCGGCGTCACCAGCCGTTCCGGCGCGACATAGAGCAGGTCGAGATCGCCCGCGATCAGGCGGCGCTCCACCTCCGAGGCTTCGTGCGGAGTCAGGGACGAGTTCAGCGCGGCCGCGTTCACACCTGCTTCGATCAGGCCCGCAACCTGATCGCGCATCAGCGCGATCAGCGGCGAGACCACGATGCCGCAGCCTTCGCGCAGCAGTGAGGGGAGTTGATAGCAGAGCGACTTGCCGCCGCCGGTAGGCATCAGCACAAGGCAATTGCCGCCTTCGGTCACGTGCCGGATGATCTCACCCTGCGCGCCGCGGAACCCCGGCAGGCCGAACACCGAATGCAAGACCGACAGCGCGTCGCGGCCGTTGGCCGGAGCAGACAGCGGAGCGGTCGAAGGAGAGGACATGGGCGTGAGGACATTGAGCTTTCGGTCAACGCCAGTCGCACGACCGAGCGGGCATGGCAAGACCGTTTGCGCGGCAGGGTATAGTGTTCCCCTCTCCGCTTTTGAGAGAGGCTGGCTCGCCGCATAGTGAGGGGTCTCTGACCGCGCATTCGATGAGACTTGTTTCGCGGCGACATACCCCTCATGCGGCCCTTCGCGCCACCTTCTCCACAAGAGGAAAAGGGAAGAACAGCCGCTATGCTCCGATCCTTCGCAGCGCCTCCGCGACGGTCAGGATCGGTACACTGCGCTTCTCGGCCGCCTTCAGCGCATGGCGCATCAAATGCGGCGTGCAACCATAGGGGCTCGGCCGGTCGGCGACGTCATGGCCGTACAAGATCAGCCATCCGCCGCTTGCGACCGCCTCGTCGAAATAGCGATCGATGCCTGTCGTATCGATGTCGCGGTCGATCAAGGGCGAAGCACGCAGGAACTGAAGGTCGATGACGCCGTGATTGACGCCGGGAAGGATGCCGCGCGCCGAACGGTAGGCTCTTGCAAGCTGCGGCTTGCGCCAAACCGAGGCGAGACCATACGGATAGGCGAAGTTCTCCAGCATGATCGAGGAATCGATGCTGCGGAAATGGTCGCGATTGCGCTCGATCTCGCGTTCCATGGCGGCTTCGTCGAGATCGACCGCGCTCTGGTGCGAGAAGGTGTGGCAGGCAATCTCGTGGCCGGCGCGGTGAAGCCGCACGATCGCGTCGTTCGACAGGCCCTGCCAATGATCCGACGGCTGATCGATCAGGCTGCCCGAGAGGTAGAATGTGCCGCGGCCGCCATGTTGCTCCAGGAGTTCGGCACCCTCCCCTGCAGCGCTATCTGGGGCATCGTCGAAGGTGAAGCTCACCATCGGCGCGCGCGCAGGCAACCGGTGCGGCGCGGCGCGGAAATGCCGAGCCAGCCGATTGCTCACGCGTCCCTGGAATGCCGACCACACGCTGCGTTTCCCGTGATTCCGTATGCGCTACTGAAACATTCGCGCGCTGGTTGAGGCAAGCCTAACGCTCGGGTAATCCTAACATGGAGCCAACACCCTTCGGCTAGCACGCAGGGACCGATACGTCGGCATCCGTATCGAGATATTGCAGCCAGTTCCGGAATAACGCTGCCGCTGCGGTACCGGCGGCGATATCGACGCGCAAATTCAGCGCAGGCAATTCGTTGGTGAGCGCGGGATGGCGCTGGTGCCGTGCCTGTTTCTCGAAGCGGGCCAGCTTCTCTTCCGTCGCTGCGTCAAAATAACTCACGGGCAAGTTCGGATAATTCTCGCGCTCACGGGCGAGATAGCGACCGACGTCGCGCAGATATTCGCGCTGGAGCGACAGCGCGTCATATTCCGGGTGGCCCTGGAAGAACACGAAGCGGCTGGCATATTGGCGGACAAAGACGTCGACGCCGGCCTCTTCCGAGCGCGTCAGCACCCGGTACCCGGCTTGCACGAGCTCGCTCTCGGCGATCTCGTTCAGGCGCGAATGCGAGACCTTGAGCGGCATAGGCGCACCGCGCGTCAGCGGATCGTTCGTCACGGCTTCGCAGTCGAAGATGCCGTGACATTTGGCCGGCAGCCGCCGTCGTTCGATACGGTCGAGATGCAGCACCGCCGCATGCGCGGCGAGGCACGACCAGATCGTCGAGCGCGTGTTGACCTTGGCCCAGTCGATCAGCTCGGTCAGGTCGCGCCAGTACGGCTCCTGGTCGAGCTCGGGCGCGACCGGCTCGGCGCCGGTCACGATCAGCCCATCGAATTGACGGCGCCCGAGATCCGCAAGATCGGAATATTCGCTCTCGATATGCCACTTGGCGTCCGGCGAGCGCTTCACCGAAGGAAGCGAGAAGCAGTGAAAGCGGATGCGGCGCGAGCCTGCGGCCGCTTGGAGCAGCTTCATAAACTGCCGCTCGGTCGCCTTCAACGCCGGGTCCGGCACGTTGTTGATCAGCCCGATGGTCAGCTCGGCGCCGCGATCACGCGCGAGATCACCTTCGGCCGGCACCAGGGCCGGGCTTGATATGACTTGATCCCTGTCGATCAAGATCGTCATCGGCGCCGCCGCCTACTCCGCGGCCTGCAGATGCGACGACGGACAGCCTTTTCCAGCGCCTGGTCGATGTCCTCGATGATGTCTGCGGAATGCTCGATGCCGATCGACAGGCGGATCGTCTCCGGCAGCACGCCCGCTATGCGCTGCTGCTCTGCCGACATCTGCCGGTGCGTCGTCGACGCCGGATGGCAGGCCAGCGACTTGGCATCGCCGATATTGACGAGGCGCGTGATCAGCTTCAGCGCATCATAGAAGGTCTTGCCGGCTTCCATGCCGCCCTTGATGCCGAAGGTGAACAGCGAAGAGGCGTTGCCGTTCAGATATTTCTGCACCAGCGGATAATAGGGGCTGTCCGGGAAGCCCGTGTAATTGACCCAGGCCACCCGCGGATCGCCACGGAGGAATTCGGCGACCTTGCGGGCGTTCTCGACGTGGCGCTCCATGCGCAGCGCCACGGTTTCGATGCCCTGGAGCAGCAGGAAGGCATTGAAAGGCGAGAGCACCGAACCCATGGTGCGCTGATAGACGCTGCGCGCGCGTTCGATGTAGGCGGTCCTGCCGAACCGCTCGGCATAGACGAGGCCATGATAGGACGCATCCGGCTTGTTGTAAGCCGGGAAGCGGTCGGCGTGTTTCCCCCAGGGGAAGTTTCCGGAATCGACGATGGCGCCGCCGAGCGTGGTGCCGTGGCCACCGAGGAACTTGGTCAGGGAATGCACGGCAATATCGGCACCGTAGTCGAACGGCTTGAGCAGAATCGGGGTCGCGACCGTGTTGTCGACGATCAGCGGCACGCCATGCGAATGCGCGATTTTCGCCAGCGCCTCGATGTCGCAGACATTGCCGGCGGGGTTGCCGATGGTCTCGGCGAATACGGCACGGGTATTCTCGTCGATCAGTTTCTCGATCGCCTCGGGCTTATCGCTGTCGGCGAAGCGGCCGGTGATGCCCTGCCGCGGCAGGATGTGGGAGAGCAGCGTGTGTGTGGTGCCGTAGAGCTGCGGCACCGAGACGATGTTGCCGCCGTGATCGGCGACATTGACAAAGGCGAAATGCAGCGCCGCCTGGCCGGTCGCAACCGCAAGCGCGCCGACGCCGCCTTCGAGCTGAGCGATTCGCTTCTCCAGCACCGCGCTGGTCGGATTTGCGATGCGGCTGTAACGAAAGCCCTCGGCCTCGAGATTGAAGAGCGCCGCGCCATGATCGGCGCTGTCGAACGCATAGGCTGCGGTCTGGTAAATCGGCACGGCGACGGCGTGCGTTGTGGCTTCCGGTTCGTAGCCGGCGTGAATAGCGATCGTCTCGTTGCGCATCGTGCCACCTCCGCGTGGAGCGGGCCGCACTTATCGGCCTGTATGAGGCGCGTGCGTTGTCCGCCATCCTCCTGTTAGAAGGGGGTGGTAAAGCGGACAATAATTCGCCTAGAGATCGAGGAAGTAACCCTAACGCTTGTTGGCGATGTGGCCAGAATTCGGGTTAAACTGGATTAACGAATTGACGAGGTTGCCGCGCCAGCGGCGTTACTTTTCCCTTCTCCCTTGGTTTTGCGTACCGCATAGGGGACAAAGGGTGCACCGTCAACGCGTCGACAGCCTGCCTAGCTTCAGGCCATCGTCTCCCACAATCGATGAGCGAGCACGCCGGCGCGCTTCTCGATCGCGGCCGCGGCATCGAGCGCGAGATCCTCGCGATAGCGCCCGGCAATGAGCTGCACGCCGATCGGCCTGCCGTCATGCACTGCCACCGGAACTACCGCGCCAGGCAGGCCCAGCACGTTAATCGCGGAGATGAAGCGGATCTCGCCCCAGAAGATCTCGCGCACGCGCTCGGGGCTGACGGTATCCTCGCGCGGGCCCGGCGTCGGCTTCACCGTGGTCGGCGCCAGCACGACCGGATACTCCTCAAAGAACAATTGCCAGGCGCGGATGTGGCCGTTGCGCGCGGCCGTCGCCTGCATCCAGGCTTTGAGATCGAGCACGTTGGCCTTGGTCTTCATGCCGCCCCAGGCCTTGTGAAAATCCTCGGACGTAACCTTCAGCATGCTGGCTTCCTGCATCACAACGGTCTCGTTGGTGATGATGTCGCACCAGGTCTGCCAGACGCCGTTGATGTCGGGCACCTCGACCTCGCTGACGCGATAGCCGGACCGCTCGAGATGATCCGCGGCCTGGCGCAGCGCCGCGGCAACCTGCGGCTCAACGTCCATGTCATCGGGGATCTTGGCCAGCGCAACCTTGATCGGCCCCTTTGGCTTCGGCCCGACGAGCGGCGCCGGCACCCACCAGGGATCGCGCGGATCGCGTTGGCTCATCACCTCCAGGGCGAGACGAACGTCGGCGACGTGGCGGGCGAGCGGCCCCTGCGCCGACATCAGATGCGCCAGCATCGGCCGCTCGGCGGTGGCGCTTCCGTTGAAAGCGGGGATCCGTCCCTGCGTCGGCTTGATGGTGGCAACACCGTTGCAATGCGCCGGCCAGCGCAGCGAGCCGCCGATGTCGTTGCCATGGGCGATGGTGCCGATGCCGGCCGCCACCGCCGAGCCTGCGCCGCCCGAGGAGCCGCCGCAGGTGATGTTCGGATCCCAGGGGTTCAGCGTCAGCCCGTGCAGAGGATTGTCGGTGAAGCCGCGGAAGGAGTATTCCGGTGTGTTGGTGAGCCCGATCACGATCGCGCCGGCCTTTTTCAAGTTGCGCACCACGGGGGAATCCGACGGCGCGATGAGGTCCTTGTTGGCGGGAACGCCGTTGAAATTTGGCCGCCCTTCGTAGTCGACATTTTCCTTGATGGTTACAGGCACGCCATGCAGGAGGCCGAGCTCGCCGCCCTTCGCGCGCTGCCTGTCGGCCGCATGCGCCGCTTTTAACGCCTCTTCGGAGAGATCGACGACGACGGCGTTCAGCCTCGGATTGACGGCGCGCATGCGTTCGAGATGCGCTTCGACCGTCTCGACGGCGGAGATTGCGCCGGAGCGGATCGCAGCCGCGGTCTCGACCGCCGACCATTGCCAAGCCGGCCCCTTGGGACGGCGCGATGAGGCCGGCTTGAGCCGCGTGGCTTTCTTTGTCTTCTTCGCAGCGACGGCCTTGCGGCTTGTGCTTTTCTTGCTGGAGGTCTTTACCGGTTTCTTCGAAGCCGTTTTCTTCTTGGTCGTCGCCTTCGCCACGTCGCATCTCCTGAAATTGCGCCGTAGACGTTACGAATGGCGAAAGGACGTGTACAGGTGCGTTTTCTGCATGGCGCGATGGCGCGACGCGGCGAATTGTCCGCGAACGCACCGCTGCGCTATTCCGCGGGGCAAGCCGCAACGGCGGCCTGGGCGCGGTCCAGCCGGAGGCTCCACAGCGCCAGCAGGAGACCGACAGCGGTGATGCCGGCTGCGACCAGAGGCAGCGCCGAGAAGCCGAGCCCGCGATCGATGGTGACGCCGCCGGCCCAGGCGCCGAGAGCGTTACCGAGATTGAACGCGGCGATGTTGAGGCTGGAGGCAAGCGTGCGGCCATCGGGGCCTGCCGCTTCCAGCACGCGAAGCTGGAGCGGGGCGACCGTCGCAAAGGCGGCGATGCCGAGCAGCAGGATCAGCACGACCGCGGGGATCTTGAGCGACAGCACGGCGGCAAGGCCAAGAAGCACGATGGCGAGCGCAGCGAGCGTTCCGATCAGCGCGCCGGCGAGCCCACGGTCGGCGAGCTTGCCGCCGGCGACGTTGCCGATCGCGAGGCCGACGCCGAACACCAGCAGGATCGGTGAGACCGCGGCCTCCGAAAAACCGGTGAAGCGCGTCAGGATCGGCTGGATATAGGTGAAGACGACGAACAGGCCGGCAAAGCCGAACACCGTCATAGCAAGGCCGAGCAGCACCTGCGGGCGGCCGAGCACCGAGACTTCCTCGGCAAGCGAGACCGGCTTTTCGCCATTGCCGACATGCCCGGGCACCAGCGCGGCAACCACGGCAAAGGCGATCACACCGATGACCGTCACGGCCCAAAACGCCGCGCGCCAGCCGAGCATCAGGCCGAACCAGGCGCCGAAGGGCACGCCCAGCAATGTCGCGACCGTAAGGCCGATGAACATGGTGGCAATCGCCGAGGCCTGCTTGTCCTCGGCGACGAGGCTGGTCGCCACCACCGAGCCGACGCCGAAGAAGGTACCGTGGGCAAGCGAAGTCAACACGCGCGCGGCCATCAGCAATTCGTAGTTCGGTGCCAGTGCGCAGGCCGCATTGCCGAGCGTGAAGATCGCCATCAGCGCGAGCAGCACGGTCTTCCGCGGCATACGCCGTGTGGCGAGCGTCAGTACCGGCGCGCCGACGAACACGCCGAACGCATAGCCGGAGATGAGCAGGCCCGCGACGGGCACCGAGACGTGCATCTCGGCGGCAACCTGGAGCAACAGGCCCATGATGATGAATTCGGTGGTGCCGATGCCAAAGGCACCGGCGGTGAGCGCAAGGACGGCGGAAGGCATGCGTGGCTCCGATGGATGAGACGAGCCACGCAGATAGCCGCGCGTGGGCAAAACCGTTAGCATGGCCGCAATCCAATCATTTGTGACGTGAATTCAACATGAGCCGTTTCGACACCAACCGCTCCGCCGAGATGGAGGTCTTCGTCCGCGTCGTCGACCTCGGCGGATTCACCCAGGCCGGTCGAAAACTGCGCCTGACGCCATCGGGCGTGAGCAAGCTGATCTCACGGCTGGAGGCACGGCTCGGCTCGCGCCTCGTCAACCGCACCACACGCAAGCTGACCCTGACCGAAGAAGGGCAGGCGTTCTACCAACGGGCCGTGCGCATCCTCGCAGAGATGGAGGAAGCCGAGCGCGAGGCGGCCTCCGGTGCGACCCCGCGCGGCCGCCTCACGGTGAACAGCAACATTCCATTCGGCATGCTGCATGTGATGCCACTGATCCCGCGGTTCCTGGAAGAGCATCCCGACGTCACGCTCGATCTCGTGCTCACGGATACGGTCATCGATCTGATGCAGGAGCGCGCCGACGTCGCGATCCGGGTCGGGCCATTGCGTGCATCACGTCTCGTCGCCCGAAAACTCGGCACCAGCCGCATGGTCGTGGTCGGCGCGCCGGACTATCTCGCACGTTGCGGCACGCCGAGGACGCCGGCCGATCTCGCTGATCACCGCGGCATCGGTTGGACGTTTCCGCGCAGTATCCGGGGCTGGCCATTCAAGCGCGGCGACCACACCGAAGAAGCGGTGCCACCTCCCGTCGCGCGCGCCAGCGACGGCGAAGCCGCGCGCCGCCTTGCGCTCGGCGGCGTCGGCCTCGCGCGCCTTGCCCTCTTCCACATCGGCCCCGACATCGAATCGGGCCGCCTCGTCCCGGTGCTGCAAAGCCACAATCCCGGCGACCGCGAAGACATCCACGCCGTCTATGTCGGCCACACCGCGCCGCTCCCGGCACGCGTCCGTGCGTTCATCGATTTCCTCGCCGAGCACGTGCGGGTGAGCGATCCCGTGCTGAAGCGGGCCGGAGACGGGAGATGGAAGCTGGCGGGATGATGAAATGGCGGAGAGAGTGGGATTCGAACCCACGGTACGGTTTCCCGCACACACGCTTTCCAAGCGTGCGCCTTAAGCCACTCGGCCATCTCTCCGGAGCGCCCTCTCTTGAAGGGGCGCCGAGGATTTTGCAAGGGATCGCGCTAAAATCGGATGAATTTTCCGCAACATATTGGATTTACGAGAGAATATCTCGCGCCGGCCAATGTCCTGACGCGCCGGTCGACTGAACCAGCGGTGGGTTTGGGGCGACGATTCACGTGAGGACGCCAGACATGCCAGGGACGCCATGACCATCTGCAGGACCATCACCGCGCTGAGTCTGATTTCGGCCTTGGGTACCGCCCTCGCCACGCCGGCCCTGGCGCAGGTCTGCACGCGGCAGGGCGTCCATGTGAGCTGCGACGACGGGCGGCGCGGAATGCTGTCGGGCGATGCCATCATCTGGCCGGACGGCACGCGCTCGAGCGCCGCGCCGCATCCGAGCGTGATCATCGGCAACAAAAGTTCGGTGCATGTCGGGCCAGGCGTGTTCGTCGGCCAGGGTAAGGGTATGGCGCCGATGGATGATCCGAACGCGCCGAACAAGCGGCAGTGCGCGATTCTGGATGGCGTGTCGTATTGTTATTGACGCGTTGCTAATTGACGCGGCGGGCCGCCCTCGCAGTGCACCGTCATGCCCGGGCTTGTCCCGGGCATTCACGTTCCTAAGGCGAGGCGTGAGGCGTGGATGGCCGGGACAAGCCCGGCCTGACGCGAGACCTTAGATCAACCGCACGCCTGAGATCGCCGACTTCAGCCAACGTAGCGCCTGCGGCGGTTGCGCGGCAAGCGGCGCGACGGCGGCCTTCTCCGTCCGGCACTTCTCGAGCTCAGCGACGAAATCAGCGGACCATTGCTGGATGGTGTGGCCGCGCAGCTTCTTCATCATCGCGTCCCAGCGCATCTTGCGCTCGGTGAGCGCCATTGAGGCCGCGACCGCGATCGCGCGCGCCATGCCGTCGATGTCGTGCGGATTGACCAGCAAGGCGCTGTCAAGCTCGTTGGCCGCGCCCGCGAACTTCGACAGCACCAGCACGCCCGGATCGGCCGGGTTTTGCGCGGCCACATATTCCTTGGCGACGAGGTTCATGCCGTCATGCAGCGGCGTTACCACGCCGATCTGCGCGGTGCGGTAGAGGCCTGCGAGCACGGCCTGGCTGAAGCCCTTGTTGAGGTAGCGGATCGGCGTCCAGTCCACTTCGCCGTGGCGACCGTTGACGTCGGTGACGAGGCGAGCGACCTCGTTCTGGAGGTTGCCATAGGCCTCGATGCCACCCCGCGAGGGATTCGCGATCTGGAGCAGCGAGATGCTGCGCGCAAGCTGCGGCTGCTCGGTCCAGAGCCGGTCGAACGCGCTGATGCGGTTCACGAGGCCTTTCGAATAATCGAGGCGGTCGACGCCGATCGCGAGGCGCTCGCCGTTGAGGCTGCGCCGCAGCCGCGACACGTCAGGATGCGAGACCGATTTCGCGGCATAAGCTGCGAACTTTTCCGCATCGATGCCGATCGGAAACACTTCACAGCGGGTGCGGCCATGCTGAGAGATCGCAACGCCGTCCTCGACGGCGAGGCCGAGCTCACCGCCGACATAACCGAGGAAGTTCTGGCAATCCTCATTGGTCTGGAAGCCGAGCAGATCGTAGGCCAGCATCGCGGTGATCAGCTCGCGATGATTGGGCACGCCCTGCATCACCGCGGCGACCGGCCACGGCGTATGAAGGAAGAAACCGATCGGATCATCGACGCCGAGATCGCGCAATTCCGCACCGAGCGCAAGGAAGTGATAATCCTGCACCCAGAACGCAGTTTTTGCTTTTCGGAAGCGCATCAAGGCGCGCGCCATGAAAGCGTTGACCTCGCGATAGCTGACATAATCCTCGCGCGAGACGCGGATCAGATCGCTGCGCGAATGCAGTGCCGGCCACAACGCCGAATTGGCAAAGCCTTCGTAATAGCCGCCGTAATGCGCCGCCGGCAGATCCAACGTCGCAATCGCGCCCGACCCCAGCGCTTCGATCTCCGCGAACGGTTCCTTCTGATGGCCATCGCGCACGCGGCCTGAAGAACCCACCCAAATAGCTCCCGAATGTTCCACGACCGGCAGCAAGGCCGCCGCGAGGCCCCCCGTCATGGGTTCATTGGGTTTGCCGCGCGCGACGCGATTTGAAACGACGACTAAGTTCACAGGTCGTCCCCTCCTGTTTCATTCCACCCGTTTAACTGCCGTTCATCAATATGGTTCCTGATCATCGTTTCAACGAATTGAAACCAAAATCAGGCGTGCGCGTTGGAACTGGTTTCGCTCGCGGAACCAAGGATTTCACCGCAAAGAGAGTTCGTGCGCCCGGAATTGCGCAGGATGCATTGCGATACGCCACGACAGCGTGTCGGACATTGTGTTTGCGAAGTGGCGCTGCCTTTGTTTCACCTCGGATCGAGCAGGTGCGCAAGGAACGCGCGCACATCGCTCGGCGCATCGAAGTGACCATTCACACCCATGGCGCGGCGGCCGACCGAGAAGGCGAGCCCGTTCATATCAGGCATGATCGCGAACACGGTCTCATCCGTGACGTCGTCACCGATGAACAGTGGACGACGCCCCCTGAAGGGCTCGTGCTTCATCAACTCGCGCACGCCGCTCGCCTTGGTGAAGCCTGAATGCTTGATCTCGCAGACGAACTTGCCAGGCAGCACCTCGATCGGCGCACTGGGCAGGTCCGCGCGGATCAGCGACACGGATTCGTAGATCGCCTTCTCCGCATGCGGCGCCAGGCGGTAATGCAGCGCCAGCGAGTAGCCCTTGTCCTCGAGCAGAATGCCCGGGCTGAGCTTGGCAATCGCAGCCAGCCGCCGCTTCAGCTCCTTGTCCAGCGGCGGCGCATGCACGGCATCAGCTTCATTGTCCGCAGACAGCCGCATCTCGGCGCCATGACCGGCGACGGCGCAAAACACGTCGGGCGCGAAAATCAGATCGATATCGTTGAGTGAGCGGCCGCTGACCAGCGCCAGCGCGCCTGACGTACATTCGACCAAACGGTTGAGTGTGTCCGAAAGGCCCGGCGGCACCCACACCTCGCGCGGCGTCGGCATCAGGTCGAGCAGCGTGCCGTCGATATCGAGCAGGATCGCGGTCTCGTTCAGATGCGGCACGAGCGCGTGCGGCACCGGCACCGTTTCGGGCGTCTCGTCGTCACCAGGGATGGTGAGCTTCTCGTCCAATGCCATTTCCGCCAGTTCCGATTTCATAGTCTACTCCATAAAGGCAAGCGGCCGCGCGATTTGTTCGAGCGATTTGCGCTCCGCCGAGACGGCATAGCGCCACGCCACGATCGCAGCCGCGATCATCAGGGCTGCCCCCAGCAAATAGCCGGCGAATACGCTGGTGCGCGATCCCGTGTCGATCAGAACGCCGAACAGCGCCGGCCCGATCACGCCGCCGATGCCCGTGCCGACGGCATAGAATACCGCGATCGCCAGCGCGCGAACCTCCAACGGAAAGTTCTCGCTGACGGTGAGATAGGCCGCGCTCGCGGCGGGCGAGGCGAAGAAGAAGATCACCATCCAGGCGACGGTCTGCCCCTGCGCGCTGAGCGCGCCGATCGAGAACAGATAGCCTGACAGCGCCAGCAGCAGGCCTGACATGCCATAGGTGAACATGATCATGGTGCGGCGGCCGAGCGTATCGAACAGCCGGCCGAGCAGCAGCGGGCCGAGGAAGTTGCCGGCGGCGAAGGGTAGCAGGTACCAGCCAACGTGATCGGCGCTGATGCCGTAGAAATCGGTCAGCACCAGCGCGAAGGTGAAGAAGATGGCGTTGTAGAAAAATGCCTGCGCGCTCATCAGCACGAGGCCGACCAGCGCGCGCTGGCGATAAACCGAGAACAGCGTGTGGACGACCTCGGCGATCGGCGTGTGATCGCGCATCCTCAGGCGGATCTTCGTAAAGCGACCGTCGCTCGTATCCTGGCCGTGTCCAATGACCGAGCGCTCGATCTCATCGGCGATCGCATGAGCCTCATCGGGCCGGCCATGGATCATCAGCCAGCGCGGACTCTCCGGAATCCACATCCGCATCAATAGCACGACGAGGCCGAGCGTCGCGCCGATCAGATAAGCGAGCCGCCAGCCCATGTCGGGCCCCATCACCGCAGGATCGAGCAGCACGATGGCTGCCACCGCGCCCATCGCAGCGCCGATCCAGAAGCTGCCGTTGATCACGAGATCGGTCCAGCCGCGATACCGCGCCGGCACCAGCTCCTGGATGGTTGAGTTGATCGCGGTATATTCGCCGCCGATACCGGCACCGGTGAGGAAACGGAACACCGCGTAGCTCGCCACATCCCATGACAGAGCCGTCGCAGCCGTCGCCGAGAGGTAGAGCGCAAGCGTGATGAAGAACAATTTCTTGCGGCCGATGCGATCGGTGAGCCAGCCGAAGCCGAGCGCACCCAGCACCGCGCCGGCGAGATAGGCGGAATTAGCGATGCCGAGATCGAGATTTGAGAAATGCAGCGAGGGACTCTGCTTCAGTGCGCCCGAGAGCGCGCCGGCCAGAGTCACCTCGAGTCCGTCGAGGATCCAGGTGATGCCGAGCGCGAGAACGACGCGCGTGTGAAAGCCGCTCCACGGCAGCGCGTCGAGCCGCGAGGGGATGCTGGTCTCGACGATGCGATCCGTCGCCACCGCCGAGATCGCAGGTCCATAATTCAGCGCTGGGCTTTCCTGCAATTCCATCGCGTTGTTGCGTCTGATCAATGGAAGCGGCCCCGGTTCACATGACGTGGACGGGGTCGATCCGATCATTGGGGGTGCGGCATTCCGCCTGCCTGCGACAACGTCTGCCATGAGGTCGGGTTCCCTTGGGAACAGCCTCCAAGAACATCCGTTTCCGATGGAGCTGCAAGGAGTTGACGCATGGCTCAGGTCAGAAAGACGACACATTCGCGGAAGACAGGCGCGCGCAGCACCGCGCGCCGCAAGGCCAGCACGACACGCAAGAGGTCAAGCCGCCGCGCAGCACCGAAGCGATGGTCGCAACGTGTGACGAAGGAGAGCAACGCGCTCGATCTCAAGCACGGTGTGTTCAAGCTCAAGGACCCCAGGAAAATCGCGGGCTCCCTAAAGCGCTCGGCCGAGCACAGCTCGCGTCGCAAGACCGGCGCCTATCGCTCTGCGCTGTCGATGCTGACGTTCTATATCAACCGCGCCGGCAAGACGCTGCCGAAGACGCAGCGCACGCGACTGGAGCGCGCAAAGGTGGAGCTGAAGCGAGCTTTCGGGAAGGAGTGAGTTTCAGAGCTCCGCAGTGGCGCGGTCCGAGCGTCACGCCGCGCGGATATTGGCCATGAAGCGGTCGAGTTCGGCGCGCAGGCGGGTGCTTTCGCTCGACAGCGTCTTGGCCGAGTTCAGCACCTCTTCCGAGGCCGAACCGGTCTGGGCGGCGCCGCGATTGACCTCGCCGATATCGGTGGCTGCGGTCTGGGTGCCCTGCGCGACGGTCTGGACGCTGCGGGCGATCTCCTGCGTCGCCGCACCCTGCTGCTCGACGGCGCTCGCGATCGAGGTCGAGATCGACGAGATCTGGCCGATGGTCGCACCGATCTCCTTGATCGCGGCAACCGATTCGGCCGTGGCGCCCTGCATGCCGGTGATATGCGAGGAGATTTCATCGGTCGCCTTCGCCGTCTGGCTCGCCAGCGACTTCACTTCGCTCGCAACCACGGCAAAGCCGCGGCCCGCTTCCCCGGCGCGCGCCGCCTCGATGGTGGCGTTGAGCGCCAGAAGATTGGTCTGCTCGGCAATCGCCGTGATCAGCTTGACGACCTCGCCGATCTGCTGGGCGGCATGCGACAGCTTGCCGATGCGGCCGTCGGTCTCCTTGGCCTGCACCACGGCGGCCTCGGCGATGCGGCTGGAATCGCGGACCTGGCGGCCGATCTCCTCGACCGAGGCCGAGAGCTCTTCGGTCGCGGTCGCGACCGATTGCATGTTGGAGGAGGCCTGCTCGGAGACGCCGGCGACCTGGCTCGACAGGCTCTGCGTGGTCTCGGCGGTGCGGGTCAGCGTGGAGGCTGCCGATTCCAGTTGCACGGCGGAGGCCGAGACGTTGGAGACGATGGCGCCGACCGCGTTTTCGAAATCGTCGGCGAAGCGGATCAGCTCGGCGCGCCGGCTTGCAGCCTGCTCCCGGTTCTGGGCTTCGCTGGCGGCGGCATCGCGCTCGGCCTTGGCCACCGCCTGAACCTTGAACTCCTCGACCGCCCCGGCCATCTCGCCGATCTCGTCCTTGCGACCAAGACCCGGCAGCACCACGTCGAAATTGCCCGAGGCCAGCTCCCGCATCGCCTTGCACATCGCGATCATCGGACGCGAGATGCCGTTGCCGAGCAGGAAGGCCAGCGCGGCACCGATGGCAAGGCCACCGAGCGCCATCATCAGCATCAGCCGCTCGGTGTCCCCGATCGTCGCATTGGCGCTCGCCTCGATGCGCTGCTGGTCGGCAGTCAGATCGGAGCGCAGCTCGCCCGAGAGTTTCACGATGGACGCGGCCGTCTTGGTCATCTCGCCATTCAGCTTGACGATGACCTTGACGTTTTCGGTCAGCTTTACGAAGGAGGTGCGATACTGCTTCAGGAGATTGCCGATCTCGGTGACGCGGTCGGTGATCTTCTGGTCGTTCGCGTAGATCGAGACCAGCAAGGTCTCCAAGAACTTGATGCGGGCGATCACGCCATCGGCGGTCTTCGGCTCCGGCTTGGCAACGAAGGCACTGACCGAGGTGGAGACCGCCAGATATTGCGAGGTGATGTCCTTCGCTGTGGTCTGGACGGATGCAAGACCCGCCAGCGCCGCCGTGTCGCCGAGATCGTCGAACTTGAAGCGGATCTTGTTGCCGACGCCGTTGAGCTCATCGGCCGCGATCTTGTTGTTTTCGCGTGTCAGGGTGATGATCTCACCGAACAACTTCGTGAAGCGCTGGAACTCGGCCTCGAGCTTGCCGACCTGCTCGCGGCGCGCAGCGCCGGTCGTGGCGGACAACGACTTGCCGATCGCGCCCCTCAGATTCTCTTCGGCGGCCTTGGCCGCGGTCTCGTCGTCGGCGGCGCCGGTCAGGGTGTAGGCCCGCGCCAGCCCCTGATAGACGATCAGTTCACGATCGACCGTCCGCGCCAGATCGGCTTCCGATACGCTGGTCCGATACGCGGCCACGGCGCCTGCGATCCGCTCGAAGCCGAAATAGGCGAAAGCCATGCTGACGGCGAGGATGGCTAGCACCGCCACGAAGCCGAGGATGATTTTTGCGCGAAAACGCAGCGTTGGCAGCTTCGATGGTTTCGACTTCGACTTGACCGACATTCCCCCACCCCATTCCATTCGCGGAAAACCAGGCGCAGCCCGGAAGCAGCCCGCTTCCTGACCCTTGGGCACGTTACGGGGCAAAGGATAAGCTGTGGTAAATTTGTGGCACCGCAACTGGCGGTTAGCTGACGCGGGGGATAGTTATGAGCCGAGCGCCGATCGGGACGACGGGCCGAATGTGAGGCGACAGCGTGGGCTTCGGCCGCAGAATGGCTTGACGCGCAGCGAACTTACGCCGCGCGGATATTGGCCATGAAGCGGTCGAGCTCGGCGCGCAGGCGGGTGCTTTCGCTCGACAGCGTCTTGGCCGAGTTCAGCACCTCTTCCGAGGCCGAGCCGGTTTCAGCGGCGCCGCGGTTGACCTCGCCGATATCGGTGGCTGCGGTCTGGGTACCCTGCGCGACGGTCTGGACGCTGCGGGCGATCTCCTGCGTCGCCGCACCCTGCTGCTCGACGGCGCTCGCGATCGAGGTCGAGATCGACGAGATCTGGCCGATGGTCGCGCCGATCTCCTTGATCGCGGCAACCGATTCGGCCGTGGCGCCCTGCATGCCGGTGATATGCGAGGAGATTTCATCGGTCGCCTTCGCCGTCTGGCTCGCCAGCGACTTCACTTCGCTCGCAACCACGGCAAAGCCGCGGCCGGCCTCCCCGGCGCGCGCCGCCTCGATGGTGGCGTTGAGCGCCAGAAGATTGGTCTGCTCGGCAATCGCCGTGATCAGCTTGACGACCTCGCCGATCTGCTGGGCGGCATGCGACAGCTTGCCGATGCGGCCGTCGGTCTCCTTGGCCTGCACCACGGCGGCCTCGGCGATGCGGCTGGAATCGCGGACCTGGCGGCCGATCTCCTCGACCGAGGCCGAGAGCTCTTCGGTCGCGGTCGCGACCGATTGCATGTTGGAGGACGCCTGCTCGGAGACGCCGGCGACCTGGCTCGACAGGCTCTGCGTGGTCTCGGCGGTGCGGGTCAGCGTGGAGGCTGCCGATTCCAGTTGCACGGCGGAGGCCGAGACGTTGGAGACGATGGCGCCGACCGCGTTTTCGAAATCGTCGGCGAAGCGGATCAGCTCGGCGCGCCGGCTTGCAGCCTGCTCCCGGTTCTGGGCTTTGCTGGCGGCGGCATCGCGCTCGGCCTTGGCCACCGCCTGAACCTTGAACTCCTCGACCGCCCCGGCCATCTCGCCGATCTCGTCCTTGCGACCAAGACCCGGCAGCACCACGTCGAAATTGCCCGAGGCCAGCTCCCGCATCGCCTTGCACATCGCAATCATCGGACGCGAGATGCCGGTACCGAGCAGGAAGGCGAGGACCGCACCCAGCAGCGTGCCGCCGACGGCGAGCATCAGCACCAGTTGCTCGGTCTGCCCGATGGTCGCCTCCGACTCCGCCTCCAGCCGCTGCTGTTCGGCGATGAGGTCCGCCTTCATGGCGGTGGCGCCCTGAAGGATGGCGCCGGCCGAGCCGCTCATTTCGGTCACGAGCTCATCGACCAGCTTGGCGTTGGCGATCAGCTTCTCCAGCGCTTCCCGATAAGCCCCCAGCAGCGCCTTGGCGTCCTTCAGCCCGGCGACGATCTTGTCGTCCATGGAATAGATTGCACCGAGTGAGTTCTCGACGAATTTCAGCCGCGCCAGCGCGCTTGCCGCGACCGCCTGGTCGGAATTGAGGATGAAATTGCTCGCGGCGGAGCTTGCGGTCTGGAACTGGGCATTGACCTGCTTGGTGCCGAACTCGATCGCCTGCGCCTCCGCGTCGGAGGCGTTGTTGCCGATGTCATCGAGCTTGTATTTCAGGAGATTGGCGTTGCGCTGGAGCTGGTTCTGGACCAGCAGCACGCTGTCAAGCTTGGCCTGCAGGATCTTGGCAAACGTCGCGGAGAAGTTGGAAAACTCCTTGGCGAGCTTGTTGAGGCCCTCTTGCCGCGCCGGCTTCTTGGCGCTCTTGATGGCCAGGTCGATCGCGCTCTTGAGGCTGGCTTCTGCCTCCAGCGCCGCCTTGGCGTCGTCCTCCTTGCCGGTAACGACAAAGTAGCGGGCAGCCGAACGATAGGCGAGCAGCTCGCGGTCGATGTTGCGGGCAAGGTCGGCTTCGGAAACGCTGGTGCGGTAGGATCCGACCCCGGAGGAAACCCGCTCAAAGCCGAAATATGAGAAGGCCATGCTGCCGGCGGAGATCACCAGCACTGCGGCAAAGCCCAGGATGATCTTGGTACGGAACCTGAGAGCCGGAATTAGTGTTCGCTTCGACGGCGACCCGATACGCCCGGACATTCCCACCCCCATTTTCATTCAGCCGCGACCCGGAGGCGCCCCGCCCCAGACCTGGACGCGCAAAACTAAGGCACAATCGATAAGGGGCGGTAAACTCAGTGCATCTCCCGATTCCGAGGTCATCGGGCCAAAGCTGACCGGCTACAAAAAGACGACAGCTGGCATCCCATGGTCAGAGGGCCGCGCCGTCCGAGTCCAGCGGCTCGCTGGCAAATCATTGCACGCCCTTCTGGATCAATGACTTTTCCATGACGCCGGCGACCAAAATCCCAGTTGCAAAGTTCCGGGTCGCCGGTCTCTAATTGGAAACAATCAAAATCAATCCCGGGAGGACTTCACCGTGTCTACTGTCAAACTGACGGTCAACGGCAACGCCGTTGCCGTTGACGTCGAGGACCGCACGCTGCTGGTCCAGCTGCTGCGCGACCACCTCAACCTCACCGGCACCCATGTCGGCTGCGACACCAGCCAGTGCGGCGCCTGCGTCGTCCACATGGATGGCCGTGCGGTGAAATCCTGCACCATGCTGGCGGGACAGGCAGACGGCGCGAGCGTCACCACGATCGAAGGCATCGCAAAGGGCGACGAACTGCATCCGATGCAGGCCGCTTTCCGCGACAATCACGGCCTGCAATGCGGCTATTGCACGCCAGGCATGATCATGTCGGCGATCGACATCGTGCAGCGCCACGGGGGCCAGCTCGACGAGGCCACCGTGCGTCAGGAGCTCGAGGGCAATATCTGCCGCTGCACTGGCTACCACAACATCGTCAAGGCCGTGCTGGATGCGGCCGGTCGCATGAAGGTTGCGGAGGCGGCCGAGTAAAGGCCGCAGCGAACAAGAAAATCACTGGCGCTTTCGATGGAAAGCGCGGGTCAACAAATTCCGGTCGGGAGGACCAGACATGGGTGTTGAAGGCATCGGCGCACGCGTGCTGCGCAAGGAAGACAAGCGTTTCATTACGGGCAAGGGCCGCTACGTCGATGATATCAAATTGCAGGGCATGACCCATGCGTATTTCATCAGAAGTCCGCACGCGCACGCCAAGGTGAAGGGGATCGACTCTTCCGCCGCGCTGAAGATGCCGGGCGTTGTCGCGGTGCTCACGGGACAGCAGCTCGTCGACGACAAGGTCGGCAACCTGATCTGCGGCTGGGCCATCACCTCCAAGGACGGCAGCCCGATGAAGATGGGTGCATGGCCGGCGATGGCGCCGGAGACGGTGCGCTTCGTTGGACAGGCCGTCGCTGTCGTGATCGCCGAGAGCAAGAATCTGGCGCGCGACGCGGCGGAGGCCGTGGTGGTGGATTATGAGGAGCTTCCGGCGGTCGCCGACATGCACGCCGCCATCAAGCCCGGAGCACCGCAGCTTCACCCCGAAGCCCCCGGCAACCAGGTCTACGACTGGGTGATCGGCGACGAGAGTGCGGTGGATGCAGCCTTCTCGAAGGCCGCCAATGTGGTCAAGCTCGACGTCACCAACAACCGCCTCGCGCCCAACGCCATGGAGCCGCGCGCGGCGATCGCCGATTACGACGCGGCGGAGGAGCATTTCACGCTCTACACGACGTCGCAGAACCCGCACGTCGCCCGCCTCGTGCTGTCGGCGTTCTACAACATCGCCCCCGAGCACAAGTTGCGCGTGATCGCGCCCGACGTCGGCGGCGGCTTTGGCTCGAAGATCTTCATCTATCCCGAAGAGATGGTGGCGCTGTGGGCCTCCAAGAAGGTCGGCCGTCCCGTGAAATGGACCGGCGACCGCACCGAGGCCTTCCTCACCGACGCGCATGGCCGTGACCACGTGACCCATGCCGAGATGGCCTTCGACGCCAACAACAAGATCACCGGGTTGAAAGTGAAGACCTACGCCAATTTCGGCGCCTACATGTCGCTGTTCTCGTCGTCGGTGCCGACCTATCTCTACGCAACGCTGCTGTCCGGCCAGTACAACATCCCGGCGATCCATGCCGAGGTGATCGGGGTCTACACCAACACCACGCCGGTCGACGCCTATCGCGGCGCCGGCCGCCCCGAGGCCAGCTATCTGCTCGAGCGGCTGATGGAAACGGCGGCGCGCCAGCTGAACGTCGATCCGGCCGCACTGCGCCGGACCAATTTCATCACTCAGTTTCCGCACCAGACGCCTGTCATCATGGCCTATGACACCGGCGACTTTAACGCTTCGCTCGATGCGGCGATGAAGGCGATCGACTATGCCGGCTTCCCTGCCCGCAAGGCACAAGCAAAGGCACAAGGCAAGCTGCGCGGCATCGGCGTATCCTGCTACATCGAGGCCTGCGGCATCGCGCCGTCAAAGGCCGTCGGCAGCCTGGGTGCCGGCGTCGGCCTGTGGGAATCGGCTGAGGTGCGCGTCAACCCAGTCGGCACCATCGAGATCCTGACCGGCTCGCACAGCCACGGCCAGGGTCACGAGACCACCTTCTGCCAGCTCGTCGCCGATCGCTTGGGCGTTCCCATCAGCCAGGTCTCGATCGTCCATGGCGACACCGACAAGGTGCAGTTCGGCATGGGCACCTATGGCTCGCGCTCGGCTGCCGTAGGTCTCACTGCGATCCTGAAGGCGATGGAGAAGATGGAATCCAAAGCCAAGAAGATTGCCGCGCATGCGCTGGAGGCTTCTGAGGCCGACATCGTCATCGAGAACGGCGAGTTCAAGGTCACCGGCACCGACAAGGCGATCGCCTTCCCGATGGTCGCGCTCGCGGCCTACACCGCGCACAATCTGCCTGAAGGAATGGAGCCCGGCCTGAAGGAAAGCGCCTTCTACGACCCGACTAACTTCACCTTCCCGGCCGGCGCCTATATCTGCGAGCTCGAGGTCGATCCCGGCACCGGCAAGACGTCCTTCGTCAACTTCGTCGCGGCGGACGATTTCGGCCGGCTGATCAACCCGATGATCGTCGAGGGACAGGTTCATGGTGGACTCGCCCAAGGCATCGGGCAGGCGCTGCTCGAGCACGCGATCTACGATGCCAACGGCCAGCCGGTCACGGCCTCGTTCATGGATTACTCCATGCCGCGCGCCGACGATCTGCCCTCGTTCAATCTCTCCCACACCACGACGCTATGCCCGGGCAATCCCCTGGGCATCAAGGGTTGCGGCGAGGCCGGCGCGATCGGCGCTTCTGCGGCCGTGATCAACGCGATCACGGATGCGATCGGCAAGAACAATCTGGAAATGCCCGCAACCCCGGACAGGGTGTGGCGCACGATCCACGCGGCTTAAGAGGGAGGAACAAAGATGTACCAGACCACTTATCATCGGGCTTCCTCGGTCGAAGAAGCCGTGAGCCTGTTCGGCAAGAGCAGCGATGCGAAATTTCTCGCCGGCGGACAGACATTGCTGCCGGTCATGAAACAGCGGCTTGCCAGTCCCTCAGACGTGATCGACCTCGGCAGGATCAAGGAGTTGCAGGGCATCGAGCTGTCAGGCGATACGCTGACAATCAAGGCCGCCACGACCTATTACGACATCATGCAGAATGCCGATGTGAAGAAGGCGATCCCCGCGATTGCCTATCTCACCTCGGTGCTCGGCGACCCTGCCGTGCGCTATCGCGGCACGATCGGCGGCTCGATTGCCAACAACGATCCTGCCGCAGACTTTCCGGCCGCGCTGCTGGCGCTCGGCGCGACCGTAAAGACCAATAAGCGATCGATTGCGGCGGAGGATTTCTTCCAGGGCCTGTTCACCACGGCGCTCGAAGACGGCGAGATCATCACCGCGGTGTCGTTCCCGGTTCCGGCAAAAGCGGGTTACGAAAAAATGCGGCACCCGGCCTCGCGCTTCGCACTGACCGGTGTGTTCGTCGCGCAGACCAAGTCCGGCGAGGTTCGGGTGGCCGCCACCGGCGCCTCGCAGTCTGGCGTGATGCGCGTGCCCGCAATCGAAGCCGCGCTGAAGGCGAACTGGTCGCCATCGGCGCTCGACAGCGTCAGTATTTCTGCAAGCGGATTGCTGGCTGACATCCACGGCACCGCCGAGTACCGGGCCAACCTCGTCAAGGTAATGGCGCAGCGCGCGGTGGCCGCGGCTGGGTGATGTTCGCGCTTCAGCGCCTCGACGCAAATTTTCCGCGGCGCGCACTTCGGTGCGCGCCGCTTTTATTATGCGCCCATGCATGAAAAGCGCTTGCCTCGTTCGGCGTAAGGCGGGAAAAGTTAATTGACCAATTAACTCGATAAGGAAACGTCCAGGCGAATGCGCTCATCGCGCACGCGCGCTGCGACCCGAGGAAACAACAACGTGCTCGACAAACCAGCCCAAAACTCCTCCGTCCGCACCTCCGGCCCGCTGTCGGGCTTTCGCATCGTCGAATTCGCCGGCATCGGACCCGGCCCGTTCGCCTGCATGATGCTGGCCGACATGGGCGCCGACGTCGTCACGCTCGATCGCGTCGGCGCGAGCAAGAGCATGAAGTCGGTGGCGGGCCGCGGCCGCAAGGTGATCGAGCTCGACCTCAAGGACAAGGCGGCGATCGCGCAAGTGCTCGACCTGCTGGCCAGCGCCGATGCGCTGGTCGAAGGCTTCCGTCCCGGCGTGATGGAGCGGCTCGGGCTCGGGCCGGACGTGGTGCTCGCGCACAATCCCAAGCTGGTCTATGGCCGCATGACCGGCTGGGGCCAGGAAGGCCCGCTTGCCAACGCCGCCGGCCACGACATCAATTACATCTCCATCACCGGAGCGCTCGCCGCGATCGGCACCAAAGAGGCACCGGTGCCGCCGCTCAACCTGGTCGGCGATTTCGGCGGCGGCGCGCTTTATCTCGTCGTCGGCGTGCTGGCGGCACTGCTGGAGGCGCAGCGATCAGGCAAGGGCCAGGTGGTCGATGCCGCGATGTGCGACGGCGCGGCGTCGCTGATGTCGTTCTTCTTCGACATGACCACGATGGGACGCTGGACCGAGGAGCGCGACCAGAACTTCCTCGATGGCGGCGCGCATTTCTACGGCGTCTACGAATGCGCCTGCGGCCATTTCGTCTCGATCGGCTCGATCGAGCCGCAATTCTACGCGCTGCTGCGCCAGCACGCGGGCCTGACCGACGCCGATTTCGACGCGCAGATGGATCGGAACGCCTGGCCGGCGCTGAAGGAGAAGCTGAAGGCGGTGTTCAAGAGCAAGACGCGCGAAGAGTGGTGCAAGATCATGGAAGGCACCGACATCTGCTTCGCGCCGGTGCTGACCATGTCGGAGGCGACACGGCATCCGCACATGGTCGCCCGCAACGTCTTCATCGAGCGCCACGGCGTGAAGCAGCCCGCGCCCGCGCCGCGCTTCTCGCGCACACCGTCCACGGTCCGCGAGCCGGAAGCGGCGGAGATCGGTGCGGTCACGAAGGCGTGGAAGGCAGCGAAGTAGCCTCAGCGCACGAATCCGTTGGGTGAGAAAAGGCGCATAGCGCCGTGCCGAGCATCTCTCGGAGATTGCAACAGAACTGGTGGGCACGCTTACGCTTGCCCACCCTGCGGCACCGAGCTATGCCGCGCTGTCCACCTTCAACACCCCGCGCCGGATCTGATCCTCCTCGATCGATTCGAACAGAGCCTTGAAATTGCCCTCGCCGAATCCATCGTCGCCCTTGCGCTGGATGAACTCGAAAAAGATCGGCCCGATCGCGTTGGCCGAGAAGATTTGCAGCAGCACCTTGGTCTGACCGCCATCGACCACACCCTCGCCGTCGATCAAAATGCCGTTGGTCTTGAGACGTGCGACGTCCTCGCCGTGTTTGGGCAGGCGCGCGTCAATCTTCTCGAAATAGGTATCGGGCGGAGACGGCATGAAGGGCAGGCCGGCCTGGCGCAGGCCTTCGATGGTTTGATAGATGTCGCGGCAGCCGCAGGCGATGTGCTGGATACCTTCGCCGCGATAGGTCTTCAGATATTCCTCGATCTGGCCGGAATCGCCGGCATCCTCGTTGATCGGAATCCGGATCTTGCCATCCGGGCTGGTCAATGCGCGCGAGAACAGGCCCGAGGCGCGGCCCTCGATGTCGAAGAAGCGGATCTGGCGGAAGTTGAACAGCTTTTCGTAGAAGCCGGCCCAAACATCCATGCGGCCGCGATGGACGTTGTGGGTGAGATGGTCGAGATAGAACAGGCCCGCGCCGAACGGCCGCGGATCGCGCGCCCCTAACCATTCGAACTCGGCATCATAGGCCGAGCCGTTGTCCCCATAGCGATCGACCAGATACAGCAGGCTGCCGCCAATACCCTTGATGGCGGGGACGTCGAGCGTCTTTTGCGACGACAATACGTCGGCCGGCTCGGCACCGAGCGCGATCGCGCGATCATAGGCCGCTTTCGCATCGACAACACGGAACGCCATCGACGGCGCACAGGGGCCGTGCGCGGCGACGAAGTCGTAGCCATGCGTGCCGGGCTCTTCGTTGACGAGATAATTGATGTCGCCTTGGCGATAGACCGTGATCTTCTTCGCCTTGTGGCGCGCCACGGCCGTATAGCCCATCAGTTTGAACAGCGCATGCAACTCTTCCGGGTTGGGATGCGCATATTCGACGAACTCGAACCCGTCGGTTCCCATCGGATTGTCGGCGCTGATCCTGGCCGGCGGCGCATCGTGCGGAAACGGACCCATGGTGTTCTCCCAAATTGCTGCTGGCAGAACTATCCTTCATGCAGCGCGCAATGAGCGTGCAAATGCGCCGCTAAATCGCTATCTTACACACGATCCATGCACAGAATGGGCGAAATACGCATGATCTCAGTTGATGCCTTCGACCTCAGGATTCTCGACGCACTCCAGGACGATGGCCGCCTCACCAACCAGGAGCTCGCCGACTTCGCTGGCCTCTCTGCCTCGCAATGCTCGCGGCGTCGGATGCGGCTTGAAGAGGAGAAGGTGATCGCGGGCTACCACGCTGATCTCTCCAGCGAGACGCTCGGCTTCGGCGTGGTCGCCTTCATCCAGGTGACGCTGGCGACGCACTCGCCGGACAATGCCAAGCGCTTTCGCGCGCTGGTCAATCGAATCGACGAAATCCAGGAGGCCTATTCGCTCACCGGCGATGCCGACTATGTGCTGAAAGCCGTGCTGCGTGACCTCAAGGGTCTCTCCAACCTCGTCAACGACGTCCTAATGCCGCATCAGAGCGTGGCGCATGTACGCTCCTCGATCGTGCTCGACAGGCTGAAGGAGAGCACGCGGCTGCCGCTCAAGGAGATCAAGCCGGGCTGAAATCGAGGGAAATCCGACATTCGCGCTAGGCATGGGATCTGCGATGATTGAGGCCAATCCGCGGAGATTCGACCATGGCCCTCCAGCTTCGACCGAACTGCGAATATTGCGACCGCGACCTGCCGCCGAATGCAATCGACGCGCGGATCTGCTCCTATGAATGCACCTTCTGCGCACAATGCGTCGAGACCAGGCTCTTCAATGTCTGCCCGAACTGCGGCGGCGGCTTTGCCCCGCGCCCGATCCGCCCCACGCAAGAATGGCGGCCGGGCGTCTGCACGACCAGGCAGGCGCCCTCCGAGAAGCGGGTGCATCTGAAGTACAGCCTGGAGGATGTCGCTGCGCATTGCGCGAGGATACGCGAGGTGCCGCCGGAGAAGCGGTAGGTTCTCTCAACACCGTTGATCCCGTAGCAACCATTAAGTGACGGCAGTTTTTTGCTCCGCCCGGATGGTCTGCGCCTGCCATGATGACGCCGTGCTCGCGTCCGTCAAGGCGTGGCCTGGCAACAGACCACGTGAGGTTCGAGCGAGCGACGGCCATCCTTGACGGACGCTGCGCGCGACGTCATGA